>CAZEIW010000244.1:0-36321 GCA_964512305.1 uncultured Burkholderiaceae bacterium | reverse complement strand
GGCGCCAAACGTCCTGCTCCGCCGCCCTTCGGAGCTACGGTTCATGGAAAGGTGACTCGGCATGCAGGGCTCCCGCACTTGCGCAGGTGGGCTATCCCCCGTTGTTGGTTCAACCGGGAGGATGGATAATTTCCGGCGCCGCTGCGCTGCATTGCATCATCGTGCTCATTGGGGCACGCCAAGAGAACCAGAATATCGCCCTGCACCCCATGCTTTCCGAAGATACCCCGGGGTCGCCGTTCCTTTTGGCCGCCATCGGGGGGCGGTTGCCGCACGGCACCTTGATCGGGTCGGCGGCGCTGCCGGGGTGTGCGCCGGTCGCGGGTGAACCTTCGTGACCGAACGCCAGATGGCTGTCGATCCGCCCGCCGATGCGCCCGCGCCGGCGGCCGCCGCACCCGCGCCCGTCGACGTCGCAGGGGCGTCGAAGGACGTTACCGCTGCCTCGGGGCGGGATCCCCATTCGCCTCCCGACGCTTCTGCGGTAGCCGCCGTCCCGGCGGCTTCGCGCGAGGGTCCGCGCGCGCCATCGTGGCCGGTTGCAGGTCGCGGCGCCCTGCGCCTCGGCGACCGCAACCTGCTGCCGGTCACGCTGCTCACCGTGCTGTTCGCGGGCATTTGCGCCGCGCAAGCCGATGCGCGAGCCTGGATCTGGGCCGGGGCGGTCGTGCTCAACGCGGCCGTGCGCGCGGCGCTCGGGGCGAAGAGCGCCTCGTTGCGGCTTTCGACGATCGGCCTGGACGCGGCCCTTTGGGCCGTGTTTTTCGGTCTTGCCGGCCCCTGGCCGCCGGTCGTGACAACGGAGCTCGCGGCCGCACTCGCGGTGGCGATGCTGCTGTCGGCGATCTGCGCCCCGGACCGGTCGGCAGGCATGCGGGGGCTGCTGGTCTGGGCACTGCCCGTGGCGGCGCTCGCCTGGCAGGGAACGGGGGTACCGCTGGCTGCGTTCGGACTCATCGGCTGGATGCTGGGCCTGGCTTGGCTCGGCATTCCCGCCGCGCCGCCCCTGACGCGTGACGGCCGGTTTGCCGCAACCGCGGTGCGCCCGCTGCAGGCCCAGGCACAGCCCGCCGGCTCCACGCGGCGCGGCGTGGTCCTGGCCTTGCAAACCGTCGCGGTGCCGATGATCGCGGTGCACGAGGGGCGGCTGTTCGAGGTCAACCGCGCCGCGCAGAGCCTGATCGGGCGTTCGGCGGGCGATTGTGTCGGGCGCCGCCTCGAGGAGTTGGCGCTCATCGAGCCGCCCGACGCCTTCCAGCGCGCACTGGCGGCGCCTGATCGGACGGTCCAGGCAAGGCTGCAGTTCGCGCCACACCTGGCCGGCGGCATCGCGTGGCCGGTACGGGTGCGAGTCGGACGCTCGGGCGGTGGCGGTGCCATCGCGGTGATCGCCGGCGAAGCGCCCCCGGCCGACGCCGGCGACGCCGATTGGTTGCGCCATCTGCCGGGCCTGGTGTGGCAGGTCGATCCCGCCGGCTGCGTGGTCCGGACCAGCATTCCGGACGCCCGCCGCTGGGGTGTGCGAATCGAACCCGCCCAGCGGCCGAGCTGGTCGGACGCGTTCGCCTTCCTGCCATCGTCCCATGCTGCGATGGAGACGGCCTTGCAGGAGGCGCTGGCTGGCCGGCCCACGTACGATCTGCGCAACGAGCGCGTCAGCGCCTCGGGCGGGCGGTTGGCGCTGCGCAGCCATGTGGTGCCGCTGAACCGGCCGGCGGGTGCCGGCGGGCCGGCGCAACGTGGCGCCCTGGTGCTGGACACGATCGCATCGGCGCATGAGCTGATCGCGGTCGATCGCCTGCGGCGCCGCAAGGACCAGTACAAGTCGCTGGTCGAGGCCTCGCCGAACCTGATCTGGGCCTGCGACACCGATTTCCGCTTCACGTTCGTGAGCCGCCGCGCCTGCCGCGACATGTACGGCTACAGCGTCGAAAGCCTGCTGGGCGCGCCGATCACCGTGCTGCTCGATCCGGCGGTCGATCCTGCCCAGGCGCGGCGCGCGTTGGGCGGGTTGCGCGCCGGGCACGCGTTGCGCGACGTCGAGATGGCTCAGGTCGGCCGCGACGGCCGCCGCATCGTGGTCGGGGTCAATGCCGTCGCGCTGAATTCGCCCAGCGGCGCCTGGGTCGGCGCGATCGGGATCAATGTCGACCTGACGGTTCTCAAGCAGCGCGAGGCACGGCTCGCCGAGGCGCTGCGCGTCGAGCGCAGCGTGCTCGACTCGTCCGGCCAGGCGATCGCGGTCGTGAGCCAGGGCATGGTGGCGCGCTGCAACGACGCCCTGCTGGTGCTCCTGAGGCGCAGCCCGTCACAGCTCGCCGCGACGCGCCTGGCGGAGGTCTTCGTCGAGCCGGAGGACTGGGCGGAGGCCGCGGCGGCCGCGGACGAGTCGGCGGGGTCGAGGCAGGCGGTGGTGCGGGAGATCCGGCTGCGCCGCATCGCGCCCGAGCACTCGGTCGAGCAGACCGTGTGGTGCCAGCTGACCTTGCGCGCGATCGGCAACGGCGAGTACGTGGCCGCGCTGGCCGATATCGACTCGATTCGCCGCCGCGAAGCGCACGCGCTGCACGACGCGCGCCACGACCAGCTGACCGGTCTGGCCAACCGGCGCCTGTTCGCGGAGCGCGCGGTGGCGGCGCTCGCCACGAGCTCGCTTCGCAACGCGGGTTGCGCGCTGGTGGTGATCGACCTGGACGGCTTCAAGCAGATCAACGACGGGCACGGGCACCAGGCCGGCGATGCCGTGCTGCAGGAAATGGCGCAGCGGCTGCAGCGCGTGGTGCGGCCGCAGGACACGGTCGCGCGGCACGGCGGTGACGAGTTCGCGCTGCTCATACCCGATGCGGGCGAGCGCCGCGACATCGAGCGCATCGCGCACCGCATCCTGGACGAGATCGGGCGCCCGGTGACCGTCGACGGCCTTCAAGGCGCCACGCTGTCGGCGAGCGTCGGCATCGCGTTTGCGCCCGAGCAGGGCCGCGATCCGGGCTGGCTGCTGCACTTGGCGGACCGCGCGATGTACGACGCCAAGATGGCCGGCGGCAACCGCGCCGTGTTCGCTTCGATCTCCGACGGCGATCGGATCGAGCGGTCGAGCGTGGCGTGACAGGCGGGCCGGCCCCGGCGTGCGCCGGGGACGGCTTCAGACCAGCGTCAGCTCGAGGCGTGGCCGGGTTGCGCCGGCGGTCTGCGCGGCGCGGGCAGGGGTTGCGTCGTTCTGCGACTGCTCTCGCCGGATCGCGACCCAATCGGCGCGCCCCAGCTCGAAAAGGCTCGTCTCGCGCGGGCGGCGGGTGTCGGCATCGAGGCTGCCCGCGGGGGCGAGCTCGATGAATCCGGCGTCGTTGAGCATGCGCTCCGACGAAGGCTGGCGCCGCGGGCAGGTCGCCAGCAGGCGGTGCGCCCCGAGCGTGGAGAACATCAGGTCGGCGGCGGCCGCGATCGCCTCGGTGGCGATGCCGTCGTCGACGAAAGGCGCCTGCATGTGCCAGTCCAGCGTCCAGCACGCGCGCCATGGGTCATCGCTGCGCAGCTCGATCCAGCCGACGAACGCGTGGCTCTGGCGGCGGATCACCGACATCGCGTAGCGCGCGCCGCGCATCCATTCGGCCTGCGCGTCGCGAATGTGCTTGAGCGCATCGGCCTCCGAAGGCGGCGCGCCGTCGCCACGGCACGACGCGAACCCGGGCTTCGATCGCGCATCCTCGATGCGCGCGGCATCCGAGGCGTCGATCTGGCGCAGCACGCAGTGCCCGGAGAACCAGCGGAAGTAGCGCGGCAGCTGGCAGTGCGCGCGCGATTCGAATCCAACGTCGTTTCCTGTCGTCATGGCCGTGCTCCGGGTCTTCTGGGGCTTCAGGGGCCTGCGCACGTTCCGTCGCGCACACTTCCCCGCCAACGCATTCTGGAGCTAGGCCGGATGGACGAGCGCGCGATAAGCGCGCGCTTCGCCGGTTTGGAGCCGATCACCTGTCAGGCTTTTTCCTACACGGGCAGCCGGCTTGCAAGGAAGCGCGCGATGTCGGCGATCTCGTCGGCGCTCACGCCGTGCTGGATCGGGTACTCGCGCCATTCGACCCGGAAGCCGAGCGCATCGAGGCGCTCGCGCGAGCGCCGGCCCCGCTCGAACGGGACGACCGGGTCCGCGGTGCCGTGCGCCATCCAAATCGGCGTCGAGCGGCTGGCCGCGGTCGCCTCGGCGTCGACCGTGCCCTCGAGGGGCAGGTAGCACGACAGCGCCACCACCGCCGCCAGCGGCTGCGGGTGGCGGATCGCCGTGTGCAGCACGACCGCGCCGCCCTGCGAGAAGCCCGCCAGCACGATGCGCGCGGGTGACACGCCGCGCGCGATCTCACGCTCGATCAGCAGCTCGACCTGTGCCTGCGAGCCGCGAATCCCCTCCGGGTCCTCGCGCAGCGCGAGGTCGGCGGCGCGGATGTCGTACCAGGCCCGCATCACGTGTCCGCCGTTGATCGTGACCGGACGCATCGGCGCGTGCGGAAACACGTAGCGCAGCGGCGGCGCGCCGAGCGCATCGAGCTCGCGGACGACCGGCACGAAGTCGTAGCCGTCGGCGCCCAGGCCGTGCAGCCAGATGACCGCCGCGTCGGGCCGCTCGCGGGTCTGCATTTCGACGCAGTCGGGCAGCACGGCCGCAGGCTGCGCGGAGCTCTGTGGCATGGAAGGACTCCTAAAAGTTATTTCTCCCCTCTCCCGCGCGGCGCGCGGGAGAGGGGCCGGGGGTGAGGGTGGGCGTCGAAGCTCCGTTCGCTACCCTCACCCCTGCCCCTCTCCCGCGAGCGGGAGAGGGGAAAGCAGGGCCCGCTTGGCGCTCTTCGGCCGGAACGCCTTCACGACCGCCTCGTGGGTCTCGATGATCGGTCCGCCGATCAACTCGATGCAGTAGGGCACCGCGGCGAAGATGCCCGGTACCTGCACGCGGCCGTCGGCGGCGCGCAGCCCTTCGAGCGTCTCGGCGATCGCCTTGGGCTGGCCGGGCAGGTTCAGGATCAGCGCGGCGTGGCCGGCGGTCTCGCGCAGCACGCCCACCTGGCGCGACAGGATCGCGGTCGGCACGAACTCGAGCGAGATGCGGCGCATCTGCTCGCCGAAACCGGGCATCTCGCGCGTGGCCACCGCAAGCGTGGCTTCCGGCGTCACGTCGCGCCGCGCGGGACCGGTGCCGCCGGTGGTCAGCACGAGGTCGCAGCCGACCTGGTCGACGAGCTCGATCAGCGCCGCCTCGATGCGCGCGCGTTCGTCGGGAACCAGGCGCTCGTGGGCCCGCCAGGGGGTCTTCAGCGCGCGGCCGAGCCAGTCGCGCAGCCCGGGCAGCCCCTGGTCGGCGTAGACGCCGGCGGTGGCGCGATCCGACGCCGACACCAGGCCGACGATGAGCTGGTCGGGGCTGTCGCGCGCCGGCGTCATGGAGAGCCTGCCCTTTGGGCCGAAGACGTCCAGCGCCGCCGCTCTTCGAAGCCGCGGTTCACGGGAAAGCCTCGCGCAGCAGCGCTTCGTGCAGCCAGCGGTACAACTCGCGCGCATGCGCGGGCGGCCGGCCGTGCTCGCGCTCTTCGCGCGCGGCGCGGATCTTGGCGCGCAGCCACTGCGGGTCGGCGCCCGGGTGAGCCTGCAGGAATCCGGTCAGCGCGCCGTCGTCCTCGAGCAGCCGGTCGCGCAGATGCTCGCAGCGGTGCATCAGCTCCGCGCTTGCGCGCGACTCGCCGCCGACGACGGCGAGCGCGGCGCGGATCGGCTCGGGGTCGACGTCCCGCATCAGCCGGCCGATGAATTGCAGCTGGCGGCGGCGGGCCTCGCGCCGGTTGAGCCGCCGCGCGAGCTCGATCGCCTCGAGCAGGCGCTCGGGGACCGGGACGCGCTTCAACTGCGCCGGGTTCAGCGCGACCAGCCGCTCGCCGAGCGCCTGCAGATCGTGCATGTCGCGCTTGCGCTGGGTCTTGCTCGGGCGTTCCTCTTCGAGGGGCGTCGACGGGTCCATCGCTGCGGTCGGAAAGCCGGCGCACGCGCCGGTGGCGCCCGCCGGAGCCCGGCGGTGCGCGTGCCCGGCTCGCGCGGCCACGGCGGCTATCATAGCGGCCCGGGTCCGGCCGGAACCAGGCTGCCGACCCGCCCGCCAACAAGGGCCGCGAATCACCGCGTAGCGCGGCCGACAACACGGGGCGTCTGGCGACGAACGCGCATGAGCTCACCTTTTTCGATCACCGACGACCGGTTGCGTGAACTGGCGCTCGAGGTCCTCGAGCATGCGCGCAAGCTCGGCGCGACCGACGCCGCGTGCGAGGCGAGCGAATCGACCGGGTTGTCCGTCACCACGCGCAAATCCAAGGTCGAGACGATCGAGAACACGCGCGACAAGGGCCTCGGCATCACGGTCTACATCGGCCAGCGGCGCGGGCATTCGTCGACGTCGGACTTCTCGCCCGCCGCCGTGCGGCAGGCGGCCGAGGCCGCCTACAACATCGCGCGCTTCACGGCCGAGGACGAGGCCGCCGGCCTGCCCGACGCCGATGCGCTCGACCGCGCGCCGCAGGACCTCGACCTGTTCCATCCATGGGACATCGACGCCGACCGCGCGATCCAGATCGCCCAGAGCGGCGAGCAGGCGGCGTTCGCCGTCAGCCGGCAGATCGTCAATTCCGAGGGCGCCAACGTGTATGCGTCGGCGGGCCATTTCGTGCTCGCCAATTCGCGCGGCTTCGTCGCCGGGTACCCTTATTCGCGCCACTCGATCTCGGTGTCGCCGATCGCCCGCAACCGCGACGGCATGCAGCGCGACGACTGGTATTCGTCGGCGCGCGCCCCCGAAGAGCTCGGGCGGGCCGCGGCGATCGGCGACTATGCGGCGCGGCGCGCGCTGGCGCGCCTTTCGTCGCGCCGGCTCGGCACGCGCAAGTGCCGGGTGCTGTTCGAGGCGCCGGTGGCCTGCGGGCTGCTGGGCAATTTCGTCCAGGCCGCCAGCGGCTCCGCGCTGTATCGCAAGGCCTCGTTCCTCGTCGACGGGCTGGGCAAGCCGCTGTTCGCGCCGCACGTGTCGATCCGCGAGGACCCGTTCGCCAGGCGCGCACTGGGCTCGAGCCCCTTCGACGAGGAGGGGGTGCGCGGCCAGCGGCGCGATGTCGTCGACCAGGGCGTGCTGAAGGGCTATTTCCTGTCCAGCTACTCGGCGCGCAAGCTCGGGATGAAGACCACCGGCAACGCGGGCGGCTCGCACAACCTCGAGCTGCACTCGACGCTGACGCGCGGCGGCGACGGCTTCGAGGCCATGCTGCGCAAGCTCGGCACCGGCCTCATGGTCACCGAGCTGATAGGCCAGGGCGTCAACTACGTCAACGGCGACTATTCGCGCGGCGCGAGCGGGTTCTGGGTCGAGCGCGGCGAGATCCGCTTCCCGGTCGAGGAGATCACGATCGCCGGCAACCTGCGCCAGATGTTCGCGGGGATCGTTGCCGTCGGCGCCGACAAGGTGGTGCGAGGCAGCCGGGTCGCGGGCTCGGTGCTGATCGAGTCGATGACCGTCGGCGGCAGCTGACCCTTCAGCTTCGCAACGACAGGACGCGCCGCCAGCGTTCGACCTGGGCCGCCACCTGCGACGGGCTCGTGCCGCCGACGTGGTCGCGCGCCGCCACCGAGCCGTCGACGCCCAGCACCCCGAACACCTCGGCATCGAGGCCCGGGGCGAAGCGGCGCAGCTCGTCCAGCGGCATCTCGGCCAGGCCGCAGCCGAGCTCGGTGGCGCGCCGGACCGCGCGCCCGACCGCCTCGTGCGCGTCGCGAAACGGCAGACCGCGGCGCACGAGATAGTCGGCCAGGTCGGTCGCCGTCGAGAAGCCCTGCTGCGCGGCGGCGCGCATCGCGCCGCGGTCGACCTCGATCCCCGGCACCATCTCGACGAACGCGTGCAGCGTATCGCGCAGCGTGTCGACGGTGTCGAACAGGGGCTCCTTGTCTTCCTGGTTGTCCTTGTTGTACGCGAGCGGCTGCGCCTTGATCATTGTCAGCAGCGCGACCACGTGCCCGTAGACGCGCCCGGTCTTGCCGCGCGCGAGCTCGGCCACATCCGGGTTGCGCTTCTGCGGCATGATCGACGAGCCTGTCGTAAAGCGGTCCGGCAGCGCGATGAAGCCGAAACGCGGGCTCACCCACAGCACGAGCTCCTCGGCGAAGCGCGACAGGTGGGCCATCGCGAGCGCCGCGGCGGCGCAGAATTCGACCGCGAAGTCGCGGTCCGACACCGCATCGAGCGAGTTGCGGCAGACGGCGTCGAACCCGAGCCGGCGCGCGACCATCTCGCGGTCGATCGGATAGCTGGTGCCGGCCAGCGCGGCCGCGCCGAGCGGCAGCCGGTTGACCCGCGCGCGGCATTCCCGCAGGCGCTCGCGGTCGCGCTCGAGCATTTCGACGTAGGCCAGCAGGTGGTGGCCGAAGACCACCGGCTGGGCGACCTGCAGGTGCGTGAAACCGGGCATCACGGTGTCGGTATGCGCGGCCGCCAGCTCGACCAGCGCCGACTGCAGCCGCGTCAGCTCCTCGGCGAGCGAGTCGATCTCGCCGCGCAGGTAAAGCCGGATGTCGGTCGCGACCTGGTCGTTGCGCGAGCGCCCGGTGTGAAGGCGCTTGCCGGCCTCGCCGACCAGCTCGGTGAGGCGGCGCTCGATGTTCAGGTGCACGTCCTCGAGCGCGAGCTGCCACGGGAAGTCGCCGCGCTCGATCTCGCCCTGGATGCGGCCCAATCCGCGCTCGATGTCGTCGTAGTCCGCGCGCGTGAGCACGCCGACCTGCGCCAGCATCCAGGCATGCGCCAGCGAACCCTCGATGTCGGCGAGCGCGAGGCGGTGGTCGAAGCCGATGCTCGCGGTGTAGCGGAGCACGAAGTCGGCCACCGGCTCGGAGAATCGTCCGGACCAGGCCTGCTGCTTGGCGTGCAGCGGCGAGCTGTCGGCGCCGGGACCGGCGCCCGAAGGCGGTTTGAGCGTCATGTCTGTCGCTTCGCGCGCGGCTATGCAAGACTACGGACCGGCCGCGCCGCGCGCGCTGGCCGCCGGCGTCCGCGATGCGGGACGCAGGCGCCAGTGTAGCGACGCCGGCGCATCATCTGCGGCGATGCCGATGCACGACTCGAACGAACCGAAGACCCTCCAGGTTCCCGCCCCGGCGGTCGCACCGGCGGCGCGCGGAGCCGCGCCCGCGCCGGCGGCGGCGCCACCGCGGGTGATCCCGGACGGCTGCAACATGGGCACCGTGCTGCGCGTCGGTGTCGGCGTCAATGTGGCGATGTTCGCGGCCGCCCTGCTGGTCCGGGCCGACGGCCTGCAGTTCGCCGCCGGAGTGCTGGGGCTCGCCGCGGTGGTCGAGCCCGCGACGCTGATCACGCTGCTGGTCTGGTGCGTGCTCAGCCGCTATGCCGGCCGCTGGCAGCCCAAGGTGCAGCGGCTGCTGGCCTGGGCGGCGCCGATGCTGGTCGCGATGCTGATCGTGCGCGCCTCGAGCGATCCCGGGTCGGGCGCGCCGTGGGTGGCGGCGGCCATGGGGCTGCTCGCCGGGATGTCGGTGCAGCACTATCTCGAGCTGCGCGCGCGCGCGTTCTCGCCCGCGGTCGACGAGGCGAAGTTCCAGGCCCTGCAGTCGCGCATCCGGCCGCACTTCTTCTTCAACAGCCTGAACGCCGCGCTCGCGGTGATCCGCGACGATCCGGCGCGCGCCGAGCGGATGCTCGAGAGCCTGGCCGAGCTGCTGCGCGCCGTGATGGGCGACGTGCGCAAGCTGGTGCCGCTCGAGCAGGAGCTCGACCTTTGCCGGCGCTACGTCGAGATCGAGCAGACGCGCCTCGGCGACCGGCTGCACGTCGAGTGGCAGATCGGCGCCGTGCACCCGCGCGCTCGCGTGCCGCAGTTGCTTCTGCAACCGATCATCGAGAATGCGGTTCGTTACGGCGCGGAGCGCGTCGCCGGGCGCTGCGACATCGAGGTGCGCGTGCGCCAGCGCGGCTTCAATCTCGAGATCTTCGTCAGCAACCCGATCGCGCGCGAGCCCATCCAGCGCGAAGGCAACCAGATCGGGCTCAACAATATCCGCGGCCGGCTCGCATTGATCTACGATCTGGAAGCGCGGCTGGAGACGAGGGTGCGGCGTGAGCGGTTCGAATTGACCATGACGCTTCCAGTGGAAAACAAGTCCGCATAAGCGGCGCTGCCCACCGGCCACGAACCCTCGTTCACATTGGCCGGGGGAGCTCGAAGAGGGCGGAGGGAGATGGCTGACGAGAGGAAGATGCTGAGCGTGCTGATCGTCGACGACGAGCCCCTGGCGCGTGCGCGGCTGGCGCAGGTGCTGGCCGACTGCGGCAGCGAGATCGAGCTGAAGGTGGCCGGGCAGGCCGACGGCGGCCTTTCGGCGCTCGAGGCCGTCGACCGGCTGCGGCCCGACGTGGTGCTGCTCGACATCATGATGCCGGACATGAACGGGATCGAGGTCGCGCGGCACCTCGCGCAGCGCGAGACGCCGCCCGCGGTCGTGTTCGTCACCGCGTTCGACGAGCACGCGCTGCAGGCTTTCGAAGTGCAGGCGCTCGACTACCTGCTCAAGCCGGTGCGGGCCGACCGCCTGCTGGCGGCGCTGCAGCGTGCGCAGCGCCTGAAGCGCAACGAGCCGCGCCTGGAGCAGCTGGCGCGCAGCCTGGGCTCGGCGCGCTCGCACCTGACCGTCTCGGAGCGGGGCCGCATGGTGCTGGTGCCGATCGACGACGTCGTGTATCTGCGCGCGGAACTCAAGTACGTGACGATCCGCACCCCTCAGCGCGAGTACCTGACCGAGGAGTCGCTGACGGCGCTCGAGCAGGAATTCGGGGCGCATTTCGTCCGCATCCATCGCAACGCGCTGGTCGCGCGCCGCTTCATCCTGGGCTTCCAGCGCGTCAGGGGCAAGGTGGACAACGGTGGCGATGCCGGAGAAGGCCACTGGGAAGTCCTGCTCAAGGATCTGCCGGAGCGCCTGCCGATCAGCCGGCGCCAGTGGCCGAGCGTGAAGACCGCCGCGGGAGTCTGAGCGCCGCCGCGACCACGCGCGGCCGCGAACGGGCCTTCACTCATCTAAACTGTCCCGCATGTCCGACGTCGTCATCGCAACCCGCGCCAGCCCGCTCGCCCTGTGGCAGGCCGAGCACGTCCGCTCCCTGCTGCAGCGCGCGGATGCGGGCGCATCGGTCCGGCTGCTCGAGCTGACGACGCGCGGCGATCAGGTGCTCGACCGGTCGCTGTCGAAGGTCGGCGGCAAGGGGCTCTTCGTCAAGGAGCTCGAGACCGCGCTGCTCGACAGGCGGGCCGACATCGCCGTGCACTCGCTGAAGGACGTGCCGATGTCGCTCGCGCCCGACTTCGACCTGATCGCGATCCTCGAGCGCGAGGACCCGCGCGACTGCCTCGTCAGTCCGCGCTATCGCTCGCTCGAAGAGATGCCGGCGGGCGCGCGCGTGGGCACCTCGAGCCTGCGGCGTGAGCTGGCCTTGCGCGCCAACTACCCCCGGCTTGAGGTCGGCCCGGTGCGCGGGAACGTCGGCACGCGCCTGGCGAAGCTCGACCGGGGAGAGTTCGATGCGCTGGTGATGGCCGCGGCCGGGCTCAAGCGGCTCGGGCTGGCGGATCGGATCGTCCAGATCCTCCCCACCGCGGTGTTCCTGCCCGCACCGGGCCAGGGTGCGCTGGCGATCGAGGCTCGCGCCGGCGACAATGCCGCGCGGGCGCGGGTGGCGGCTTTCGAGCACCCGCCGACCCGCGCCGCGGTCAGCGCCGAGCGCATGGTTTCGCGCGCGCTCGGCGGCAGCTGCGAGTTTCCGCTCGCGGCCTATGCGGTGATCGACGCCGGTCAGCTGCACCTGCGTGCCTGGGCGGGCAACGCGGCCAGCGGCGAGCTGGTTGCAGCCGAGGCGCGCGGCGCGGTCGATCGGCCCGAGGAGCTCGGCGCCGCGGTCGTGGCCGACATGAAGGCGCGCGGCGTGGACCGGCTGCTCGCCGCCCCGGCAGGGTGAAGCTGAAGCGGGCTTCCGCGCCCGTGATCGTGAGCCGGCCCGGCGAGGCGGGGCGGCAGCTCGCCGCCGGCCTGCGCGACCGCGACTTCGACGCGCTGTGGTGGCCCGCCTTCGACGTGGGCCCGCCGGACGATCCACAGCCGTTGCGAGCGGCGCTGGAGCGGCTGGCGGAATTCGACTGGGTGATCTTCGTGAGTCCGGCGGCCGCACGCGGCTGCGCCGCGGCCTTGGACTCGCCATGGCCGCGCGGCACCGGCATCGCGGCGGTCGGCCGCGCCACGCTCGAGGCGGTGCGCGCGGCGATGCCCGGGGCCGACGCCGCGCGCACGCTTGCGCCGGCCGGCGCCGCCGCCGAGGCGCAGGCCGGATCCGAGGCCCTGTGGGCGGCACTGTCCGAGAGCGTGCCGCCGCCGCGGCGGGTGCTGATCGTGCGTGCCGCGAGCGGACGCGAGTGGCTGGCCGAGCGCCTGCGCGAGTCCGGAGCCGAGGTCGAGCAGATCGCGGCCTACCGGCGCGCGCCGCACGAGCCCACGCACGCCGAGCGCGCCGCGCTGGCCGCACTGGTCTCGGGCGGCGCGCCGGCAACGCTGCTCGTCAGCAGCACCGAGGCGGTCGAGGTGCTCGATCGGCAGTTCGAGCTCGTGATCGATGCGCCGCAATGGGTCAGGCATGGGGCGGTGCTGTGCACGCATCCGCGCATCGAGGAGAAGCTGCGCGCGCACGGGTACCGCAACGCCGGTGTCTGCGAGCCGGACCCGGCCGCGATCGCCGCGGCGCTGGTGCGCCTGCGCATCGGCGCCCGCCTGCCCCCGCACGGCGGCGACTACAATGCCGCCGACAGCCGATGAACCCGACCCAGCCCGGTGCCGCCGTTTCGCCTTCGCCGCCGGCGTCGGCCGCCGCCGCCCACCCCGATCATCCCGACGCCGACGCGCGCTTTGCCGCGGGCGTAGCGCCGGGGGCAGCGGTCGAGGCGGGCGTGCCGCCGCGCCCGCCGCGGCGCGCCGCTGCCTGGTCGGTTGCGCTCGTGATCGTGCTTGTCCTGCTGGCAGGCGGCTGGAAGCTGATCGGCATGGCGCGCGACGCTTTGGGCCTGATGCAGTCGCTCTCCGCGCGCCTCGACCAGGGCGCGGCCGAGGCGCGCGCGCGCGACGAGCGCATCGCCCGGATCGACGAGAGGCTGGCGTCGCTCGAGCGCCAATGGGGCGCTTCCGACAGCGGCAGCGATGCCGGCGCCGGGCCTGTGACCGACCTGCGGCGGGTGCGCGACGACCTCGCCCTGCTGGAGGTCGAGCACCTCGCCAACGTCGCCCAGAGCGAATTGCGCGTCGATGGCGACGTCGCGGCCGCGATCTCCGCGCTGGGCAGCGCCGACGCGCGGCTGGCGAAGCTGACGCGGCCCGCGGCGCTGCGCGTGCGCGCCGCGATCGCCCGCGACCTGGAGCGCCTGCGGGCGCTACCGGTGGTCGATCCGACCGAGATCGCGGTTCGGATCGACCAGCTCATGCAGGCGGTCGACAGCTGGCACCTGCTCGCCGATCCCTCGCGCCGGCTGGCGTCGGCAGCCGGGCCGGCGCCGGCGGCGCCAACGCCAACGCCGGCGCCGTCCGCCAAGCGGGCGGCCGACGCGAAGGCGGACCGCAGTCCCGACAGCGCCGGCGTGCGCGTGCGAGCGTGGTTCGAGCGGGAGTTCGGCGATCTGGTCCGGATACGCGAGGTCGAGACGCCGGATTCGCTGCTGCTCGGCCCGGGCCAGCAGCAACTCGTCCGCGACCGGGTCAAGGTCGGGCTGCTCGACATGCGGCAGGCCGTGCTGTCGCGCAACGATCGCCTGTACCGCGCGGACGTCGCGGAGGTCCAGATCCTGCTCGACCGCTACTTCGATCCGGCACAGCCCGCGGTGTCGGCCGCGGCGTCCCAGCTCAGGGCGCTGGCGGCGGTGCGGGTGATGGTCGACGCGCCGGCGCTCGACGACACCCTGGGCGCGCTGCGCGCCGTACATCCGGGCGGCGCGCCATGAAGCTGCTGCTATGGGCGCTGGGGCTGGCGCTGCTCGCGGCGCTGGCGGCGGTCGCGCTGCAGGGCAGCCAGGGCACGATCGTCGCGCTCGTGCCGCCCTATCGCGTCGACCTGTCCGTGAACCTGGTCGTGCTGGTCGGCGTGCTGCTGCTGTGGATCGCGTACCGGCTGGGGCGCGCGCTGCAACGGCTGTCGGACTTCCCCGAGCGAGTGCGCGCGTACCGCGAGCGGCGCGCCGAGATCGGTGCCCAGCGCGGCCTGCGCGAGGCGTTGAGGGCGCTGCTCGAAGGACGCTTCGCGCGCGCCGAGCGCGCGGCGCGCAGCGCGCGCTCGACCCCGTCGATCGCCGGTCTCGCCGCGCTGATCGGTGCACGCGCCGCGCACCGCATGCAGGAGTTCGAGCGGCGCGAGCAATGGCTCGACCGCGCTTCCGCCTACCCGGAGCTCTCGACCGCGCGCCTGGTCAGCGCGGCCGAGATGTGGGCGGAGCAGCGCCAGAACGCGCGCGCCCTGGCTGCCATCGAAGAGATGCACGCCGCCGGCGCGCGCCACATCCATGCGATGCGGATCGCGCTGGCCGCGCACCTGCAGGCGGGCCACTGGGACGATGCCATCCGGATCATCCGCGCGCTCGACAAGCATCGCGGGCTGCGCGCGGCGGCATCGAACAGCTTCAAGCTGGTCGCGTACCGCGGGCTGTTGCGCGAGGCCGCAGCCGACCCCGCCACGCTCGAGCGCCAGTGGACCGCCATCGCCGAGGCGGACCGCTTGCTGCCCGAGCTGTCGCTCGAGGCCGCGCGCCTGTTCAACTCGCTGGGTCAGGGCCAGCTCGCCGCGCGGGCGCTCGAGGCGGCGCTGCAGGAGCGCTGGGACGAGCGCCTGCTCGACGAGTACGGCCGCTGCAAGGTCGACAATCCGCGCCTGGCGCTCGAGCGTGCGGAGGGCTGGCTCAGGCAGCATGCGCGCAGCGCGGCGCTGCTGCGCTGTCTGGGCCGGATCTGCCTGCGCGAGCAGCTGTGGGGCAAGGCGCGCGCCTATCTCGACGAGAGCCACCGGCTCGCACCCGATCCGGAGAGCGCGCTGGCGCTGGCCGAGCTCGCCGAGGCGATCGGCGAGGGCGAGGCGGCCGCCGGCCGGTTTCGCGAGGCCGCGATCGGGCTGGCCCGTCGCGCCAATGCGGTGCCGCGCAGCGGGATCAGATCCATCGCGCGCGAGTCGAGCCTGTAGAATCCCAGGCTTTTCCGGGGGACAAAATGGGTTTGAGCAGGGTCGGCTCGGGGCATTTGCTGCCCGACGAGTTCAACGTCGTGGTCGAGATTCCGATGAACGCCGAGCCGATCAAGTACGAGGTCGACAAGGAGAGCGGTGCGCTGTTCGTCGACCGCTTCATCGGCACCGCGATGCACTACCCGTGCAACTACGGCTATATCCCGCACACGCTGTGCGACGACGGAGATCCGCTCGACGTGCTCGTGATCACGCCGTTCGCGCTGCAGCAGGGCGTGGTCGTGCGGTGCCGCCCGCTGGGTGTGCTCGAAATGCAGGACGAAGCCGGCGGCGACGCCAAGCTGCTGGCGGTGCCCATCGACAAGATCCTGCCGTGGTACAAGCATTGGGCCAAGCCGCAGGACATCGCGCCGGAACGCCTGACCCAGATCCAGCACTTCTTCGAGCACTACAAGGACCTCGAACCCGGGAAGTGGGTCAAGATCGTGGGTTGGAGCGGACCCGACAAGGCGCGCGCGGAGATCATGGCCGCGGTCGACAAGTACCAGTCGGCCAAGATCAAGCCGGCGTTCTGACGCCGGCGCTCAGGCGGCGAAGGCCGCGCCGCCGGTCTGATAAAAGCCCAAGCCCCCAGAGGGGCGAGCAGCAGGAGTGCCGAGATCCGAGCAGTCCGCGCTGCGCGGGCAGAGCTCGACCCCGGAATCTAATACCGGTCGTGGTACCTGACCCACGATTGCGTCGCCTCGGGGTCTTCGTCCCGCCCCTTGGGCACCAGGTCGAGGAACTGGTACGTCCCGTTCACCATGTCGATCCCGCGCGCGTAGCACGAGTAGGTGTGGAACACCTTGCCGTCGTCGTCGCGGTAGAAGACGCTGATGCCCTCGCGATCGGGGGCGACGGCAGGCGACTTCGCGTAGTTGTAGAAGACGGTTCCGCTCTTCAGGTCGGCCGGGGCGAAGGACGCCTGGTAGTCGTAGTTGAAGTCGGTGCCGTTCGACGAGAGCCACCTGAACTTCCAGCCCATCCGCCGCTTGAACGCGTCGATCTTCGCCAGCGGGGCCCGGGAGATGACGGCGAACGCGACGTCGCGTTGGTTCAGGTGGACGACCATGCCGTCGTAGTGATCCGCCCAGAACGAGCAGTGGGGGCATCCGGCGTCGTCGTCGGGATTGAACATGAAGTGGTAGACGGCAAGCTGATGCCGGCCCTCGAACAGATCGGCCAGCGTCTGCTGCCCGGCGGGGCCCTCGAAGACGTAGCGCTTGCCGACCTCGACCCAGGGCAGCTCGCGCCGCGCGCGCGCGAGCTCCTCGCGCTGGCGGGAGAACGCCTTCTCCTTGACCAGGAAGGCGGTCCGCGCCGCGATCCACTCCTCCCGGGAAACGACCCGATGACCCTTGAGAGCACCGCCACCGCCGCTGCCCATTCGATCCCTCCCGCGCGAGACACCGTCGTGATACTCTACCATATGGTTGAATATTTGCAATGCGCGCGAACGACGAACTGCTGCTGAACCGGGTCTACGGGGCGATCGCGGACCCCACGCGCCGCCGCATCCTCGCCGCGCTGAGCGAGGGCGAAAGCAACGTCGGCGGCCTGGCCGAGCGCTTTCCCATTTCGTTCAACGGGGTTTCCAAGCACGTGAAGATCCTCGAGCGTGCGGGCCTCATCGAACGCACGATCCGCGGCCGCGAGCATCGGCTGAGGCTGCGGGCGGCACCCTTGCGGGAAGCGGCCGACTGGTTCCAGCGCTACAGCGCGTTCTGGGAAGGAAGGCTCGCGGCGCTCGAGGACCTGCTGGTCTCCGGGCGGAGCGCACCCGGCGTGGGTAGAACAAGACGGCAACGGGCGAGGCGCCGATGATCGAAGACGAATCCGTGGACCCGGTCGTGGTACGGCGGGTCATCCCCGCGCCGCGCGAACGGGTGTTCGACGCGTGGCTGGACGCGTCGAGTCTCGCCCGGTTCATGACGCCAAGACCGGGGTCGACCGCCACGGCGCAGGTCGATGCGCGCGTCGGGGGAATGTTCCGCATCACGATGATCCATGGCGAGGGGGCAGTCGAGCACCGCGGCGAGTATCTGGCGATCGAACGGCCGGCGCGGCTCTCGTTCACCTGGATTTCGGTCAACACGGATCACCGGCCGACCGTCGTCACGGTCGAGTTCCTGCCGCATCGCGACGGGACCGAGCTCGTGCTGACGCACGAGCGGCTGCCGCCTCCTCGCACGGCCGCGCACCGCGACGGTTGGGGGGCGATTGCCGGCAAGCTGGCTGGGTGCCTAGACACTCCCCTCTCCCGCTTGCGGGAGAGGGGCTGGGGGTGAGGGCCGCCGCCGGAGCTCCGCTTCGCACCCTCACCCCCGCCCCTCTCCCGCACGCGGGAGAGGGGAGTGTTAGCCGGTGGCCTTCAGAGCGAGCGGAGGAAGTCGATCAGCTCCTGCGCCTGCTGCGGCGGCAGGCGGCTGAACCTTTCGACGACCCGGTTCGCCTCCGAACCGCGGCTGGCATGCTGCATGACCGCCTGCACCAGGTCCCGCGTGCGGCCGTCGTGCAGGAAGAAGATCCGCTGGCCGACGCCCCATAGCGGCGCGGTGCGGAACTCGTCGTCGCCGGCCAGGCCTTGCGTGATCCCGTCGGCGAGCCCATCGCCCATGTGGTGCACCAGCAGGTCGGAGAACAGCCGCGCCGTCTTCTGCGCCGTGATGGCCGCGCTCGAGGAGGGCCCGACCGGGAGCTGCGGCGCATGGCACAGGGCGCAGCCGATCCGATCGAAGGTCGCGCGCCCCGCCGCGATGTTCGGCGCGCAGGCGGACGGGACCGCGAACGAATCGCAGGCCGGCGCCGGCGGCGCGAGAAAGCGCATGAAGATCTCGAAGTTGACGACGTCGCTCGCGATGTCCGAAAACGTGGCGCCGGCTTTATGGACGGCATCGAAATTCGTGTGATCCTCCGGTGTCGCGTTGAAGAAGCATGCGGCCGGCAGCGGCGTGGCCTCGGTGTCGCGCTCCTGGGGAAACAGCTCGTTGCTCACGCCCTGCTCGACGTTGTAGGCCTCGCCGGCGAAGATCGAGAGCGACTTGTTCTGCGCCTTCCAGCCGAAGCGCGTGATGGTCGAATCGTTGCCCGTGCGGTTCTCACGGCCGCGGTTCTCGCGTCCCGCGATCCCCATCTCGCTGCGTGCCGTCCGCGTGCGCTGGTGCTCCTTCAGGATCGTCTCGTCGGCGATCGCCTCGATCAGTCCGCCGCCGAACACCGGGGTGGGGATCCGCAACGAGATGTTGTCCTGGCGGCGGCCCGCGTCGAACGGCGGCTGCTCGATCGAACAGCCCGGCGCATCGGCGCGCCCGCTGATCGTGAAGTCGGCGTGCACGCCGCCATCGCGCTGCGTCGGCGAGATCACCTGTCCTGAGGCGTCGACCGCGGACTTGAAGCGCGCTTCGCGCACCGGGCCGTCGACGGTGATGAAGTACGGAATCGAGTTCGACGCGCCGGCGTCGTGCGCGGCCTGAACCTGGGGGTTGACCGCCGGACTCGTGCCGCCGACCGTCGGCTGTGCATGGCAGTTTGCGCAACCGATCGAATTGAACCGCGGTCCCAAGCCCTTGCTCGTCTCGGGTCCGAAGACCGGGCTGACGAAGGTGCCACTGACGGAATCGAGCTCGACGAAGGTCCCGGCGGCCGCGGCGAACAACTGTGTCTCTTCGGGAGTCATCCCGGGCAGGGGGCCGCCGGCGCGAGACGCTGCGTGCGGATCGACGCCGGGATCGGTCACGCCGGCCGGCGGCGTGGGCGGCGGCATGGCCTCACAAGCAACGAGCAACCATGCCAGGCCTAGGGATCGAACGACCTTGCGGGTCAGGCCGCTCGCGGAGGGCCGGTCGGAAGGGACGCTGCGTGGCATCGTGTTCCCCTTGCGCTTCAGGACCGGGGGCAAGGTACTCCTGCGCCGGGGCGCTGTCATCGGCCGATCGATCGAGGAAGAACGCTCGAGCTTGGAACGCAGCACATCCGGAGTGGGGCCCGTCTGTACCGCGAAAGGCGCGATTAATCACATGCCGATTGCGCGGCGCTGCCCGGATGCCGTCTAATCCGCGATCGTTTGCGGCACGCCCGTACGAAACCGGCCGGTTTCCCTCAAGCCAATCCAACGAGAAATTCCCGATGCTCACGCTCACCAACGTCACGCACATCTACCCCAACGGCACGCGCGCGCTCGATCGGGCGAGCCTGGAGATCCCCAAGGGGATGTTCGGGCTGCTGGGACCCAACGGGTCCGGCAAATCGACGCTGATGCGCTGCATCGCGACCCTGCAGACGCCGACCGAGGGCAGCATCCGGTTCGGCGACATCGACGTGATCCGGCAGCCGGAACCGGTGCGCGCGACGCTCGGATACCTGCCGCAGGACTTCGGCGTCTATCCACGCGTCTCCGCGCTCGACCTGCTCGACCACCTGGCGGTTCTCAAAGGCATCGCCGGCCGGCGCGAACGCAGGGAGATCGTGGAAGGCCTGCTGCAGCAGGTCAACCTCTGGGGCGTGCGCAGGAAGCCCGTGGCCGGATTCTCGGGCGGCATGCGCCAGCGGTTCGGCATCGCACAGGCGCTGATCGGCCGGCCGACGCTGATCATCGTCGACGAACCCACCGCCGGGCTGGATCCGGAGGAGCGCAACCGCTTCCTCGACTTGCTGGTCGAGATCGGCGAGAACGTCGTCGTGATCCTCTCGACTCACATCGTCGACGACGTGGCGGAGTTGTGTTCGCGGATGGCGATCATCAACGAAGGGCGCATCGTGAGGGTCGGCGCGCCGGCCGAACTGGTCCGCGCGTTGCAGGGGCGGATCTGGCGGCGCGCGATCGAGCGCGCCGACCTCGACGGCTGGCGGTCGCGGGCCGACGTGATCAGCACGCGCCTGCGCGGCGGCCAGACGGTGGTCCACGTCGCCGCCGACGCGCCTCCCGAACCGGGGTTCGAACCGGTCGACGGTGGCCTCGAAGACCTGTACTTCGCGACCCTGGCCGCCGATCGCCGGGCGTCGCCGCCGGCCGCGCGATAGGGGCGGCCGATGCTGGCTCGCATCGCGGGGTTCGAAGCGCGGCTGCAGCTGCGCTCGCCGCTGTTCTTCATCGGCTTCGCGCTGTTCTTCCTGCTGACCTTCGGTTCGGTGACGGTCGACCAGATCCAGATCGGCGCGAAAGGCAACGTGCACGTGAATTCGCCCTACGCGATCCTGCAGACGCTGGCGATCATGAACGTGTTCGCGGTCTTCGTCGTGACGGCCTTCGTCGCCAACGTCGTGATCCGCGACGACGAGACCGGCTTCGCGCCGATCATCCGCGCCACGCGCGTGAGCAAGTTCGACTACCTGGTCGGACGGTTCGCCGGCGCGCTGGCGGTCGCCTTCCTCGTGATGCTCAGCGTGCCGCTCGGGATGCTGGTCGGATCGTGGATGCCGTGGATCGATCCCGAGAAGCTGGGGCCGTTCGTCGCCGCGCACTACCTGTACGCGGTGTTCCTGTTCGGCCTGCCGACGCTGCTGGTGACGAGCGCGGGCTTCTTCGCGCTGGCCACCGCGACGCGCTCGATGATGTGGACTTACGTCGGCGTCGTGGCGTTCCTGGTGCTGTTCCTCGTGACGCGCGTGCTGCTGCGAGATCCCGCGTTCGACACGGTGTCGGCGCTGTCCGATCCTTTCGGCGTCGCCGCACTGGTCAAGGTCACGAAGTACTGGACCGCCTACGATCGCAACGCGAGCCTGCCCGCGCTCACGGGTTTGCTCCTGGTCAACCGGTCGATCTGGCTCGGGGCGGGCGGGGTGCTGTTTGCGCTGGCCTACCGGTTGTTCCGCTTCGAGGCGCGCGGACGCCGTGCCGCAGCGGCCGGTGCGGTGCCGCCGGAAGCCGCGCCCGTGGCGCGCGCAGCCGCGACGCAGGCGGTCGCGGCCGCGCGCGGCGGCCCCGCGTGGCCCCAGTTCGCGGCGCTGACGCGCTTCGACATGGCTTTCGTCTTCAAGAGCCCGGCGTTCTTCGTGCTGCTCGCGATCGGCGCGTTCAACGCATTGGGGGGGTTGTTCGCCACGGTCGAGGACCGCGGCACGGAATACCTGCCGGTGACGCGCGTGATGGTGCAGGTGCTCGAAGGCGCCTACACGTTCATCCCGATCATCGTCGCCATCTACTACGCGGGCGAACTGGTCTGGCGCGACCGCGAGCGCCGCATCCACGAGATGGTCGATGCGACCCCCGCGCCGGACTGGGCGTTCGCGCTGCCCAAGATGCTCGCGATCTCGCTGGTGCTGCTCGCCACCGTGGTGGTCGGCGTCGTCACCGCGGCGCTGTTCCAGGTCTTCCACGGCTACTTCCGCCTCGAGCTCGGCGCCTATCTGTGGTGGTTCGTCGTGCCCTCGCTGATCGGGGCCGTGCTGCTCGCCGTGCTCGCCGTGTTCGTGCAGGTGATCGTGCCGCACAAGTTCACGGGTTGGGCGGTGATGCTGGTCTACGTGGTCGCGGCGACAACGCTGGCCACGGCGGGGTTCGAGCATCACCTGTACGACTACGGGGGCGGGCCCCAGGTGCCGCTTTCCGACATGAACGGCATGGGCCGGTTCTGGATCGGCCGCGCCTGGTTCGAGGCCTACTGGCTCGCTTTCGGGCTCATGCTGGCGGTCGGCGCGCACCTGCTGTGGCGGCGCGGCACCGAAGCGCGCCTGCGCGTGCGCTTCGGGCGGGCGAAGGCGAGGCTCGCCGGGCCTGCCGGGCGGCTGCTGGGAGCGGCCGCGCTTGCCTGGATCGGGATCGGCGCGTTCTGCTGGTACAACACGAACGTGCTCAACGAGTACCGGACGAAACCCGACGTCGAGCGATGGACCGCCGAGTACGAGAAGGCGCTGCTCGGCTTCGAGAACACGCCGCAGCCGCGCATCGTCGACGCAAAGCTCGCCGTCGAGCTGTGGCCGTCCCAGGCGCGCGCGCGGACCGCGGGCAGTTATGTGATCGAGAACCGGACCGGAGCTCCGCTCGCTCAGGTGCACGTGCGCTGGGAGCGGCGGTTGAAGCTGCTGGCACTCGAAGTTCCGGGAACGAGACTCGAGAAGGAGTACCCCGACTTCAACTACCGGATCTACGCCTTCGACCCGCCGATGCAGCCCGGCGAGCGGCGCACGCTGCGCTTCGAGACGCTGCTGGAGGAGCGCGGATTCCCCAACGACCGGCCGCTGACACGCATCGTCGAAAACGGCACGTTCCTCAACAACTTCGAGATCGCGCCGATGCTGGGCATGAGCCGCCAGGAGCTGCTCACCGAGCGCGCCAAGCGGCGCAAGCATGGCCTGCCGGCCGAGCTGCGGCCCCCGAAGCTCGAGGACCAGGCGGCGACCGCGTACCAGTACGTGCGCCATGACAGCGACTGGGTGGACGCCGAGATCAAGGTGACCACCGACGCCGATCAGACCCCGATCGCGCCCGGCTACACCGTCAGCGATACCGTGAGCGGCGGCCGCCGCACCCTGGTGACGCGCACCGATGCGCCCATCCTGCATTTCTTCTCGATCCAGTCCGCGCGATACGCGGTCAGGAAAGACAGGTGGGCGGGGCCCGACGGCAAGCCGGTCGAGCTGGCCGTCTACTACAACCCCGCGCACGAGTACAACGTGCAGCGGATGCTCGACGCGATGAAGGTCTCGCTCGACGTGTTCAGCGCCAGCTTCGGGCCGTACCAGTTCCGGCAGGCGCGCATCATCGAATTCCCCGCCTACGAGACGTTCGCCCAATCGTTCGCGAACACGGTGCCGTACTCGGAAGGCATCGGCTTCATCCAGAGCTTCCACGAGGCCCGCAGCGACGAGACGATCGATTTCGTCACTTTTGCCACCGCGCACGAGATCGCCCACCAATGGTGGGCTCACCAGGTCATCGGCGCCGACAAGCAGGGCATGACGATGCTGTCGGAATCGTTCGCGCAGTATTCGGCGCTGCTGGTGATGGAGAAGCTTTACGGCCGCGAGCAGATCCGCAAGTTCCTGAAGGGCGAGCTCGACCGCTACCTGCGCAACCGCGGCGGGGAGGTCGTCGAGGAGCTTCCGCTCGACCGGGTCGAGAACCAGCCCTACATCCACTACAACAAGGGCGCGCTCGCGATGTACTGGCTCAAGGAGGTCGTCGGCGCGGACGCGGTCAATCGCGCACTGGCCGGCTTGATCGCCCAATACGGTTTCAAGCCGGCGCCGTATCCGTCGACGACCGATTTCCTGCAACTGCTGCGCGCGCAGGCCGGCGCGCAGAACGACGCGCTGATCACCGATCTGTTCGACCGGATCACGCTGTATGACATGAAGGCGACCGAAGCAAAGGCGAAACGATTGCCCGATGGCAGGTACGAGGTCCGCTTCATGGTCGAGGGGCGGAAGTTGTACGCTGATGGGAAGGGCAGGGAGACCGAGGTTCCGCTCGACGAGCCGTTCGACCTCGGGGCCTTCACCGACGAGCCCGGCAAGAAGGGCTACCGGCGCGATTCGGTGCTGACGCTGGAGCGGCGCGCGATCACGACCGGCAGGCAGGAAGTGACGCTGGTGACCGACCGGCTGCCGAAATTCGTCGGCGTCGATCCGTATAACAAGCGGATCGACCGCAATTCGGACGACAACCTGACGCGGGTCGAGCTCGAATAGGACACCGATTCCTGGAAGGGATGCGAATCATGCGAAGACTCGTGATTGCCGTTGCCGCCGTGGCTTTCACCCAGGCGGTCTGCGCGGCGCCGCCGAGCGCGGAATCGATCGACACGCTGCTGGCCATCACGAAGTCGGAAAAGCTCCTGGACAACATGCTCGCCACCATCGACCAGATGACCCGGCAGTCCGTGGCGGCGGCGACGAAGAACGAGCACCTGACCCCTGCGCAGCAGCAGATCTGCGACGCCAAGATGGCGAAGTACGCGCAGGTGATCAAGGAGGAGCTCAGCTGGTCGAAGATGCGATCCCTCTACGTGCAGGTGTATCAGGAGAGCTTCACCCAGGAGGAGATCGACGGCCTGATCGCGTTCTACCGGAGCCCGGCCGGCGCGGCGTTCGTGGAGAAGATGCCCGTGGTCATGCAAAAGAGCATGACGATCATGCAGTCGCGTCTGGCGCCGATGATGGAGCGGATGAAGGCGGTGACGCAGGAGGCGGTGGAGGAGGCGAAGGCCGCGAAGTAGCATTTGCCCCCTCTCCCGCTTGCGGGAGAGGGCCGGGGTGAGGGCAGGCGCCGAAGCTCCGCTGCCACCCTCACCCCCGCCCCTCTCCCGCGAGCGGGAGAGGGGCGTCAGCGCAGCGCCCGGTGCTCGTTCAACTCGTCGATCGCCTGCGCGACATCCTGCGCTTCCCGCAGCACCGCGCGCTCGATCGCCGCGCGCAGCTTCGGCTCGGCGATCCAGTGCGCCGAGCACGTCTCTACCGGGTCGAGTCCGCGCGCGAGCTTGTGCGCGCCCTGCGCGCCGCCCTCGAAGACGGCGAGCCGCCGCTCGATCGCGAACTCGATCAGCTGGTAGTAGCAGCACTCGAAATGCAGGCAGTCGACGCGTTCGATCGCGCCCCAGTAGCGGCCGTATAGCGCGCCGCGCCCGGGGTTGGGGTCGAAGATCGCCAGTGCGGTCGCGACCGGCCGCGTGCCTCGCAGCGCCTTGACCAGCAGCAGCTGCCCGGGCATCGAGCGCGCGAGCGCCAGGAAGAACTGCAGGCTCAGGTAAGGCGTCGACCCGTGCTCGGCGTACGTGTTGCGGTAGCAGCGGTCGAAGAAGCGCCAGTCGGATTCCGTGATCTCGTCGCCGACGAGCCGCTCCAGGCGCACACCGGCCTGGGCGACCTTGCGCCGCTCGGCGCGGATCTTCTTGCGCTTGACCTGGGTCAGGGCGCCAAGGAACTGCTCGAAGTCGGCGTATCCCGCGTTGCGCCAGTGGAACTGCACACCCCGTCGCACCAGCAGTCCCTGCTCGGCGAGCATCTGCGCCTGCGCCTGCGGCAGCAGCAGCACGTGCAGCGACGACAGGCCGGACTCCTGCGCGGTGCCGGCCAGCGCGGCGGCAAGCGCCCGCCGAGACCCGTCGTCGGCCGCGATCAGGCGGCTGCCCGGGACCGGCGTGAACGGCACCGCCGCGAGCCACTTCGGGTAATAGGCCAGACCCTGCCGGGCATGCGCATCGGCCCACGACCAGTCGAACACGTATTCGCCGTACGAATGCGACTTCAGATAAAGGGGCACCGCGCCAGCCAGCCGCTCGCGTCCCGAAGCGTCCGGACCCTCCCACAGGCAGAGCATGCGCGGGGCCCAACCGGTGCGCGGAACCGCGCAATGGCTCTCATGCAGCGCATGCAGGAAGTCGTAGCCGATGAACGGCGTCGCGTCGCGGTCCTCGGCGAGCAGCCGGTTCCACGCCTCGCGGCCGATCTCGTCCATGCGCGCGAGCAGACGCATGCGATAATGGCCGTGCGGTTTCAACGGTGGCGGTTCCCCTCGGGTCGATGAGTTCGCACGTTCGCGTCGCGGTCGCGCAGATCAATTGCACGGTCGGAGACTTCGAAGGCAATATCAGGCGCATTCTCGACGCCGCCGAACGCGCGGCCGCCGCGGGTGCCGACCTGCTTCTGACGCCGGAGCTCTCGCTGTCCGGCTATCCGCCGGAAGACCTGCTGCTGCGGCGCGCATTCTACGTTGCCGCCGACGAGGCGCTGACCCGCCTTGCGGCCGAGCTGCAGCGGTTTCCCGAGCTCAAGGTCGTGGTCGGCCACCCGCTGGCGCGCGAAGGTCAGCGCTTCAACGCGGCATCGCTGCTCGCCCGCGGCGTCGTGCACGGCACCTACTGCAAGCACGACCTGCCCAACTACGACGTTTTCGACGAGCAGCGCTACTTCACGCCGGACAACCGCCCGTTCGTGTTCGAGGTGCACGGCACCCGCTTCGGCGTCAACATCTGCGAGGACACCTGGTTCTCGTACGCGCCCGAGTGCGCTGCCGCCGCCGGCGCGCAGGTCCTTCTGATCCCCAACGGCTCGCCGTTCCATCTCGGCAAGCAGGCCCAGCGCATCGAGGTCATGCGCCGCAACGTCAGCCGTTTCGGTCTCGCGCTGATCTACGCCAACCTGGTCGGCGGCCAGGACGAGCTGGTGTTCGACGGCGGGTCCTTCGCGCTCGACGGCGGCGGGAAGCTCGTCGCGATGGCGCGCGAATTCGAGGAGGATCTGCTGCTGGTCGACCTGGTCGACGGCGTGCCGCAGCCGGGCCGCTGCGACCCCCAGGGGTCGATCGAGGCCCAGGCCTATGCGGCGCTCAAGCTGGGACTGCGCGACTATCTCGACAAGAACGGCTTCCCGGGCGCGATCATCGGCCTGAGCGGCGGGGTCGACTCCGCGCTGACGCTCGCGCTCGCGCACGACGCCCTGGGGGCCGGGCGGGTGCGCGCGGTGATGATGCGCTCGCAGTTCACGGCCGACATCTCGCGGCTCGATGCGCGCGAGATGGCGGCGCGCCTCGGGACGCGCTATCAGGAACTGTCGATCAAGCCGGCCTTCGACGCGCTGCTCGGGGCGCTCGCTCCCGATTTCCGCGGACTGCCGTGGGACACGGCCGAGGAGAACATCCAGGCGCGCGTGCGGGGCACGCTGTTGATGGCGCTGTCGAACAAGACCGGTTCGATCGTCCTCACGACCGGCAACAAGAGCGAGATGGCCGTGGGCTACTGCACGCTGTACGGCGACATGGCAGGCGGCTTCGCGGTGATCAAGGACATCCTGAAGACGCTGGTCTACCGGCTGGCCCGCTATCGCAATGGGCTGTCGGACGTGATCCCCAAGCGCATCCTGGAGCGGGCGCCGAGTGCCGAGCTGCGGGCGAACCAGACCGACCAGGACTCGCTGCCGCCGTACGAGGTGCTCGACGCCGTGATCGAGCTCTACATGGAGCAGGGCGCAAGCGTCGGCGAGATCGTCGCCGCCGGCTACGCGGAGGCCGATGTGCGGCGGGTCGTGCGGCTGATCCGCGCCAACGAATACAAGCGACGCCAGGCGCCGGTCGGCATCCGGGTCACGCACCGCGGCTTCGGGCGCGACTGGCGCTACCCGATCACCAACCGGTTCCACGAGGACGAGTTGCCGGCGCCGGCCCGGCACGAGTCCGAGGCGGGTAAGATTGCCACATTCGCCGGGAGGGGCCAGTGAAACTGATCACCGCAATCGTGAAGCCGTTCAAGCTGGATGAAGTGCGCGAGGCGCTCGCCGACGTCGGCGTGTCCGGGCTGACCGTCACCGACGTCAAGGGCTTCGGGCGGCAGAAAGGACACACCGAGCTTTATCGCGGCGCGGAGTACGTCGTCGACTTCCTGCCCAAGATCAAGGTCGAGGCGGTGGTTGCCGACGCGATGGTCGAGCGCGCGATCGATGCCATCACGCGCGCGGCGCGCACCGGCAAGATCGGCGATGGCAAGATCTTCGTGCGCGAAGTCGAGCACGTGGTCCGGATCCGCACCGGCGAGACCGGCGAAAGCGCGGTCTGACGGGCAGATGTCGGCCGCGGCCTCGGCTGCGCTGGCAAACCCTCACCCCTACCCCTCTCCCGCAAGCGGGAGAGGGGACCCTTAGCGCTCGGTAATTGCGCCTGGCCGTAGCAGGACCACCAGCGCGCCGGCGCCGCCCTCGGCGGGGCGGGCTTGGCAGAACGCCAGCACTTCGTCGCGCTGCGCCAGCCAGCGGCGCACGCGGCTTTTGAGCACCGGTTCGCGGTCCTTGGAGCCCAGCCCCTTGCCGTGAATCACGCGCACGCAGCGCAGCCCGCGGCGCCACGCCTCGCGCACGAACTGGCCCAAGGCCAGGCGCGCCTCGTCGACCCGGTGGCCGTGCAGGTCGAGCTGGTCCTGGATCACCCAGTGCCCGCGCCGGAGCCTGCGCAGCGCATCCTGCCCGACCCCGGCACGCCGGTAGGACAGCGTGTCGTCGGTATCCAGCAGGGTCTCGATGTCGATCTCCTCCGAAACCGATTCGGCGAGGGCGGCGCGATCGTCGCGCTGCCGCTGGTGCGCCACCGGTGCGCGCGGGACCGCCGCCGCCCGCCGGCGGCCGCTCGGCGCGAGCGGCGTCACGCCCTGCATCGCGTCGTCGAGTAGCGCCGAGTCCTGCGCCTGGCGGCGCACGACGCGCGCGCGCTCTGTGCGCGCGAGGCGCTCGGCCTGGGCCTTCACCGCCAGGCGTTCGCGCAACGAGGCCAGATCGCCCAGCCGCTTGAAGCGTTCGGCCACGGCGACCGCCCCGGCCTGCCCGCCTCTACGCGGCGACCGCGGCCGCGGCAGGCCGGGCGGGCTGGCCGCTTTCGGCCTCGAGCCAGCGCTGGGCGTCGAGCGCCGCCATGCAGCCGGTTCCGGCCGACGTCACCGCCTGCCGGTAGATATGGTCCTGCACGTCGCCGGCCGCAAACACGCCCGGCACGCTGGTCATCGTCGCCATCCCGTCCGTGCCGTTGCGGGTGACGATGTAGCCGTTCACCATCTCGAGCTGCCCCTGGAAGATCTCCGTATTGGGCCGGTGGCCGATCGCGATGAAGCACCCCGAAAGGCTCAGCTCGCGCCTGGCGCCGCTGCGAACGTCGCGCACCCGCACGCCGGTGACGCCGTTTTCGTCGCCCAGCACCTCGTCGAGTTGATGCCACAAATGCAACTCGACCTTGCCGTCCTTGGCGTGCCGCATCAGCTTGTCCACCAGGATCGGCTCGGCGCGGAACCGGTCGCGCCGGTGGATCAGGTGCACGACGCGGGCGATATTCGCCAGGTACAGCGCCTCTTCGACCGCGGTGTTGCCGCCGCCCACGACGCACACGTCCTGGCCGCGGAAGAAGAAGCCGTCGCAAGTGGCGCAGCCGGACACGCCGCGCCCCATGAAGGCCTGCTCGGACGGCAGCCCGAGGTATTGGGCCGAGGCGCCGGTGGCAACGATCAGCGCGTCGCACGTGTACTCGTCGACGTCGCCGAACAGCCGGAACGGCCGGGCATCGAGGTGCACGCGCTGGATCTGGTCGATCGCGATCTCGGTGTCGAACCGCTGCGCATGCTTGAGGAAGCGCTCCATCAGGTCGGGACCCTGCACCCCGTCGGCGTCGGCGGGCCAGTTGTCCACGTCCGTCGTGGTCATCAGCTGCCCCCCCTGCGCGAGACCGGTCACCAGGAGGGGCTTCAGGTTGGCGCGGGCAGCGTAGACGGCCGCCGTGTACCCGGCCGGGCCGGAGCCGAGGATCAGGACCTTCGCATGCTTCGCGGCCATCATCTCATCCTAAGGTTATGCCGTTCGGTCGATCCGGGATTATAGGGAGCGACCCGCTCGCTGCGCGCCGCGCTAAGGCGACGGCCCGCGGAACAACGCGGCGGCGCAGTCCGGCTCCAGCAGCGGGTCGACCCGCCGCAGCGGGGCTAGGAGCCGCGCCTGCAGCAGGTACGCCGTCGCGAACACGCGCTCGGCAGATACAGGCTTAAGCATGAAGTCGAAATCGCCGGATTCAAGTGCCCGTACCGCCCGCGCGTCGTCGTCGATGACGAACACGAGGTGACTGCGACCGTTGGCGGCGCGCGCAATCTGCAGGCTTCGGCCGCCTGGAATGCCGGTATCGAGGAGCACGATCGCGGCGCCGGCGAGCTGCGCGGCCTCGCCGGTCGCTGCCGCGCCGACCGTCGGACCGCCGGCCGGCGCGAACTCGGGCGCCGCGACCTCCAGTTGCGGCCACACCCGCGCCAGTTGCGAGCGCAGGCGTGCGCGCAACGCCGGATCGTGGGTCGCGAGCACCGCGCGCAGCCGGCCGGGCGAGAACACGCCCGGCAAGGGTGGCGGCGGAAGATCAGCCATGGCGATCGGGATTACGCGTACGGCCAGCCCGCGCTAGCGCGTCGAGGGTCGGCCCTTTGGTTGCATTGTTGCCGGGATGCTTCGGAATCGGGGAGCCCGCAAACTTATAATCCACGAATGTCAGTCGAACGCGAGTCCCAAGGGCTGGCGGACAGCCGGGCCCAGGGGCGCATCGGCGGGCGCGGCCGCGGCTATTCGGCGGGCACCGACGCCGGCCCCGGATCGCGCCTGCTCGCCGAGGCGCGCTGGATCATCGCGGCCGTCGCGGTGGCCGCCCTGGCCGCGGTGCTGCTGTCCTTTCACCGCAGCGATCCCGGTTTCACCCATTCCCTCACCATGCCGCAGGTCCGCAACCTCGGCGGCCTCGCGGGGGCGTGGGTCGCCGACGCCTTTCTCATGGTATTCGGCTTTTCCGCCGGCATATGGGTCGCCGCCGGCGCGGCCTGGGTCGCGCGCGGACTGCGGCGGCTGCACGGCATCGGCGACCGAAGTGCCGAGGTCCCGCGCTGGGCGCGCGCGCTCGGGCTGGTGGTGCTGGTGCTCGCGGCGACCAGCCTGGAGGCCTTGCGGCTCGCCTCGCACAAGAGTGCGCTCCCGGGCGAAGCGGGGGGCATCCTTGGCTCGACGCTGGCACCGCTGATCGCCGACGCGCTCGGCTTCACCGGCGCCACCGTGGCGCTGCTGGTGGGCATCGCGATCGGGGCGAGCCTGGGATTCGGCTTTTCGTGGCTCGCGGCCGCCGAGACCGTGGGCACCTGGTTCGAGGCGATCGTGCATCGGGTGCGTGCCGCGCGCGAAGCCGAAGAGGACCGCTCGATCGGCGAGGCGGCGGCGGCGGAGCGGGCGTCGCTGGCGGCCGAGCGCGACCGGATCGACGACGCGCCGCCGGTGCACATCGAGCGGCAGGCGGCGCGGGTCGCGCCGTCGGAGCGCAAGCAGAAGGAGCGCCAGGTTCCGCTTTTCTCGGAGATGAGCCAGGCGGGCCTGCCGCCGCTCGACCTGCTCGACGAGCAGGAGTCCGGCGTCGAGGCCGTCCCCACCGACACGCTCGAATACACCTCGCGCCTGATCGAGAAGAAGCTCAAGGACTTCGGCGTCGACGTGGTCGTGGTCGCTGCCTACCCGGGGCCGGTGATCACCCGTTACGAGATCGAGCCGGCGACCGGAGTCAAGGGCGTTCAGATCGTCAACCTCGCCAAGGACCTGGCGCGCGCGCTGTCGCTGGTGTCGATCCGGGTGGTCGAGACGATTCCGGGCAAGAACCTGATGGGCCTGGAACTGCCCAACCCGCGGCGCCAGGTCGTCCGGCTGTCGGAGATCCTCGGGTCGGCGGTCTACAACGAGAGCCATTCGGTCGTCACGCTCGGCCTGGGCAAGGACATCGGCGGCAAGCCGGTGGTGGTCGACCTGGCGCGCATGCCGCACCTGATGGTCGCGGGGACCACCGGCTCGGGCAAGTCGGTCGGCATCAACGCGATGATCCTGTCGATCCTGTACAAGGCCGACCCGTCGCAGGTGCGGATGCTGCTCATCGACCCGAAGATGCTCGAGCTGTCGGCGTACGAGAGCATCCCGCACCTGATCGCCCCGGTGGTGACCGACATGCGCGAGGCCGGCCACTCGCTCAACTGGTGCGTCGCCGAGATGGACCGCCGGTACCGCCTGATGAGCCGGATCGGCGTGCGCAGCCTGGGCGGATACAACCAGAAGATCGTCGAGGCGCGCGAGGCAGGCAGCCCGATCCTCAACCCGTTCGCGCCGGACCCGCAGCTGGCGGCGCCGCTGGACACGCTGCCGGTGATCGTGGTCGTGATCGACGAGCTCGCCGACCTGATGATGGTGACCGGCAAGAAGGTCGAGGAGCTGATCGCCCGCATCGCGCAGAAGGCCCGCGCCGCCGGCATGTACCTGATCCTGGCAACGCAGCGGCCGTCGGTGGACGTCATCACCGGGCTGATCAAGGCCAACATCCCGACGCGCATCTCGTTCCAGGTCTCCAGCCGCGTCGATTCGCGCACCATCCTCGACCAGATGGGCGCCGAGGCGCTGCTCGGCCAGGGCGACATGCTGTACCTGGCCGCCGGCACGGGCCTCCCGACGCGCGTCCACGGCGCGTTCGTGTCGGATGCCGAGGTGCACCGGGTCGTGGAATACCTGCGCAAGCTCGGCGCGCCGCAGTACCTCGACGGCGTGCTGGATGCGCCCGACGCGGCGCTGCCGGGGATCGAAGCGGCCGCGGAAGGCGGCGAGGGCGGCGAAGCCGATCCGCTGTACGACCAGGCGGTGGACATCGTGCTCAGGAACAAGCGCGCGTCGATCTCGCTGGTGCAGCGCCACCTGCGGATCGGCTACAACCGCGCTGCCCGTCTGCTCGAAGACATGGAAAAAGCCGGCCTCGTGTCGGCGATGCAGGCCAACGGCAACCGCGAGATCCTGGTCCCGCACCGGGAGCAGCCGGCGTGAGGCGAGTCGGCGCCGCGCTCGCCGCGACGATGTTGGCGGGCGCACCGTGCGTCGCGGCGCCGATCGACCAGTTGCGGGAATTCCTGTCGGCGACGCACAGCGCGCGCGGAGAGTTTTCGCAGGAGGTCGTAGGCCAACCGGGTGCGAAGACGATGCCGCGCTCGAGCGGCACGTTCGAGTTCCAGCGCCCCGGGAGGTTCCGCTGGGTCTATGCGAAGCCGTACAAGCAGCTGATCGTCAGCAACGGCGAGCGGATGTACCTGTACGACCAGGACCTGAACCAGGTCACGGTCAAGCGCCTGCAGGGCGCGCTGCCCGCGTCGCCGGCGTCGATCCTGTTCGGGTCGAACGACTTCGAGCGCGACTTCACCGTTTCCAACGACGGTTCGGGCGACGGCATCGACTGGATCCTGGCGCTGCCGCGCGCGAAGGACTCGCCGTACGAGCGGATCCGGATCGGCTTCCGCGACGGCCTGCCGGCCGCGATGCAGCTGTCGGACAGTTTCGGTCAGACGACGCGCCTCGCGTTCGAGCACGTGCAGCGCAACCCGCCGCTGCCGGCGGATACGTTCAAGTTCGAACCGCCGAAGGGTGCGGATGTGCTCGAGGATCAATAGGCGCCGTCCTTTGAAGATGCACGGCGTCACCCCCGGGGCTAGTCCCCGGGCTTGTGCCGGGGATCCACGTCGGTGCGCTCTGCGGGTGCTTCGTCCTGCTCCGACGTGGATGGCCGGGACAAGCCCGGCCATGACAATGCTATTGGCGTCCTCCGTAGCAGGCGTCATCCCCGGGCTTGTCCCGGGGATCCACGTCGGTGCGTCCTGCTGGCGCTTCGTCCCGCTCCGACGTGGGTGGCGGGGGCAAGCCCGGCCATGACGGCTTCGAGCGCATACCTATGACCGACCTCTTCGGCGACATCCGCACCCCCGCCGCCGCCTCCATGCCCGACGCGCCGCTCGCGGAGCGCATGCGCCCGCGCCGCTTCACCGACGTGATCGGCCAGGCGCACCTGCTCGGACCTGGCAAGCCGCTGCGCCTTGCCTTCGAATCGGGACGCCCGCACTCGATGATCCTGTGGGGGCCGCCCGGGGTCGGCAAGACCACGCTGGCGCGTCTCATGGCCGACGCGTTCGGCCTGGACTTCATCGCGATCTCGGCCGTGCTCGGGGGCGTCAAGGACATCCGCGACGCGGTCGAGCGCGCGCATGCGACCCGGGCCCGCAGCGGCAAGCCGACCGTGGTCTTCGTCGACGAAGTGCACCGGTTCAACAAGGCGCAGCAGGATGCCTTCCTGCCCCACGTCGAGTCCGGGCTGTTCGTGTTCGTGGGCGCGACGACCGAGAATCCGTCGTTCGAGGTCGTGGGCGCGTTGCTGTCGCGCGCGGTCGTCTACGTGCTGCAGCCATTATCGACAGAGGAGCTCGAGCAGCTGCACGAGCGCGCCCGCACCGAGCAGCTGGGCGACCTGCCGGTCGAACCCGCCGCGCGCCGCATGCTGATCGACCTCGCCGACGGCGACGCCCGCCGGCTGCTCAACGCGCTCGAGATCGCCGCCGCCGCGGCGCGCCGCGCGGGGCGGCCGATCGACGTCGACTTCCTGCGCGCGACCCTGCCGGCCACTCTGCGCCGCTTCGACAAGGGTGGCGAGAACTTCTACGACCAGATCTCGGCGTTGCACAAGTCGGTGCGCGGCTCCGATCCGGACGCCGCGCTGTACTGGATGGTGCGGATGCTCGACGGCGGCACCGATCCGCTGTACGTGGCCCGGCGGGCGATCCGGATGGCGAGCGAGGACATCGGGCTGGCCGACCCGCGGGCACTGCAGCTGGCGCTGGACGCGGCGCAGGCCTACGAGCGGCTGGGTTCCCCCGAAGGCGAGCTGGCGCTGGCGCAGGCGATCGTCTATATGGCGGTCGCGCCGAAGTCCAACGCCGTCTACCGCGCGTTCGATGCGGTGCGCGCCTTCGTCGCCGCCGACGGCACACGCCCGGTGCCGATGCATCTGCGCAACGCGCCGACGAAGCTGATGAAGGACATCGGCTACGGCGAGGGCTACCGCTATGCGCACGAGGAGGAGGGCGGATTCGCCGCCGGCGAGCGCTACCTGCCGGAAGGCCTCGAGCCGCAAAACTGGTACCAGCCGACCGACCGCGGGCTGGAGCAGAAGATCGCCGAGCGCCTGGCCGAGCTCCGGCGCATCAACGAAGCCGCCCGCCCGCCCGGGCGCAAGTAGCCGGACGGGGTGCCCCGGCGCCGACCTTGCGTCGCGCCGCGCTTGCCGCCAGAATTCCGGTCCCCCGAGAGGACCGCGATGCTCGACATCAATCAACTTCGCAAGGACATCGACGGCGTCGCAGCCAGGCTGCGGACGCGCGGATTCGAGCTCGACGTCGCGACCTTCAACGCGCTCGAGAGCGAGCGCAAGAGCGTTCAGACCGCCACCGAGGAGTTGCAGGCCAGGCGCAATGCGCTGTCCAAGCAGATCGGCGCCCTGAAGTCCAAGGGCCAGGACGCCGCCGCGGTGATGGCCGAGGTGGCCGCGATTCCGGACCAGGTCAAGCGCCTGGAGTCGCAACTGGCCGAGATCCAGGCGCGGCTGCAGCGGGTCATGCTCGACGTGCCGAACCTGCCGCACGCGGCGGTGCCGGCCGGCCGCTCGAGCGACGACAACGTCGAGGTGCGCCGCTGGGGCGCGCCGGCCTCGTTCGACTTCCCCGTCAGGGACCACGTGGATGTCGGCGCGCCGCTCGGGTTGGATTTCGAGACCGGGGCCCGCCTGTCGGGCGCGCGCTTCGCGGTGCTCAGGGGGCCGGTGGCACGGCTGCACCGCGCGCTGGCGCAATTCATGCTCGACGTGCAGACCGGCGAGCACGGCTACACCGAGTGCTACACGCCGTACGTCGTCAACGCGCAGGCGCTGGTCGGCACCGGCAACCTGCCGAAGTTCGAGCAGGATCTGTTCGCGGCGAAAAAGGGCGGGCAGGAGGGCGAGGGCGAGCCGATGTACCTGATCCCGACGTCGGAGGTGCCGCTGACCAACTTCGTGCGCGACCAGGTGCTCGCCGAGTCCGACCTGCCGATCAAGCTCACCGCGCACACGCCGTGCTTCAGGTCGGAAGCCGGATCGTACGGCAAGGACACGCGCGGCATGATCCGGCAGCACCAGTTCGACAAGGTCGAGATGGTGCGCATCACGCATCCCGAGCGCTCGTACGAGGCGCACGAGCAGATGGTCGCCAACGCGGAGAGCATCCTGCGCAAGCTGGAACTGCCGTACCGGGTGGTGTTGCTGTGCACGGGGGACATGGGGTTCGCGTCGGCGAAGACCTACGACCTCGAGGTCTGGCTGCCGGCGCAGAACACCTACCGGGAGATCTCGTCGGTCTCGAACTGCGAGGCCTTCCAGGCGCGCCGGATGCAGGCGCGCTTCAAGAACGCGCAGGGGAAGACCGAATTCGTGCACACGCTCAACGGCTCGGGGCTGGCGGTGGGACGCACGCTCGTGGCGGTGCTGGAGAACTTCCAGCGCGCCGACGGTTCGGTCGGGATTCCGCCCGTGCTGCGGCCCTACCTGGGCGGGGTGACGGAGCTGCGCGCCCCGGTTTGATAAACTGCGCCGCTCTCGACCGGAAGGGTGGCAGAGTGGTCGAATGCGCCGGATTCGAAATCCGGTGTACCGGTTTCCGGTACCGTGGGTTCGAATCCCACCCCTTCCGCCA
>CAZEIW010000243.1:0-13516 GCA_964512305.1 uncultured Burkholderiaceae bacterium | reverse complement strand
CCCGGGACAAGCCCGGGGATGACGCCTGCTGCGCGCCAAGGGATGACGCCTGCTGCGCCGCTCGAGGATGACGCCTGCTGCCGCCGCCCGGGGATGACGCCTCGTGCCGCCGCCCGAGGATGGCGTCAGCCGCCGGGGATGTCGTTTGCTGCGGGTTTGCCGCTATGCTTTCCAACCGCATGCCCGCCGGCCTCGAGCACTGAACCTACAAGGAGACCCACTTGAAGCGGATCATTCTGCCGTTGGCGGCCGCGCTTGCGGTCGCAGCCACACCGGTCTTCGCGCAGGAACCCTTGAAGATCGGACTGATCGCTCCGTTCTCGGGGCCGTTCGCGGACTACGGCAAGCAATTCGAGCTCGGCATCAAGGCGTACATGTCGCTCAACGGCGACAAGGTCGCGGGCCGGCCGGTGCAGTTGATCGTCAAGGACACGACCGGTCCGGAGCCCGAGGTCGCCAAGCGCCTGGCGACCGAGCTCGTCGTGCGCGACAAGGTCGACTTCCTGGCCGGTTTCGGCCTCACGCCCGAGGCGCTCGCCGTGGCGCCGATCGCGACCCAGGCGAAGACGCCGATGATCGTGATGAACGCCGCGACGTCGATCATCACCACCCGGTCGCCCTACATCGCGCGCGTCTCGATGACGCTGCCGCAGGTCACCTCGCCGCTCGGAACCTGGGCCGCGAAGAACGGGATCAAGAGCGTCATGACGCTGGTCTCGGACTACGGTCCCGGCATCGACGCCGAGGGGGCGTTCAAGAAGTCCTTCGAGGCCGCCGGCGGGACGATCGTCGAGTCGATCCGCATTCCGCTCAAGAACCCGGAGTTCGCGCCGTTCGTGCAGCGGATCAAGGACGCGCACCCGCAGGCGGTGTTCGTGTTCGTTCCCGCGGGCGAGCAGGGGATCGCGTTCATGAAGGCGTTCCAGGAGCGCGGCCTGGGGCAGGCCGGGATCCGCGTGATCGCCACCGGCGACATCACCGACGACCACGTGATCGACGCGATGGGCGATGCCGCGCTCGGCATCGTCACGACGTTCCACTACTCCGCCGCGCACAAGTCGCCCGAGAACGAGAGGTTCCTCAAGGCGTACGCGGAGGTGAGCGGCGGCACCCAGCGCGCCAACTTCATGGCGGTCGCCGGGTACGACGGCGCGGCGGCGATCTACTCGGTGGTCGCCAAGCTGGGCGGCAAGTTCGACGGCGACCAGGTGATGGAAGCGCTGAAGGGCCTGAAGCTCGCGAGCCCGCGCGGCCCGATCGAGATCGATCCGGCCACGCGCGACATCGTGCAGACCGTCTACGCGCGCCGGGTCGAGAAGCAGGGCGACCACTACTACAACGTCGAGTTCGAGGAGTTTCCGAACATGCACGACCCGGGGAAGAATTGAGGGGTTGAGCCTCGGAGTGGGCGTGCGCACGCAGGTCGGAATCATCGGCGCAGGTCCCGCGGGCTTGCTGCTGTCGCACCTGCTGCACCGCGACGGGATCGAGTCGGTGGTGCTGGAATCGCGCACGCGGGAGGAGATCGAAGCGACGATCCGCGCCGGCGTGCTCGAGCACGGCACGGCCGAGCTGTTCGACCATTGCGGGATCGGCGCGCGGATGCGGCGCGAAGGCATCGTGCACCATGGCATCAAGCTGCGTTTCGACGGCGGCACGCACCGCATTGATCTCCTCGAGCTGACCGGCGGGCGGGCAATTACCGTCTACGCGCAGCACGAGGTGATCCGCGATCTGGTCCAGGCGCGCCTCGAGACCGGCGGCGACCTGCGCTTCGAGGTCAAGGACGTCGCGCTGCTCGACATCGACACCGAATCCCCGCGCCTGCGCTTTCGCGACGCCGCCGGCGCGCTGGGCGAGCTCCAGTGCGATTTCGTCGCCGGCTGCGACGGTTTCCACGGCGTCTCGCGGCCGTCGATCCCGTCGCGGTTCCGCACCGAGATCACGCGCCAGTATCCCTTCGGCTGGTTCGGAATCCTGGTCGAGGCGCCGCGCTCGACCGACGAGCTGATCTACGCCTATCACCCGAGCGGCTTCGCGCTGGTGAGCACGCGCACGCCGCAGATCCAGCGCCTGTACCTGCAGTGCGACCCGCACGACAGCGTCGACCAGTGGCCCGACGAGCGCATCTGGGACGAGCTCGAAACCCGGCTGACGAGCGACGACGGCTGGCACCAGGCGCGCGGCCCGATCTTCCAGAAGAGCGTGATCGCGATGCGCAGCTTCGTGCTCGAGCCGATGCGCTACGGGCGCCTTTTCCTGGCCGGCGACGCGGCGCACATCGTGCCGCCCACCGGCGCCAAGGGGCTCAACCTGGCGGTGGCCGACGTGCGCCTGCTGGCGCAGTCGATCGTCGAGCATGTTCGCACCGGGCGCACCGAGCTCCTCGACTCGTATTCCGCGCGCGCGCTCAAACGCGTCTGGCGCGCCGAGCACTTTTCGTGGTGGATGACTTCGATGCTGCACCGCTTCCACCGCGAGGACGCGTTCCAGCATCGGCTGCAGATGTCGCAGCTGGAGTACGTCGTGCAATCGCGTGCGGCGTCGACCTCACTGGCGGAGAACTACGTGGGGTTGCCGCTGGAGTAGGCGGGTGGCACGGCGCCCGTCAACTTCGGTAAGCTTCGCGCCTTCGAAACGAAGGTGAAGCATGCAATACGTGTACACGATGCGGCGCGTCGGCAAGACCGTGCCGCCCAAGCGCCAGATCCTGAAGAACATCTCGCTTTCGTTCTTCCCCGGCGCCAAGATCGGCGTGCTGGGCTTGAACGGCTCGGGCAAGTCGACGCTGCTGCGGATCATGGCCGGGGAGGACCCGAACTTCGAAGGCGAAGCGGTGCCGATGCCGAACATGCGGATCGGCTACCTCCCGCAGGAGCCGCAGCTCGACCCGACCAGGACCGTGCGCGATGCGGTCGAGGAAGGGCTGGGCGAAGTGCTCGAGGCGCGCCGCGAGCTCGAGCGGATCTACGCCGCGTATGCGGAGCCCGACGCCGACTTCGACAAGCTCGCCACCGAGCAGGCCCGCTACGAGGCCATCATCGCCACCAGCGGCGCGGACCTCGAGCACCAGCTGGAAATCGCCGCCGACGCGCTGCGGCTGCCCGCGTGGGACGCCAAGATCGAGCGGCTGTCCGGCGGCGAGAAGCGGCGCGTGGCGCTGTGCCGGCTGCTGCTTGCCAAGCCCGACATGCTGCTGCTCGACGAGCCGACCAACCATCTGGACGCCGAGAGCGTCGAGTGGCTGGAGCAGTTCCTGCAGCGTTTTCCGGGCACCGTGGTCGGCATCACGCACGACCGCTATTTTCTCGACAACGCCTGCGAGTGGATCCTCGAGCTCGACCGCGGCTACGGCATTCCGTGGCAGGGCAACTACAGCTCGTGGCTGGAGCAGAAGGAGCAGCGCCTCGAGAAGGAGGCCAAGCAGGAGGCGGCCCGGATCAAGACGATGAAGCAGGAGCTCGAATGGGTGCGCCAGAACCCGAAGGGGAGGCAGGCCAAGAGCAAGGCCCGGCTGGCTCGCTTCGAGGAGCTGAGCTCCTTCGAATACCAGAAGCGCAACGAGACCCAGGAGATCTTCATCCCGGTCGCGGAGCGGCTCGGTGCCGAGGTGATCGAGTTCAAGGAGGTGAGCAAGGGCTACGGCGACCGCCTGCTGATCGACAAGCTGTCGTTCAAGGTGCCCGCCGGCGCCATTGTCGGCATCATCGGGCCCAACGGCGCGGGCAAGTCGACGCTGTTCCGGATGATCACCGGCCGCGAGCGCCCCGACAGCGGCGAGGTCGCGATCGGCCCGACGGTCAAGCTCGCGTTCGTCGACCAGTCGCGCGACGCGCTCGTCGCCGGAAAGACCGTGTGGGAGGAGGTCTCCGGCGGGCAGGACGTCCTGACCGTCGGCCGCTTCGAGATGCCTTCGCGCGCGTACGTCGGCCGTTTCAACTTCCGCGGCGCGGACCAGCAGAAGATCGTCGGCCAGCTGTCGGGCGGCGAGCGCGGCCGTCTGCACCTCGCCACGACGCTGGCGGCAGGCGGCAACGTGCTGCTGCTCGACGAGCCGTCCAACGACCTCGACGTCGAGACGCTGCGCGCGCTCGAGGACGCCCTGCTCGAGTTCGCGGGCAGCGTGCTCGTGATCTCGCACGACCGGTGGTTTCTCGACCGCATCGCCAGCCACATCCTGGCTTGCGAAGGCGATTCGCAATGGACCTTCTTCGCCGGCAACTACCACGAGTACGAGGAGGACAAGAAGCGGCGCCTCGGCGAAGAGGGCGCCCGCCCGCACCGGCTGCGCTTCAAGCCGCTGAAGTAGCCCCGCCCTTTCCAGGAGAACAACATGCGCCGTTTTGCATTGCCCGTCGTTGCGTCTTCCCTGCTGCTGGCCGCGGCGGTCCCGGTCCGCGCGTTCGAGCTGCACAGCCCGGACGTGGCACCGGGATCCACGCTCACGAAGGCCCAGGTGTTCTCGGGATTCGGCTGCACCGGGGACAACATTTCGCCGGCGCTGGCGTGGTCGAAGGCGCCCGCCGGCACCAAGAGCTTCGCGGTCACGGTGTACGACCCGGACGCGCCGACCGGCAGCGGCTGGTGGCACTGGGTCGTGTACGACATCCCCGCCGGCGCCACCGGGCTCGACAAGGGCATCGGCAAGGGCGCGCAGCTGCCGGCGGGCGCGAAGCAGGGGCGCACCGACTTCGGCGCGCCCGGCTTTGGCGGTGCCTGCCCGCCCCCCGGCGACAAGCCGCACCGCTATCACTTCACCGTCTACGCGCTGAAGGTCGACAAGCTGGACGTACCCGACGACGCCAGCGCCGCGCTGATCGGGTTCATGATCAACGCCAACAAGTTGGGAATGGCGAGGTTTACGGCGAAGTACGGGAGGTAAACCGCGGTCCCCTCTCCCGCGAACGCAGTCCCCTCTCCCGCTTCGCGGGAGAGGGGCAGGGGTGAGGGTAAGCACCGGAGCTTCGGCGGTCACCCTCACCCCCGGCCCCTCTCCCGCGAAGCGGGAGAGGGGAGTCTCAGATTCCCGCCAGCCCCAGCCCCCCGCACACCAGCCCGATCACACCCACGACGTACACGCCGTACACCACCCACTGCCGCCGCGCCAGCAGCGCCACCGCCGACAGCGCGATGGCGATCTGCATCGCGGTCGCGCCCAGCGCCCAGCGATGGTGGTGGTGCATCTCGACTTCGCTTCTCTCGTTCCAGGTCTTCGATTCGGCCTCGAGCTTGTCGGCATCGGTCTTGATGTCGGCCTTCTCCTTCTTGTAGCGCTCCGCTTCGGCCTTGTAGAACGCGATCTTGTCCTGCTGCGTCACCAGCGTCGCGCCGAGCTCCGACAGGTTCTGCTTGTTGCCCTTGGCCTGGTAGTACGCCCACAGGTCGTTCGCCTCCGTCTTCTTGAGCGCGGCCTCGTTCTTGTAGATCTGGGCCTTGGCCTGGGTGTCGCCGCCGGCGAAGGTCATCAGCGCGCCCATCGTGGCCAGCACGGCAGACATCACGGCGATGCGGCCGGAGAAGCTGTCCGGCCCGCCATGCTCGGCGGCGTGGTCGATGGCGTGGTCGTGCGGTCCGTGGACGTGGAAGTCTTCGTGCGGCATCGGGTCGGTCCTATTAGGTTTTCGAACTCGTGGCTCTCAAACGGCGTCGTAGATGACGAAATCCAGGCTGAAGCCGCGCGCCCCTTCGGGCGGGCGGTGGTCGCGCCCGCTCTCGCGCCAGCGCGCGGGGTCCGGCGCGGGAAACCAGGTATCACCCTCGAAATCGGCGTCGATCTCGGTCACGATCATCCGCTGCGCGCGCGGCAGCGCCTGCGCATAGAGCTCGGCGCCGCCGATCACGAACACCTCGGCGGCGCCGGCGCACAGCGCGAGCGCGTCGTCGAGGCTTGCCGCGCGCTCGGCGCCGGCGGCGTGCCAGTCGGGGTCGCGCGTGACGACGACGCTTCGCCGTCCCGGCAGCGGCCGCCCGATCGACTCCCAGGTGCGGCGCCCCATCACGATCGGATGGCCCATGGTCGTCCGCTTGAAGTGCGCCAGCTCCTCGGGCAGGCGCCAGGGCAGCGTTCCGCCGCGGCCGATGACGCCGTTGCGGGCGCGGGCGACGATCAGGTTGAGGCGCGGCATCGGCGGCGTCCGGCGATCAGCGGTCCTCGCGCTCGAGGTCCTTCAACTCGAACGCCGCCGCGATGTATTCGACGTACGGCACGACGCCCAGTGCCCTGACCTTCTCGAACGCCTCGCGCGCCTTCGCCCGCTCGCCCAGCATCAGGTAGCGCTGGCCGAGGGCGAAGTAGGCTTCGGTCTGCGTCATCGCAAGCTCGTCGCCGGTCTTGCGGCCGACGATCGCGAGCATCTGCTCCGGCGTGATGTCGCCCGTGAGCATCGCCAGCGCCGGCCGCGGCCAGTCGCCCCGCGCCGACTCGGCCGCCCTGCGCGCGATGTCGCCGGGCAGCGGCTTGCCCGCGCGGCTGTGCGTCCACACCGCCCAGAGGTCGGCATACGCGCGCGAGCTCGCGTCCTCGTTCAGGCTGCTCGCCTTCGCGAAATCGTCCGCCGCCTCGGCGTACTTCTTCAGGTAGAAGCGCGCCTGGCCCCGCTCCATGAAGTACCGCGCCGCGCCGCTGCCCAGCAGCAAAGCGCGCGAGGAGTCGGTCTGCGCGCGCGTGAAGTCGCCGGTCGCGAAGTACGCGTCCGAGCGGCACGCCAGCATGCCCGCGTCGTTGGGGGCCAGCCTGACGGCCTCGTTGACGTCCGCCAGCGCCTTGTCGAATTCGGCCAACGTGTAGTAGCCGACGCCGCGCTCGCAGTAGGCTTGGGCGAGGTCGAGACCGCCCAGCTTCCCGGACTCGATCGTCGCCGAGTACTTGTCGATCGACTCCTGCGTGCGGTCGACCAGCGTGTCGTGCAGCGTCCGGGTTCCGATGCCGAGGAAGCCCGGCTTCTTCAGGTCGTCGGGCGTGACAAGGACGAACCAGCCGGCCAGATCGCCCAGCTTGCGCACGTCGGCCGCATACTCGGCGACCTTGCCGGCGGGAACCTCGTCCGCGAGAGCGTGGAACTCCATGTCGACCGTCGCGCGCCTGCCGCGGAAACTGCGCGCGACCGAGTACTCGAAGAAGGCGCTCGAGACCCGCTCGGTGCTCGGGTCCTTGATCGCCGACACCTCCTCCGGCAGCTCGAGCGCGAACGAGTAGCGGCCGACGTACGGATACGCCTGGACCTTCATCGGGAAGAGCCGGGTGCTCGACATCTGCGGGTTGACGACGCCCAGCAGGTTCTCGGGCCGGAATTGCAGCATCCAGTTCTTGCCGGACTTGTGCGCGAACCCGGGGATCCGCACCCGCGTGGTCACGGTCAGGCGGTTCGCCTCGGTGTCGTCCTGGATCTCGACCGGTCCGGCGAGCGTCGCGCCCGGGTAGGTCTTGATGAAGCTGGACTCGATGCCCTTCTCGATCATCTTGCGCTCGGCGCGCGCGAGCACGGCGCGCATGAGCCCCGCGCCCGGTCCGACGAAGGTCTGCGTCGAGACGAGCTCGCCCTCGCCGTCGAACTTCTTCAGCACCGCCTCGTCGTGCCGTTCGCTGGTGGCCAGCTCCTCCGGTGCCGCGGGAATCGTCGTCAGTGCGGCCGTGCCGGCGGCGACCACGAGTACCTGCGCGCCCTCGTACGCCTGCCCGATCCGGTCGATCCGCCCCTTCTGCTCGAACAGTGTCGGATCGACGAAGTAGTCCCTGCCATCGAGCCTGATCTCGACGATCGCGTGGTCGAACATCCCGGGGCTCGGCAGCAGCTGCTCCTGTCTCGACTTGCGGCGCGTGCTCATCAGCACGGGGTGCGCTTCGATGCCCATGGCGTCGAGCAGCGAGATCAGGAAGTACGCCTTGTCCTTGCAGTCGCCGAAGCGCCGCTGCAGCACGAGGTCGGGCGAAGCCGGCCGGTGCGAGCTCTCCCCGAGGCTGAGCGAGAAGTACCGGATCTCGCGCTGCAGCCAGGCGAGCGCGGCGGACGCGCGCGCCGCGGGCGTCGGCTCGGCGCGCAGCGTCTCGACCAGCTTGTGGAACTCGGGCGAGGACGCGGGGTTCTCCGGGAACAGGGTCCTGGCCCAGGCGTCGACGTCGGACCAGCTCTCGAACTCGGAGAACTCGAGCCAGCGGAACGGCGCATAGCTGTTGGGCGTGAAGGGCTCGACCGTGACCGGCTCGAGCGACCGCCCCTCGAAGCGCAGGGTGCGCATGCCGCCGGCGACCGTGACCTTGGGATCGGGGATCGGCGTACCGGAGTCCCCGATCGACTTCCAGGCGATCCGGCGCGACTCGGGCGCCGTGAAGACCACCCGCCGCAGGTCGACCGGATCGTCGCTGTCCCACGATGCGGACTCGAAGTACCGGCTCCCGAAGACCGGGTTCTGGCCCTCGAGGCTGAATGCGAACTCGACCGTGTCGCCGACCCGGACGTCGTCGAGCACGATCGCGGCCGTGACCGCGCTCGTGTACACGCTGTTCTCGAATTCCGTGGCCGGCTGCAGGAAACGGATGTTGGCCGACGAGGTCCGGTCGAGCGTCTCGTTTCCGCGCAGCACGCGGATGAAGTGCAGCGTGATCCGCTGGTAGTCCGGCACGAAATTGAGCTGAAGCTCGCCGATCTTCTTCAGCGTCGACGCATCGTTGGACTGCACGGCGCGGTGCACGAAGAACGCCGGGGTCGGGCCGATGAGGAACTGCGAGTCCGCCAGGCGGGTCACGATCGGCCGCTTGCTCGCCGTCTCGGGAAGCGCGACCGGCCCGACCCAGGCAGGCACCGGCCCGCCACGCGTGAAGGCGTCCGCGGCGACGCGGACTTCCTTCATCGGCGCGGACGCGCCCGCGGCGGCCGGCGCCGGCGCGGTTTCCTGCGCGCCGCCCTGCGCGCCGGCGGCCATGCAGGCCGTGCCGATCATCGCGGCCGCGCAAATCGCTGCGGCCCCTCCCTGAAGACTCATCGAATTCTCCTCGCGCGAGCCGGCGCGGCTTCGCGCGCTGCGCACGCGCGGCCGCTCGCTGGCGCTAGACCGCCACCTCTGCCTTGATGCCCGGATGCGCCTGGTAGCCGGCGATCTCGAAGTCCTCGTAGCGGTATTCGAAGATCGAGGCGGGGCGGCGCTTGATGCGCAGCTGCGGCGGCGGGAACGGCTCGCGCGACAGCTGTTCGCGCACCTGGTCGACATGATTGCGGTAGATGTGGCAGTCGCCGCCGGTCCAGACGAAATCGCCCACCTCGAGGTCGCACTGCTGCGCCACCATGTGCGTGAGCAGCGCGTAGCTGGCGATGTTGAAGGGCACGCCCAGGAAGACGTCGCAGCTGCGCTGGTAGAGCTGGCAGCTCAGGCGCCGCTGGGCGACGTAGAACTGGAACAGCAGGTGGCACGGCGGCAGCCGCATCCTGGGCAGGTCGGACACGTTCCATGCCGACACGATCAGGCGGCGCGAGTCGGGATCGGCGCGGATGCGGTCGATCAGCTGCGCGATCTGGTCGATGTGCCCGCCGTCGGGGGTGGGCCACGAGCGCCACTGCACGCCGTAAACCGGGCCGAGCTCGCCGTCGGCGCCGGCCCATTCGTCCCAGATCGTCACGCCATTTTCGCGCAGGTAGCGCACGTTGCCGCTGCCCTGCAGGAACCACAGCAGCTCGTGGATGATCGAGCGCAGGTGCAGCTTCTTGGTCGTGACCAGCGGGAAGCCCTGCGCGAGGTCGAAGCGCATCTGGTAGCCGAACACGGAGCGCGTGCCGGTGCCGGTACGGTCGCTCTTCTCGACCCCGTGCTCGAACACGTGGCGCATGAAGTCTTCGTAAGGATGCGGCGTGGTCATCGGGTCGACGGCGCGGGGCTTCGGGGTACCGGGAAAGTATATGGGATCCCACACGCTCCCCTCTCCCGCTTCGCGGGAGAGGGGCCGGGGGTGAGGGCGCGCGTCGAAGCCACGCTCGCCCCCCACACCCCCACCCCACTCCCGCGCTGGGGGGGGGGGGGGAGCGAGCTGGCGAACTGCAGCGCCGCCAGCCGCGCGTACAGGCCGCCGCGCGCGACCAGTTCCGCGTGCGTGCCCTGGTCGACGATCGCGCCGTGGTCGAGCACGAAGATGCGGTCGGCGCGCTGCACGGTGGCGAGGCGGTGCGCGATCACGATCGTCGTGCGGCCGCGCATCGCGACCTCGAGCGCCTGCTGCACCGCACGCTCGCTTTCGGCGTCCAGGCTGCTGGTGGCCTCGTCGAGCAGCAGCAGCGGCGCGTCCTTCAGGATCGCCCGCGCCACCGCGATGCGCTGGCGCTGCCCGCCCGACAGGCGCAGGCCGCGCTCGCCGACGAAGGTCGCGTAGCGGTCGGGCAGCTGGCGCACGAACTCGTCGACGTGCGCGGCGCGCGCCGCCGCCAGAGCCTCGTCCTCGTCGGCCTGCGCGCGGCCGTAGCGGATGTTGTCGAGCACGCTGCCCGAGAAGATCACGGGCTCCTGCGGCACCACGGCGATCCGCGCCCGCAGGTCGGCGAGCCGCAGCGCGCGCACGTCGGCGCCGTCGATCCGCAGGCCGCCGCCGTCGATGTCGTAGAAGCGCTGCAGGAGCTGGAAGATCGTGGTCTTGCCGGCGCCCGAAGGCCCGACCAGCGCGACCGTGGCGCCCGGCTCGATCGAAAGCGACAGATCGTCCAGCACGACACGCCCTGGCCGCGACGGGTAGGTGAAGCGCACGCGCTGCAGCTCGATCGTGACGCCGCCCGCGCCCCCGCGCGGCGCGGGCGCCGCGGGCAGCTCGACCGGCTGCGCGGGGTCGGCAATGGCCGGCCGCGTCGCCAGCAGTTCCATCAGCCGCTCGGTAGCGCCGGAAGCGCGCAGCAGGTCGCCCCAGACCTCGGCCAGCACCGCGACGCTGGAGGCGACCAGCATGATGTAAAGGGCGGTCTGGCTCAGCTGGCCGGCGCTGATCCGGCCGGCGATCACGCTCTGCACGCCGTCGTGCAGGCCATAGAGCAGCGATCCGAACACGCCGGTGATCACGAACGCGGTCAGCGCCGCCCGCGTGCCGGTGCGGCGGATCGAGGTCGAAAAGGCGCGCTCGTTGGCGCTCGAGAAGCGCGCCGCTTCGGCCGCTTCCTGGGTGAAGCTCTGGACCACGGGGATCGCGTTGAGCACTTCGCCGGCGATGCCGCTGGTGTCGGCGATGCGGTCCTGGCTGGCGCGCGAGAGCTTGCGCACCCGGCGCCCGATCGCCAGCGCCGGCACCACCACCAGCGCGATGATCCCGATCACCGTCACCATCAGCCGCGGGCTGGTCGCCACCAGCAGCGCCAGGCCGCCGACGAACAGCACCGCGCTGCGAAGGCCCATCGAGATGCTCGATCCGACCGCGTTCTGGATCACCGTGGTGTCGGCGGTCAGGCGGGACAGGATCTCGCCGGTTTTGAGCGTTTCGAAGAACTGCGGACTCTGGCGCAGCACGTGCGCGTAGACCGCCTGCCGCAGGTCCGCGGTCACCCGCTCGCCGATCCAGGTCACCATGTAGAAGCGCGCGGCGGTGAACACCGCCAGCAGCACCGCGACGGCGAACAGCGCCAGGAAGTAGTCGTGGATCGCGACCAGGCGCTCGCCGAGACCGACGCCCGCCTGCAGCCCCAGCCCGTGGTCGACCAGTTGGCGCACCGCCGCCGGCAGCGCCAGCGTCGCCCCCGCCGCCAGCAGCAGGAACAGCAGGGCAAGCGCGATCTGGCGCCGGTACGGCGCCACGAACGGCATCAGCGCGCGCAGCGGCGCCAGCCGTTGCGCCGGCGCGCGCGGGCCGACAGCAGTCTCGATCGCGGCGGCGCTCATCGTATGCAAGTGTAGACGTCGGAGAGCGCGCGAAATTGCAGGTCAGAGCGACCCCGGCGCTGGGCCGGCGTAGCCGGTCATCTCCAGGTAACCGCTCCCGACCACCCGGCCGTCTTCGAGCAGATCGCTCGCGCCTTCCCAGTACACGAGGCCGCTGCTGGCGCGGGCGTCGAGCTCCTGGTCCGGCATCAGCGGCCGCGTCTCGAACGTGCGCTCGCCGGCCGTGATGCGCTGGGCGACCGGGTACCGGGCGCGCGTGCGCGGCGAAACCCACTGCTGCAGCGGCTCGAAGCGCACCTGCGAAGGCGCGAAGGTCCGGGTCGCGCGGCCCGGCGCGCGCAGCGATGCGTAGGCGTAGCTCGTCCCGCCGGCCGCGTCGCGGATCCGGAAGGCGGTCAACGCCGCGCCGTCGTCGAGATTGAATCCGACCCAATCCCAGCCGGCCGCCTGCGGCGGCAGCAGGCGGCCGGACCATTCGTGGTCGAGCCACGCGCGCCCGCTCCAGTCGCCGGCGCCAGCCCCGTCGAGCCGCACGCGGGCCTCCAACGCGAGCTGCGGCTCGGTGTAGTAACGGCTCGCCGACTCCGACGCGCCGGGCGCCGCCGGAGCCTTGCGCGAGTAGCCGCCGTCTCCCTGCAGCAGCAGCGGCTGTGTCGGCGCCGCCGTGAGCTCGAAGCCGAACTGCGCGCCCTGCGCGCTGCCGCGGTAGACGCCGCTCGCGGGGTCGCGCGCCAGGCGCCAGCGGTCGACTTCGACCGCGGTATCGGCCGACGAGACCGCCGCGACGCCGAAGCCGGCGCGCGCGATCCGCTCCTCGTGCAGCAGAGTGCCGCGGCGCGGGTCGGCGAGCGCCGCGTGCGCCAGCACGAGCTGATGCGCGGCGAAGCGGCTCGGGTTGTCGGGGTCGATCGCCGGGCGGACGCGAAAGAACGTGAGCTGGAGGCCCAGTCTGAGTCGCTCTGCGGGTTGCCCTCCCGGCAGCCCTGCCGCGGCCGCCGCCTCGAGCAGCCCGGTCAGGTACCACCATTCGATGTGGTCGTCGGGGTGCGCTCCGAAGTCGCGTGGAAACTGGAGCGGCCGCGGCCCGCCCGGCTGCCGGTCGAGGGCGACCGCCGTCGCGGGCGCCGCCGCCATCGCGGCGAGCAGCCGCCGGCGCAGCGGGTTCACCAGTCGTCCTTCACCGCGCGCACCGCGTCGATCGACAGTGCGCGCCGGCCGGCGAGCGTCGAGGTCAACGCCGCCGCGGCGACCAGCACCGCGGCCAGCGCCGCCAGCGAGGCGCCCGGGATGCGCAGATCCATGCTCCAGTGGAACGACTGCGGATTGACGAAGGCGACCAGGATCCAGGCGATGCCCAGTCCCGCGGCCAGGCCCAGCGCGGCCGCCAGCAGCGTGACCAGCGAGGCCTCGGCCGCCAGCAGCAGCAGGATCTGCCCGCGCGTGACCCCGAGATGGCGCAGCATCCCGAACTCGCGCGTGCGCGCGATCGCCTGCGCCGAGAACGTGGTCGCCAGGCCCGCCAGGCCGATCCCGATCGCGGCCCACTGCAGCAGGTAGGTGACGCTGAAGCTGCGGTCGAACAGGCGCAGGCTGAGTGCGCGGATCTGCCCCGGCTGCCCGAACTGCGCGGCCGGCGCGTCGAGCTGCGGCTGCAGCCGCTGCGCCGCCTGCGCCGCCG
>CAZEIW010000242.1:0-12698 GCA_964512305.1 uncultured Burkholderiaceae bacterium | reverse complement strand
CGGGCTGGCGGGACCCTTGAACGCCCCGCCCCCCCACCGGGGGATTGGGGGGGGGTTGGGGGTCCGCGCTGTGGCACGATGCACGCACGCTCCCTCACCCCCGGCCCCTCTCCCGCAAGCGGGAGAGGGGAGCAAATACATGTCAAACCAGATTCAGATACCCACCTCCATCAACGCAACCGCCGACCTGCTGGCCGGCCAGCAGTACGTCGCCGATCGCTCGCTCGCCACCGCGGTCTTCCTCGCGCTGCGCCTCGGCCGGCCGCTGTTCCTGGAGGGCGAGCCCGGCACCGGCAAGACCGAGATCGCCAAGGTGCTCGCCACCGGCCTGGGCGCCGAGCTGATCCGGCTGCAGTGCTACGAGGGCCTGGACGTCAACGCGGCCGCGTACGAGTGGAACTACGCGCAGCAGATGCTCGAGATCCGCCTCGCCGAAGCCGCCCGCCCCTCACTCCCCTCTCCGGCCGGTCCCCGCGAGCAACTCGCCCGCGACCTCTTCTCCGAGCGCTTCCTGATCGCCCGCCCCCTGCTGCGCGCTCTGCAACCCCACCCCGTCCCGCCGGTCTTGCTGATCGACGAGCTGGACCGCACCGACGAGCCGTTCGAGGCCTATCTGCTCGAGGTACTGTCGGATTTCCAGATCACGATCCCCGAGTGGAAGACCGTGCGCGCGGAGCGCGTGCCCATCGTCGTGATCACGTCGAACCGGACGCGCGAGATCCACGATGCGGTCAAGCGGCGCTGCATCTACCACTGGGTCGGCTACCCGAGCGCCGCGCGCGAGTTCGAGATCGTGCGCCGCAAGGCGCCGGAAGCCCGCGAGGCCCTCAGCCGCCAGATCGTCGCGTTCGTGCAGGGCCTGCGCGAGATCGAGCTCTACAAGCTGCCCGGCGTCTCGGAAACGATCGAGTGGACGCGCGCGCTGCTCGCCCTCGACGCGGTGGCGCTCGATCCCGAAGTCGTCGACAACACGCTCGGCGTGCTGCTGAAGTACCAGGACGACATCGCGCGCATCCAGGGCTCCGAGGCGGCGCGCCTGGTCGAACGGATACGCGCGGCGGCGGCATGACCGGCGTGACCGGCGCCGACCCGGCCCGGGCGCTGCCCGGCCGCCTGGCGGAAAACGTGGTGCACTTCGGCCGCGTGCTGCGGGCCGCCGGCCTGCCGCTCGGCAGCGATCGCGTGCTGCTCGCGCTGGCAGCGCTGCGGGTGGCCGGGATCGAGTCGCGCACCGATTTTCATGCCACGCTGGCCGCGTGCATGATCGACCGCGCCGAGCACCGCCTGCTGTTCGACCAGGCGTTCGCCGTGTTCTGGCGCGATCCCGATCTGCTCGGGCAGATGCTGCGATTGCTGCTGCCCGAGGTCGGCGCGCGCGCCGGCGGAGCGGTTCCGGAACCGCCACCGAACCGGCGCCTGTCGGAGGCGCTGTTCCCGCTGCGCACCGCGCCGGCCGAGCCGCCGGCCGAGGAGCGCCTCGAGATCGACGCGCACCTGAGCTGGTCCGATCGCGAACAGCTGCGCAAGGCCGACTTCGACACGATGACCGCCGCCGAATGGCGGGCCGCCCGGCGCATGATCGCCGAGCTGCAGCCGTTCTTCGCCGCCCAGGCGACGCGGCGCTACGCCGCCGCGCACCGCGGCACGCGGCTCGACCTGCGCGCGCTGCTGCGCTCGTCGGCACGCCGCGGCGGGGAGCTCGCCGAGTTCCCGTACAAGCACCGCCGCACGCGCCCCGAGCCGCTGGTCGCGATCGTCGACATCTCGGGCTCGGTGAGCCGCTATTCGCGCAGCTTCCTGCATTTCCTGCACGCCGTTACGAACGCCGAGCGCCGTGTCGACTCGTTCGTGTTCGGCACGCGGCTGACGCCGATCTCGCGCCAGCTCAGGTCGCGCGACCCCGATGTCGCGGTGCGCGACGTCGTCGGCGCGGTCGACGACTGGTCGGGAGGCACGCGGATCGCGCACTGCCTGAAGGAGTTCAACCTGCGCTGGGCGCGGCGCGTGCTCTCGGGCAATCCGTCGGTGCTGCTGATGACGGACGGCCTCGAGCAGGGCGACACGCGCGAGCTGGGCGTTCAGGTCGAGCGGCTGTCGAAGTCCTGCCGGCGCCTGGTGTGGCTCAATCCTCTGTTGCGCTACGACGCGTTCGAGCCGAAGGCGCGCGGCATCCGCGCGATCCTGCCGCACGTCGATTGCTTCCTGCCGGTGCACAACCTGGACAGCCTGAGCGACCTGGCGCACATCCTGGCGCGCGCCGGCGGATCTGGAACTCCCGCTCCCCTCTCCCGCTTGCGGGAGAGGGGCCGGGGGTGAGGGTGGTGCCCCGCTGGCCCCTCACCCCTACCCCTCTCCCGCAAGCGGGAGAGGGGAATGAGGTCCGGAGCGGATGCGGCAAGGCGCGAGCAGATTCAGCCGTTCAGTAGATCTTCCCCCGCGCATCCACGGGCCACACCGCCTCGACCGTGCCCTTGCGGGTGGCGACGATCCACTCGTGCAGGTTGACGGTCGGGTCGCAGTGGCCGGGGATCAGCAGCGCCTTGTCGCCGAGCTTGATCGGCGTCGTGTCCTCGGTGCGCAGGAGCACGGTGTGCTCGTCGGAGACATTCCAGACGCGCCAGCCGTCGAAGGTGGGCTGCGCCGGGCCGGAGTCGGTCGAGAAGGCCTTGAGGCCGGCGTCGAGCGTGGCGCGATCGCCGCTCATGCTCATCACCGTGGTCAGCACGAACAGCGCATGCTCGAATTTCGGCCCGTTGGTGTCCAGCTCGTTCTTCGCGTAGTCGATGTCCATGAACACGTAAGAGCCGGGCTGCACCTCGTTGTAGACGCCGCTGGTCGCGTCGTACAGGTAAGTGCCGGTCCCGCAGCCGGTGACGATCTCGCACGGCAGATCGGCGGCCAGGATCGCGTCGCGCGCCACCGCGGCGCGCACCGACGCATGGGCAACGGCGGCGCGCCGCTCGGGCACGCCGCGGCGGTGCTGCGCGAGGCCGGCGTAGGCGTGGATCCCCTTGAACGTGAACTGCGGGCTGGTCGCGAGGATCCTCGCGAGCTCGACCACGGCCTGCGAGTCGGCCACGCCGCAGCGGTTCTGGCCGACGTCGATCTCGATGTAGGCGTCGAGGCGGGCCTGCTCGGAGCGCAGGATCGACGCCAGCTGGCGCGCCGCTTCGGGATCGTCGACGCACACGCCGAGGCGTGCCGGCGCGTAGCTGCGAGCGGCGCGCGCGAGGCGGCGCATCTTCGCCTCGCCGACGATCTCGTTGGTGATCAGGACGTCGGCGACGTCGCCCGCCAGCATCGCCTCCGCTTCGCCCAGCTTCTGGCAGCAGACGCCCACGGCGCCGGCCTCGATCTGGCGGCGGGCGATCTCCGCGCACTTGTGCGTCTTGGCGTGCGGGCGAACCCTGACCTTGGCGCGCGCCGCCGCGGTCATCATCTTCTTCAGGTTGCCCTCGAACTTCTCGAGATCGACCAGCAGCGCGGGCGTGTCGATGTCCTTCAGCCCATCGCCGGGTTGAGCCGGAATCCAGTCCGTCGGCATGGGCCGCCGCGGGCGGTATTCCTTGAGTGCCCCGCTTTCCTCCACCGCGGTCCAGTCCAAAGGCATATTCCAGTTCCAATGAGAAACCCGGCTGCCCCGGGGCCGCATGCCATGCACGGCGCTCTTGCGCGATGCACCATCCGCCGTCCTTACTCCTGATAGGGTCGCCCGTCCCGACGGCTGGGAGGCAGGGTTTTGTATCTCACTATCAATCCCGGCGCAAGTCCCACCTTCGTCTTGGGGGCGTCGCCTGGGCCCTGAATGCAGGGGAAAACCCGCGTGCCGTAAAATCCGCCGCCCTTGGTACAACCGGCCCCAACCCCTGCATCAACCGAGCGAGGCGACGATGACGATCAAGAGCGACCGCTGGATTCGCCGGATGGCGGCGCAGGGAATGATCGAACCGTTCGAAGCCGGGCAGGTTCGCAGCGTCGATGGCCAGAGAATCGTCTCTTACGGAACCTCAAGCTACGGATACGACATCCGCTGCGCTGCGGAATTCAAGATCTTCACCAACATCAACAGCACGATCGTCGACCCCAAGGCCTTCGATCCCAACTCCTTCGTCGACTTCCGCGGCGACGTGTGCATCATCCCGCCCAACTCGTTCGCGCTCGCCCGCACCATCGAATACTTCCGGATTCCGCGCAACGTGCTGACGATCTGCCTGGGCAAGAGCACGTATGCGCGCTGCGGCATCATCGTCAACGTCACGCCGCTCGAGCCCGAATGGGAAGGGCACGTGACGCTCGAGTTCTCGAACACGACGCCACTGCCCGCCAAGATCTACGCGCGCGAAGGCTGCGCGCAGGTGATCTTCATCGAGTCCGACGAGGTCTGCGAAACCTCGTATCGCGACCGCGGCGGCAAATACCAGGGCCAGACAGGAGTCACGCTGCCCCGGACGTGAAGTCCGGCCGGCACCGAAGCCGGCCGGCCGGCCCTGCCCCGGCCGCTCCTGACGCCCGAATTGCCCGGCGCGAGCCGCGCTAATCCGGTCATTCGCAGGCGGCTGCAGCCCTATCCTGGGCCGGCACGGCCAAGGCGTCGCCACGCGCCGGCCCGAATCTTTCCCGATCGACCCGTCTCTCGTTGCGCGACTGCCATGACAGAGGGCGAGGCCACGGCCGAGCGGCCGGCCCCCACATTCTCGATCGACACGGTACTGGCGCCGCTGCGCACCGAGCCGGGGCTGCCGTCGCTCGGCGCCACGCTGACCCGGCTCACGCGCCTGCTCGACAGCGACCATGAGGCGATCGCGGCGCTCGCCGAGGCCGTGCTCGCCGACGTCGCCCTCACGCAGCGCCTGCTGCACGTCGCCAACACGCTGCCGTTCCGGGTCGCTCAGCCGCCCGTGACCACGGTGACCCGCGCGATCACGCTGCTGGGCTTCAACCGCGTGCGGGCGCTCGCGATCTCGCTGGTGCTGCTCGATCGTCTGGTCGGACCGCGCCAGGCCGCGATGCTGCGCGCCGAATTCGGCCGCACGCTGCTCGCCGGAAGCGTCGCCGCCGAGCTGCTCGGCGGGGGCGACGCCGTCGAAGCGGAGGAGGCGTTCATCGCCGCGATGTTCCGCAGCGTCGGCCGCCTGATGGTCGCGGTATTCGCCCCCGACTTCCTCGCCCGCGTGCGCGCCGAGGCGAGCGCGCAGCGGATCGGGATCGCGGTCGCCGCCCGGCGCGTGCTCGGCTGCAGCTTCGAGGAAATCGCCGGCGCGGTGTTGCGCCAGTGGGACGTGCCGGATCGCATCGTGGCGGCCACCCAGACCCTGCCGCCCCGCCTTGCCGCGCCCCGCACGGCGGCCGACCGGATCCGCGTCGCGGCCCAGTTCGCCGACGAGGCCATGACGGCGCTGCACAGCGACGAGGGCGCTCCGGATGCCGCCCTCGATGCCGTGCTCGAGCGCTTCACGCCCGCGTTCGCGTTCGACCGGCCGCACTTTGCGCGCCTGCTCGATGCCGCCGCGGCTCGCACGCGCGAGTTCGAGAGCGCGTGCGGAGTGGCGCCGAGCGCGAACCCGGTGGCTGCCGCCGTGGTTCCGATCGATAGTGTCCGCCTCGAGGCGCCGCCGCGGCCCCCGGTGCAGCCGGACACGGACAGCCCGCGGCCGGCCAACGCGCGCGAGCTGCTGCTGGCCGGGCTGGCCGATGCGACCGAAGCGCTGACGCGGGGCCACGATGCATCCGGGCCCCATCCGGCGGTGCGCATCGCGCTCGAGGCGATCCATGCCGGGCTCGGGTTCGAGCGCACCGCGCTGGCGCTCGCCAACGCCGGCGGCGCGGTACGTTCGTGCGTCATGCTGGGCGAGCCGCGCGCCCGCTTCGACTTCCCGATCGCCACCGAACACCATCTGTTCGCGGCGGCAATCGCGCGCGCGACCGACCTGTACATCGGCGATGCCGGCGCCGAGAAGGTGCGCGCGCAGCTGCCGGCCTGGTTCGAGCGCGATTTCGGCCGCACGCGCAGCTTCCTGCTGATGGCGCTCGCGCAGCCCGGGCAGGTGTCGGGCTTCATCTACGCCGACCGCTTCGCCACCGACCCGCGCGGACCGGGCCCCGAGGAGCTGATGCTGTTGCGCAGCCTGCGCAACCTCGTGCTGATGTCTCTGCACCGGACGGTGCGCCCGGCTCGATGAGGCCGGGCTGAAGGCTGGGCTGAGGTCAGCCAGGCGAGCCAGGCCGCGGATTGCGTCAAGAAAAGGCGTGGAACCTCTTTACACCCCGGCGCTAGCTGCCTATGATCCGCGACTTTTCCGGCGGCGAAGGGCGCGAATCGATGCGGCCCCGCCACCGGACGAGCTCCCGCCGTCAGCGTGGCAGCACCGGCAGACAGCAGGCGCGAAGGCGCATCAAGGAGGTCATCATGACAATCGAGAGGAAGTCGGCGACGGGAAGCGTTTCTCGCCGGTCCCCGGCTGCCCATTCGATTCGTCTGTCGACCCAAGGAACGATGTGCCATGACCCATCAACGTCCCACCCCTCTCGGGCGCGCCGCCGCTGACGGCAGGCGCCCGACCCGCCTGTCGGCGAAGGAGTCGGTGCGCCGCGACCGCGCGGCCGCCGTCCACGACGACCCGGCCCACCAGGTCATCGAAGCCGGCGCGATGTTCGAGGCGCGCCTCGACACGCACGCCGAAACCGCGCTCGACCTTGGCCGCGTCCGGCAGGCGCTGACCGAGCGCGGCTACGAGCGCCCGGTGCTGGTGGTCGACTCGGCGCTGATCCGGCACAAGGTGCACCGTTTCGCCGCGGCGCTGCCGGGCGTGCGGCCGCATTTCGCCGTCAAGGCCAACCCCGATCCGCGCGTGCTGGCTGCGCTGCGCGACGAGGGCGCGGGGTTCGAGATCGCCTCGCCGGCAGAGCTCGACGCGCTGCTCGCGCTCGACGTCCCGGCGGCCGAGATCTTCTACAGCAACCCGGTGAAGTCGCGCGCGCAGATCGCCTACGCGGCCGAGCGCGGGGTGCAATGGTTCGTATTCGACAGCGTCGAGGAGCTGCGCAAGTTCGCCGAGCTCAAGCCCGATGCCTGCCTGTATCTGCGCATCGACGCGCCCAACATCGGGTCCGACTGGCCGCTGGCGGGTAAATTCGGGCTCGGCCTGGACGAAGTCGACCCGGTGATCGAAGAGGCGCGGCGCCTCCGCCTGGACATCGCGGGCGTGACCTTCCATGTGGGCAGCCAGTGCCGCAACCCCGAGAACTGGAGGGTCGGCCTGCAGCGCGCCCACACCGTGTTCGAGCGCCTGCGCGCGGCCGGTTTCGATCCGCGCCTGCTCGATCTGGGCGGCGGCTACCCGGTGCGCCTGACCAAACCGATCCCGTCGATCGAATCGATCGGCGCCGTGGTGCGGGAGGAACTGGCGCGCTTCCCGTCGACGGTGCGCGTGATCGCCGAGCCGGGGCGCTTCCTGGTCGCCGACACCGGCTGGTTCGTGGTCCGCATCATCGGCACCGCGACGCGCGCGGGGAAGCGCTGGATGACCTGGGACGCGGGCGTGTTCGGCGGTGTGTTCGAGACCACCGACGGCTTGCGGTACCCGCTGCATACCGACCGCGACGGGCCGACGATCGCCTGGAACGTCGCCGGCCCGACCTGCGACTCGGTCGACGTCTGCCTGCGCGACGAGATGCTGCCCGAGGACCTGCAGGAGGGCGATTTCGTGTTCATCAAGAACGCGGGCGCCTACACGACCGCCTACGCGAGCCGTTTCAACGGCTTCGCGCTGCCGGATCAGTGGGTGCTTTGATCGGCTAGCCAGGGCGCCGTGCCGCTGCTCGTGTATGCTTAAGCCACGCTCGAAGCGGTGACGCGGGAGAGCGCCGGGCCCCGGTTGAGGGTGCCCGGCCGCCGAAGGCGCAAACGCCCGTAATCGCTCAGGTTCCAGGAATCGCGTCGCGCGAGCGTCTCTGGAGAGACCGGACTTCGGGTCCGGAGCCGAAGGTGCCAAGGGCCGGTCGACCGGCCCCAAACTCTCAGGCAAAAGGACAGAGGGGCGCACATCGAATCGTCGATGCGCGTTCCTCTGTTTCGGATGCCAGGGATGCTCAAGCGCACGCCGCTGTATGAACTGCACCGCGCCGCCGGTGCCAAGATGGTCGACTTCGGCGGCTGGGAAATGCCGCTGCACTACGGCTCCCAGATCGACGAGCACCACGCGGTGCGGCGCGACGCCGGCATGTTCGACGTCTCTCACATGCGCGCGGTCGACCTGTCGGGGCACGGCGTGCTGGACTTCCTGCGGCGGCTGCTCGCCAACGACGCGGCCAAGCTAACCGGCGACAAGGCGATGTACACGTGCATGCTGAACCCCGAGGGCGGCGTGCTCGACGATCTCATCGTCTACCGAAACGGCAACGGCATTCCGCCGTACCGGACGGTCGTGAACGCCGCGACCGCCGACCGCGACATCGAGTGGATGCGCAAGGTCATCGCGCTTTACGCGTTCGACGTCACGCTCGAGCCGCGTCCCGAGCTCGCCCTGATTGCCGTCCAGGGGCCGCGGGCGCGGGAGGCGCTGGTGCAGGCGCTGCCTGCGGCCTCGATGCTGATCGAGCGGCTGCAGCCGTTCACCGGCGCCGGCGCCGGCGACTGGTTCATCGCACGCACCGGCTACACCGGCGAGGACGGCTTCGAGCTCGTGCTGCCGGCGGCGCACGGCGTGAGCCTGTGGAGGCGGCTGTCGGTGCTGGGGGTCAAGCCCTGCGGCCTGGGCGCGCGCGACACGCTGCGCCTGGAGGCCGGCATGAACCTCTACGGGCAGGACATGGACGAGACCGTGACGCCGCTCGAGTCCGGCCTGGCCTGGACCGTGGATCTGAAGAGCGCGCGCGACTTCATCGGCCGCGAGGCGCTGGACCGGCAGCTCGCCGCCGGCGGCCTGCGCAAGATGGTGGGACTCAAATTGCTCGACCGCGGCGGCGTGCTGCGCTCGCACCTGCCGGTGACGACCGGGCACGGGATGGGCGAAATCACCAGCGGCACGTTCTCGCCGACGCTCGGCTGCTCGATCGCGTTGGCGCGCGTGCCCGCCGGGGCCATGCCCGGCGAGGCGGCCACGGTCGAGCTGCGCGGCAAGCCCGCGCGCGTGCAGCTGGTCAAGTATCCGTTCGTGCGCAACGGCCAGGCGCTGGTCTGAGCCCGCTCGTGCCTGGCCGGCGGCGGTATCGACGCGAAACCGGCGCTCTGTCGGAAACGAAGCGTTTCGGAATGAACAACCCTGTGATCGGAGCAAACGATGAACGTGCCGGCCAACCTGAGATACACCGAGTCGCATGAGTGGGTGCGCAGCGAGGCCGACGGCACGCTGACGATCGGCATCACCGAGTTCGCGCAGGACGCGCTCGGCGATCTCGTCTACGTCGAACTGCCGCAGGTCGGCCGCCAGCTGCAGGCGGGTGAGGCCTGCGCGGTCGTCGAGTCGGTCAAGGCGGCCTCCGACGTCTACGCGCCGCTCGCGGGCGAGGTGGTCGCCGTCAACGACGGCGTGAAGGACGCGCCCGAAGCGGTCAACCAGGACGCGTTCGCCGCCTGGCTGTTCCGCCTGAAGCCGGCCGACCCCGCGGGCCTGTCGGGGCTCCTCGATGCGGCCGCGTACGGCGCGCACATCGAAGCGTCGAAGTGACATGGACTCCATCCCCGTCGAACGGCGCGACCCGCAGGTGCATCCCGAGTCGGGCGGCGAATTCGCCGCGCGCCACGTAGGCCCGACCGACAGCGAGATCGGCGCCATGCTGGCCGCGATCGGGCAGCCGTCGCTGGCCGCCATGGTGGAGGCGATCGTGCCAGCCTCGATCCGGCTGCCGCGGCAGCACCGCCTCGCGCTGGGCGAGCCGACGACGGAGGAGGACGCGCTCGCCAGGCTGGCGGGAATCGCGGCGCGCAACCAGGTGTTCCGCAGCTTCATCGGAACCGGCTATCACGGGACCCGCCTGCCCAAGGTCATCCTGCGCAACCTGCTCGAGAATCCCGCCTGGTACACCGCGTATACGCCGTACCAGGCCGAGATCTCGCAGGGCCGCCTCGAGGCGCTGCTCACCTTCCAGACCCTGGTGTCGGACCTGACAGCCCTGCCGGTGGCCAACGCTTCGCTGCTGGACGAGGCGACCGCGGCCGCCGAGGCGATGGCGCTCGCCAGGCGCTCATGCCGCAGCCGCTCGAACGTCTTCTTCGTGTCGCAGGACTGCCATCCGCAGACGGTGGCGGTCGTGCGCACCCGCGCCGAGCCGCTCGGCATCGAGGTCCGCGTCGGCGACGACGATGCCGCGCGCGACACCGATTCGTTCGGGCTGCTGCTGCAGTATCCGGCGTCGACGGGCGAGGCGTGCGACCATTCCGCGCTGGTGCAGGCGGCGCATGCGCGCGGCGCGCTGGTCGCGGTCGCGGCCGACCTGCTGGCGCTGACGCTGCTCAAGCCCCCGGGGGAGTGGGGCGCCGACATCGCGATCGGATCGGCGCAGCGCTTCGGCGTGCCGCCCGGCTTCGGCGGACCGCACGCGGGCTTCCTCGCGTGCCGCGACGAGTACAAGCGCTCGATGCCCGGACGGCTGGTGGGGGTCTCGGTCGACGCGCGCGGCGCGCCCGCGTACCGGCTGGCGCTGCAGACGCGCGAGCAGCACATCCGGCGCGAGAAGGCAACCTCCAACATCTGCACCGCGCAGGTGCTGCTGGCCGTGATCGCGGCGATGTACGCCGTCTACCACGGCCCCGCCGGGCTGCGACGGATCGCGCGCCGGGTGCATCGCCTGGCCGCCGTGCTGGCGGGCGGGCTGCGCATCGCGGGGCTGACGGTGACGGCCCGCTTCTTCGACACGATCACGGTCGCCGGCGTCGACAGCGCGGCGGTCCATGCGGCCGCCCGCGCGCGCAACATCAACCTGCGCGAGCTCGGGCCCGACCGCGTCGGCATCGCGCTCGACGAAACCGCGACGCGCGCCGATGTCGAGGCGCTGTGGTCGGTGTTCGGGGCCACGGCGCGCGCGGGCCTGGACTTCGCCGTGCTCGAACGCTCGGAGCCCGACGCGCTGCCGGCCGGGTTGCAGCGGCAGTCGGAGTTCCTGACGCATCCGGTCTTCAGCCGCTACCACTCCGAGACCTCGATGCTGCGCTACCTGCGCGAGCTCGCCGACCGCGACCTCGCGCTCGACCGCAGCATGATTCCGCTCGGCTCGTGCACGATGAAGCTCAACGCGACCGCGGAGATGATCCCGGTCACGTGGCCGCAGTTCGCCGACCTCCATCCGCACGCGCCGGCCGAACAGACCGCGGGGTATCGCGAGCTGATCTCCACGCTGGCGGCGATGCTCGCGGAGTGCACCGGCTACGACGCGGTCAGCCTGCAGCCCAACTCCGGCGCCCAGGGGGAGTTCGCCGGCCTGCTCGCGATCCGCGCCTACCACCGCGCGCGCGGCCAGCCGCAGCGCACGGTGTGCCTGATTCCCGAGAGCGCGCACGGCACCAACCCGGCCTCGGCGCACATCACCGGCATGCAGGTGGTCGTGGTCGCCTGCGACGCCGCCGGCAACGTCGATCTGGCCGACCTTGCCGCCAAGGCGCAGGCCAACGCCGACCGCCTGGCGGCGCTGATGGTCACCTACCCGTCCACGCACGGCGTGTTCGAGGAATCGATCCGCGAGATCTGCGACATCGTGCACCGGCACGGCGGGCAGGTGTACACCGACGGCGCGAACCTGAACGCGCTGGTCGGCCTCGCGAAGCCCGGGCAGTTCGGCAGCGACGTGTCGCACCTGAACCTGCACAAGACCTTCTGCATTCCGCACGGCGGCGGCGGTCCCGGGGTGGGGCCGGTCGCGGTCAAGGCGCACCTCGCGCCGTATCTTCCCGGCGGCCTCGGCGGCAACAGCCCGGTCGGCATGGTCAGCGCGGCGGAGTTCGGCTCGGCCTCGATCCTGCCGATCGCCTGGATGTACATCACGATGATGGGCGGCGCGGGCCTGCAGCGCGCGACCCAGGTGGCGCTGCTCAACGCCAATTACATCGCGCGCCGCCTGTCGGCGCACTACCCGGTGCTGTACGTCGGCCGCAACGGCTGCGTCGCGCACGAGTGCATCCTCGACCTGCGCCCGCTGAAGGAAACCAGCGGAGTCACCGCCGAGGACGTCGCCAAGCGGCTGATGGACTACGGGTTCCACGCGCCCACCGTGTCGTTCCCGGTTGCCGGGACGCTGATGGTCGAGCCGACCGAGTCGGAGTCGAAGGCGGAGCTCGACCGCTTCATCGACGCGATGATCGGCATCCGCGAGGAAATCCGTTCGATCGAGCAGGGGAGTGCGTCGCGCGAGGACAACCCGCTGAAGAACGCGCCGCACACCGCCGCGATGGTGACCGCCGACACCTGGGAGCACGCTTATTCGCGGCAGCTGGCGGCGTTTCCCGCCGCGCACGGGCAGCGCAACAAGTACTGGCCGCCCGTGGCGCGCATCGACAACGTCTACGGCGACCGCAACCTGGTGTGTGCCTGCGTGCCGACCGCGGAGTGGAAGGAGACGACGGCTGCGTAGGCTTCGGCGGACGGACGTCGTCATGGCTGGGACAAGCCCCGGACGAGCCCGGGGATGACGCCTGCCGCCGCCGGGGATGACGCCGCATCTTTGGTTTGCCGGTAACTTCGTCATGGCCGGGCTTGTCCCGGCCATCC
>CAZEIW010000241.1:0-4052 GCA_964512305.1 uncultured Burkholderiaceae bacterium | reverse complement strand
CAGGCGGCGCAGCGTCGACAGGATCGCGTGGTAGCACTCCCAATTGCGCGCGGCCTTGCCGATGCCGCCATAGACGACCAGATGGTCCGGGTCCTCGGCGACCTCCGGGTCCAGGTTGTTCTGGATCATCCGGTACGCGGCCTCGATCTGCCAGTTCCGGCACGTCAGCGCGCTGCCGCGCGGCGCGTGGATGGGGGTTGCGGCTTTCGGGCGGTCGGTGTCGGGCATCTCGCACCTCGACTGTCGAGCGGACATTGACGGCACTGTACTTGTCCGCACCGGGCACGACAAATTAACATCGAACATGGGCTCGACGCTGTGGCGCAACGCGCGCCTCGCCACGCTGGCGGGGCCCGACCCGTGGGGACTGGTCGACCGGGGTGTCCTGGTCGTCGAAGGCGAGCGGTTGCGCTGGGCGGGGCGCGAGAAAGACCTCGGACCCCGGGCGGACGTCGATTTCGAGCATGACCTCGGCGGCGCGCTGGTCACGCCCGGCCTGATCGACGCCCATACCCATCTCGTCTACGGCGGTCATCGCGCGGCCGAGTTCGAGCAGCGGCTGCAGGGGGCGAGCTACGAGGAGATCGCGCGGGCGGGCGGCGGCATCCGCTCCACCGTGGCCGCCACGCGGGCCGCCGGTGCGGATGCGCTGTTCGCGGCCACCGCGGCGCGGTTCGATGCCCTGCAGGCCGACGGCGTGACAACCGTCGAGATCAAGTCCGGCTACGGGCTGACGCTCGAGCACGAGCGGCGCTGCCTGCAGGTCGCGCGCCGCCTCGGGCGGGAGCGCGGTGCCGAGGTCCGAACGACCTGCCTCGCGGCGCACGCGCTGCCGCCGGAGTTCGAGGGACGCGCCGACGACTACATCGACGCCGTCTGCGAATGGCTGCCGGTGCTGCATGCCGAGGGCCTGGTCGACGCGGTCGACGCGTTTTGCGAGCGCATCGGGTTCAGCCGCGCGCAGACCGCTCGCGTCTTCGATCAGGCGCGACGGCTCGGGCTGCCGGTGAAGCTGCACGCGGAGCAGTTGAGCGACAGCGGCGGCGCCGCGCTCGCGGCCTCGTATCGCGCGCTGTCGTGCGACCATCTCGAGCATCTCGGCGCCGACGGCGTCGCCGCGATGGCCGGCGCAGGCTGCGTGGCCGTGCTGCTGCCCGGCGCGTTCCACTTCCTGCGCGAAACGCACGTGCCGCCGGTCGATATGCTGCGCCGCGCGGGCGTGCCGATGGCCGTCGCCACCGATCACAACCCGGGCACCTCGCCCCTGCTTTCGCTGCGCCTGGCGATGGCGATGGCGTGCACGCTGTTCCGGCTGACGCCGGAGGAAGCGCTGCTCGGGACGACGGTGAATGCGGCGCGCGCGCTGGGGCTGAACGATCGCGGGCGTCTGGCGCAAGGCCTGCGGGCCGACTTCGCGGTGTGGGACCTCGAGCACCCGGTCGAGCTCGCCTACTGGATCGGCGGCAACCCGTGCCGCCGCGTGGTCTGCGGCGGCCGGCAGCGGGTGCCATGAGCGGCGCGGCAGAAGTTTTCGGGCAGGTCTTCGAGCTGAGCCGCGGCCGCGGCGCGCTGCTGGTCAGCCTGCCGCATTGCGGCACCGCGATCCCCGAGGCGGTCCTGTCGCGGATGGTGCCGCGCGCACAGGCGCTCGAAGACACCGACTGGCACCTGGCCGAGCTCTATGCGTTCGTGCGCGAAGCCGGCGCGAGCCTGATCGTGCCGCGCCATTCGCGCTACCTGGTCGATTTGAATCGCCCGCCGGACGACGCCGCGCTGTACGCCGGCGCCAACACGACCGGGTTGTGCCCCGACCGCTTCTTCTCGGGCGAGCGGCTGTATCGCGAAGGCGCCGCACCCGGCGCGGCCGAGATCGCAGACCGGCGGCGCACGTACTGGCAGCCCTATCACGACGCGCTGCAGGGCGAGCTCGCGCGCCTGAAGGACCTGCACGGCCGCGCGTTGCTGCTCGACGGCCACAGCATCAGGTCCGAGCTGCCATGGCTGTTCGACGGCCGCCTGCCGGACCTGAATCTCGGCACGGCCGACGGCGCCAGCTGCGCGCCGGAACTGCGCGCGTCGCTGGTGAGGCTGCTGCAGGCGCAGCCCGGTTTCACCTTCGTCGCCGACGGCCGCTTCAAAGGCGGCTACATCACGCGCCGCTACGGCCGCCCGCAGGAAGGCCTGCACGCGGTGCAGCTCGAGATGAGCTGGGGCTGCTACATGGCCGAGGCGCCGCCCTATCGGGTCGACCCCCAGCGCGCCGCGCGCCTGGCGCCTATCCTGCAGTCGCTGGTGCGAACGCTGCTCGAGTGGCGGCCCGCCGATGCCTGACGCGCCGCTGCTCTGGGCCCCGAGCGCCTGGCTGCCCGGCGGCTGGCAACCGGCAGTGCTGCTGGAGGTCGGCGCCGACGGCTCGTGGTCGAATGTCGCCGCCGGCGTCGCGGCGCCTCCGCCGCAGGCCCAGCGCCTCGCCGGCCCGGCGCTCCCGGGGCTGGTGAACGCGCACAGTCACGCGTTCCAGCGCGCGTTTGCCGGGCTGGCCGAGCGCCACGAGGTCTACCGCGGGCACGAAACCGACGATTTCTGGAGCTGGCGCGACCGGATGTATCAGGTCGCGTCGAGGATCGAGCCGGAGCTGCTGCAGGCGATCGCGGCCCAGCTCTACATCGAGCTCCTTCGCGGCGGGTACACGCACGTGTGCGAGTTCCACTACGTGCAGCATCGCCCCGATGGGTCGCTCTATCCCGATCCGCTCGTGATGAGCTGGGCGCTGGCGGCCGCGGGCGCCGAGGCGGGGCTGCCGATCACCTTGCTGCCGGCGCTGTACGAAAGGGCCGGGTTCGGGCAGGCCGAGCTCGAGCCCGCGCAGCGGCGCTTCCGCGCCGACGCGCAGCAGGTGTGGGCGATGCACGCCGCGATCTCGACCCATCATTCCCCGGGCGTGCGAGCCGGGCTCGCGATCCATTCGCTGCGCGCGGCAGCGCCGGCGTCGATCGCCCGCCTGCGGCAGCTCGCCGAGCATTTCGACGGGCCGATCCACATCCACGTCGCCGAGCAGGCCGACGAGGTTTCCCAATGCCGCGCCGCGCTCGGCGCGCCGCCGATCGAATGGCTCTCGCAGGGCGGCCTCGACCGGCGCTGGCAGCTCGTTCACGCGACGCACGCGACCGCCGCCGAGATCGAGCTCGCCGCCCGCAGCGGCGCCGGCGTCGTGCTCTGCCCTTCGACCGAGGCCAACCTCGGCGACGGGCCGTGCGACCTGCCGGGCTGGCTCGACTCGGGTGCGCCGATCTCGATCGGCTCGGACAGCCAGGTCACGCGCAGCTGGCGGGAGGAAGTGCGCTGGCTCGAGTACGGCCAGCGGCTGGTCAGGCGCCGGCGCAATGTCAGCGCCGGGCGCAACGAACCCTCGAGCGCGGGCCGGCTGTTCGCGCGCCTGATCGCAGGCAGCGCCGCGGCGGCCGGCTTCGCGCGCTGGGGACTGCAGCCCGGCGCGCGCGCAGACCTGCTGGTGGTGGACCGGTCGGACTCATCGCTCCTCGGCGTGCCGGAGGCGCAGTTGCTCGATGCGCTGGTGTTCTCCAGCCCAGGCCGGCCGTGGCGCGACGTGATGGTCGCCGGGCGGTGGCAGGTCAGGGATCACGTGCATCCAGCCGCGGGGCGGGTGGCGGAGCGGTTCGGGCGGGCGATGGGGGAGTTGTGGGGTCGCGGGCTAGCAGTTTCTGACCGCCGACCCTAAAGCTCGCCTCTCCCGCTTGCGGGAGAGGGGCCGGGGGTGAGGGTTACCCGCGCTCGCACCCCGCCCTCTCCCGCAAGCGGGAGAGGGGGAAAGGCGCCGAGCGGGAGAGGGCGGCAGAGCGGGCGAGGGGGACGCCACTTTCGATCACCGTTGAGCGACGGTCGTCGACTGCGTCGACGCGACCTGGAATTCGGCGCTGTAGTGGTCCGCCAGGAGGAGCACCGAGCCGAGCACCAGCGTGGTTGCCACGGCGGCGGCGCCCAGGATGACGGAACGGATCAGCTTCGAGCCGGTCTTTTGGAATTCGCGGTAC
>CAZEIW010000240.1:0-66128 GCA_964512305.1 uncultured Burkholderiaceae bacterium | reverse complement strand
TTCGTGCGCACGCTTCCCGCGAAGGCCTCACGCAAGACAGCGGCCAAATCCAGGCGCGGCCAATCCTGAACATGGCCGCTAGAATCGTCCGCAATCGGGCGATTCGCGCCGCGGAGTCTCGGGCATGGGCAAAGCGTATCTTGCGGGCCTCCTATCGGGCCTAGCGGGCGGTGTCGTGGGTGCATGGCTCCTCGGGCAGATCGTTGGCACGCCGGGCGCTGGATTACCGGCTGCCGTCGCGGCGACGACGCACCAGGAGCTGATCTCCGCCCGAAGGATCCAGCTAGTCGATGCGAATGGCCGCTCGCGCGCGGAGATCGCGATGTCGCCAGACGGCGGTCCCGGCCTCTTCTTCTACGATTCCGGTGGTCGCAATCGCCTCGAGCTCGGCCTGTATTCGCCGGCCGAAAGCGAATATCCGTTCGTAGTGCTCAACGACACGCGCCAGAACGCGGCAGGCATCTTCCGCCTCTTCGGGGGCCGGGAGACCCCGGTCATCGTGCTCAAAAACCAGGGGCGCGATCGTTCGATCTATGGCCTCAATCCGGGGTCGATGGAGCCGTTCCTGGTCAACTACTCGGCGAGCGGCAGCAAGTCCAGCGTCTTCGGCGACTTCTGACTCTTTGCGTCCCGTTCTCCGTGGCCACGCGGCGGCTGATTGTCGTGCTTGCCCTGGCGGCCGCTGCCGGCGCCGCCGCGCTGATCGAGTGGCGGGCGCGCCCGCCCGAGCGGCCGGAGTACCTGCTGATCAACGAGACGCCGTTTCACGACTTCGATCTTGCTTTCCGGATGAGCCTGAAACTCGCGGAGAAGAAGTCGGAAATCGAGAACGCGCTCGTGCTGCTCCCGGCTCTTCCGGCGGGAATGAGCATCGAGGAGACGGCCGCGGGGATGTTCTCGAAGTTCAGGGTCGGGGCCCGGCGCAACGGCCGCGGCATCCTGTACCTGTACAGCGCAAAGGAGAACCTGATGAAGATCGAGGTCTCGTACGCGCTCGAAGGCGAGATTCCGGACGTGATCTGCCGACAGCTGGAGGAGGCTGCGAAGACGTACATGCTGTCCGAAGTGCCGCAGGATTTCATCTCCGAGCTGATCATCACGACCAACCTGCGCGGCATCGGATCGCGCGAGCAGGGTGCGCCCGCGGCAAAGCCCGGCTGGATCAACGCCGAATTCCTGTCCGGGGGTGGAGGGGCGCTGATCGGCGGGTACGGCAGGTCGCTCGACGAATACGAGCGCGCGATCCGGCACCTGCCCGACGCGCAGCTGGGTGCCTTCGGCGCTTCGGCGGACGCGGAGACCACGGTGCAGCGCTATATGGAGTCCCTGGCGCTTGGAATCGGCGACCCACGCCTGCCGCTGCTCACCGAGGGCAGCCGAATCTTCAGGGCCGTCGTGCCGCGTGGCGAGGCGCAACAACGGCGGATCTTCGATTTCCTGCAGGCGGCGCGGCCGCACCACCTTCTCTACGTGGGCGAACTGGCGCTGCTCGTGCCGCAGGGCGGGCACTCGAATCTGCCCATCGTCCTGCGGCGGGGAACCGATCATCTTTGGTACGTGGACGAACCCAAGGCCTGGACCTGGTTCCACCGGTTCGAGGACGACGTGGAGTTCCACGTCAAATACGCGGACAACGTCTTCCTCCCGGCGCTGAGATCGCTTCGAATCCCTAACGCGGCAAGCACCATCTACGGCAGCCAGGTGGGCACGCCGCCGCCGCTGGCAGCGGCCACCGGTCTCGATCAGGCGGTGAAGCGGCTTGAGAGCCTGGCGGCCGCGGCGCCGCTGGACGCGCAGGCCCGCGTCGCGCTCGGCGATCTGTACCTGTTCGAGATGAACTGGATCACGAAGGCGATCGAGTGGTACGAGAAAGCCGAAGCGCTCGTCCCCGACGACCCTGCGGTCCGCTGGCGACTATTCGATCTCTACCTGAACGCGTCTCGCGCCGACAGGTGCCTGGCCGAGCTCAAATACCTGTCCGAGCATTCGCCCGACGACCGGCAGACCCGTGACTGGTACGAGTTCTACCGGAAGGAGTACGACTTCGGAAAGTCGGGGGCAGCGTGGTAGACGGGAAAGAGATCCGAATGGAAGCCTGGACCTGGCCGCCGCGCTATGACAACGCCTACCGCCCGACCGCCGACAGCCGCTATTGGTTTCCGGTGCGGGAAACCATGGATCCCGGCGACCGCGAGCGGGCGATCGTGCGGCGTTTGCGCGAGGTCTGCGATTACGCGTATCGCGGCTGCGCTTTCTACCGCGACAAATGGGATCAGGCCGGTTTCCATCCGAGCCGGATCAACTCGCTGGAAGACTTCGAGCGGCGGTGCCCGGTGATCACGAAAGCCGACCTGCGTGCCGCCCAGAACCGCGCGCCGCCTTTCGGCGACTACCTGTGCGTCGAGCGGAGCGAGGTGCACCACATCCACGGCACGTCGGGCACGACCGGCCGGCCGACCGCGTTCGCGATCGGCCGCGACGACTGGAACAACATCGCCAACGCGCACGCACGGGTGCTCTGGGGCATGGGCATCCGGCCGGGCGACATCGTGTTCATCGCCGCGATCTTCAGCCTCTACATGGGAAGCTGGGGCGCGTTGAGCGGTGCCGAGCGGCTGGGGGCCAAGGCGTTCCCGTTCGGCGCTGGTGCACCTGGCATGTCCTCGCGTGCGGTGCAGTGGCTGGGCATGATGCGACCGAATGCCTTCTACGGGACGCCGTCCTACGCGCTGTATCTCGCCGAAACCGCGATCAGGGAAGGCTTGAACCCGGCGGACTTCGGCATCGGGCGCATGTTCTTCTCGGGCGAGCCGGGCGCGTCGGTGCCGGGGGTCCGCGACCGCATCATCGGCGCGTACGGCGCGAAGGTGTTCGACTGCGGATCGATGGCCGAGATGTCGCCGTTCATGCACGTCGCGGGCTCGGCCGAATCGCCGGCGGGAATGTTGTGCTGGCAGGACATCTGCTACACGGAGGTCTGCGATCCGGAGACTTTCGAGCGGGTGCCGTACGGGCAGCGCGGGACGCCCGTCTACACGCATCTCGAGCGCACCTCGCAGCCGATGATCCGGCTCGTCTCGGGCGACCTCGCGCTCTGGACGAGCGAGCCGACCGGATGCGGCCGCACCTACCCCAGCCTGCCGCAGGGCATCTTCGGCCGCATCGACGACATGTTCACGATCCGCGGCGAGAACGTCTATCCGAGCGAGATCGACGCCGCGCTGAGCAGGCTGCCCGACTACGGCGGCGAGCATCGGATCGTGATCAGCCGCGAGGGCACGATGGACGAACTGCTGTTGCGGGTCGAGTCGACGTCGGAGCTGAGCGCGCAGGGAGCGCAGGCTGTCGAAGCGTTCCGCAACCGGGTGGCGGCCTCGGTGCAGACGATGCTCGGGCTGCGCACGATGGTCGAGGTCGTGGCGCCCGGCACCTATCCGCGCACCGACTTCAAGGCGCGGCGGGTGATCGACGATCGGGAGGTGTTCAGCGAGATGGCGAAGCGGCTGCAGTCGGGTGTTCCCCTCTCCCGCACGGCGGGAGAGGGGCAGGGGTGAGGGTTGCGAGCGGAGCTTCGGGCGGCCGCCCTCACCCCCGGCCCCACACCCGCGCGTAGCGCGGGAGAGGGGAGAATGCTCAGCCTAGAACGGACTCCGCCGGCGTATAGGGCTTGCCCAGCGCCGCTGCGACCGCCGGATGCGTGATCTTGCCGGCGTGCACGTTGAGTCCGGCGCGCAGGTGCGGATCCTGCGCGCACGCTTTGCGCCAGCCCCCGGCAAGCGCGAGCGTGAAGGGCAGGGTGGCGTTGGCAAGCGCGAAGGTCGAGGTGCGCGCCACCGCGCCGGGCATGTTCGCGACGCAGTAGTGCACGATGCCGTCGACGACGTAGGTGGGTTCCGCATGCGTGGTCGGGCGCGATGTCTCGAAACAGCCGCCCTGGTCGATCGCGACGTCGACGATCACGGCACCCGGCCGCATTTGCGAAAGCTGGGCGCGCTTGATCAGCTTCGGCGCCGCGGCGCCGGGGATCAGCACGGCGCCCACCACCAGATCGGCGTCGAGCACCGCCCGCTCGGTCGCGTCGAGCGACGCGAACTCGGTGGCGACACGGCCGCCGAACAGGTCGTCGAGCTCGCGCAGGCGGGGCATCGAACGATCGAGGATCGTGACCTGCGCGCCAAGGCCGACCGCCATCCTTGCAGCGTGCGTGCCGACCACGCCGCCGCCGATCACCACGACCTGCCCCGGCGGCACGCCCGGCACGCCGCCCAGCAGAACGCCGCGGCCGCCATTGGCCTTCTGCAGCGCCACGGCGCCGACCTGGATCGCCATTCTGCCGGCCACCTCGCTCATCGGCGCCAGCAAGGGCAGGCCGCCGCGGTCGTCGGTGATGGTTTCATAGGCGATCGCCGTGCAGCCTGATTGCAGCAGCAGGTCTGCCTGGCGCGGATCGGGCGCCAGGTGCAGGTACGTGAACAGCACCTGTCCGGCGCGCAGCATGCGGCACTCCTCGGGCTGAGGCTCCTTGACCTTGACGATCATCTCGGCCCGCGCGAACACGTCCTTCGCCTCCGCCACGATCTGCGCGCCGGCGGCCTTGTAGGCCTCGTCGCCGCAGCCGATGCCGGCACCCGCGCCCGCCTGCACCAGCACCGAATGGTTGTGATGCACTGCATCGCGAACCGCGCCGGGGGTCATGCCGACCCGGTACTCATGAACCTTGATCTCCTTGGGGACGCCGATCAGCATCTCGTGCTCCGTCTGTTGTGGTCGGCCGCGACGGCGACCGGACGGCGCAGTATCGGCAAGACCGCGCGCAATGGGCTGTCGAAGAAGGTGCGGCGCGACAGTGCCGCCGCAATATCGTTGCGCGGATCCGGGCTCAGGCGCAATAATGCTGCCGGAAATCAGGGTGGCGCGCCGTGATCGAGTTGGATCGCATCGACCGCAGCATTCTCGAGCTGCTGCAGCAGGACGGGCGCCTGACCAACGCTGCGCTGGCCGAGAAGGTCCACCTGTCGCCCTCTGCCTGCCTGCGCCGCGTGCAGCGCCTCGAGCAGACCGGCGTGATAGACCGCTACGTCGCGGTGCTCGACCCGGCCGCGATCGGGCGGCCGACCAGCGTGTTCGTCGAGGTGACGCTGAACAGCCAGCGCGAGGAGGCGCTCAACGCCTTCGAGCAGGCGGTGCGCGCGTGCCCCGAGGTGCTCGAATGCCATCTGATGTCGGGCGGCTCCGACTACCTGCTGCATGTCGCGGTGGAGAACACGCAGGACTACGAGCGCTTGCACAAGCAGAACCTGTCGCGGCTGCCGAACGTGGCGCGGATTCGGTCGAGCTTCGCGCTGCGGACGGTATGCAAGCGCGGTCCCGTGGAGTTCTGACGGCTAGCCGACGGCCAGGCCCGTATCCCCAGTGGGCGTCACCCCCGGGCTTGTCCCGGGGGTCCACGTCGGTGTGAGCTAGATACGCCTCGCCTTGCGCCGACGTGGATGGCCGGGACGCGCCCGGCCATGACGATGCTACTGGCGTTGCCCTGAATTGACGTCATCCCCGTGCGACCTTCCGCTACCCGAACCAGCGTCCCAGCGTCGCGATCGCGATCGTGAGCGCGCCGAGGACGAGATTGACGCCCACCATCTGCCGGATGCGGCCGAGCGCGGCGCCGGCGGCCTTCCAGTCCTCGCCGTCGACCGCACGCCCGAGTGCCGCGTAGGGCGCCAGTACGACGAAGAGGTAGACCGCGACCATGGCGAACCCGACCGCCATCATCGCGCGCCAGTAGGCGGGGGCTTCCGCGATGCCGATCGCTGCCATCATCGCGATGCCGCTCGCGGGAATCAGGATCACGGCGGCCCAGACCCACGCGAAGAAGCGCTGAAGGACGCGCCGCCACAGGCGCAGGCGCGGCGGCGCCTCGAGCAGCTCGGCCGCCGCAGGTCGCAGACAGACGTACGCGAAGAACATGCCGCCGACCCAGATCACGACGCCGGCGACATGAACGAACAGCAGCAGCGGCTGCAACCCGGCGAGCATCAGCATGTTCCTGGCGATGCCGGCGCCCGTCGTGATCGCGCGGCAGCCGGCCGCCTCACTTCCACGCGGTCTCGACCTCGGTGGTCACCTGGGTCATCAGCTTGTGGATCGGACATTTCGAGGCGACCCTGAGCAGTTCCTGCCGTTGCTCTTCGGTGAGGGGACCGGTCACCGACAGCAGCGCGCGCAGCCGGTACGTGCCCTGCTGCTCGGCCGTGTTGTCGCGCTCGACCGTCACCTGGATGTCATCGACAGGAATCGCCTTGCGCCGCGCATACCACAGCAGGGTCAGCGCCTTGCAAGCCCCCAGGGCGGAGTCGTAGAGATCGTGCGGGTCGGGCCCGGCGTCTTCGCCCCCGTTTGCCGGCGCTTCGTCGACGGTCAGCACGTGATCGCGCACGCGCACCCGATGCTTCATCGGACCGGACTTGTCGCGGCTCACGGTGATGATCATTGCCTCTCCTTTCGCCCGATCGGCGCCTCGCGCCGGTGCCGCTAATACGACTTGAAGTTCTTGGTCGCGATCGCGATCTCGCGCAAAAAGCAAAGCAGGCCGGTGATCAGGGCGAGCATCGCCGTGATGAACAGGTAGGAAACCGTGCGCGAGGGGTCGACGCCGAACTCGAAGCCGACGAACAGCGCCGCGATCACGATGCACACCAGCAGCGCACACACGGTGCAGAAAATGATCGCGCCGTGGATCCAGCGCCGCCGGTCGTCCAGCACGGCCATTTCGGGCCCGTGTTTGCCGCGCCTGTCCTGCGGGACCTGCTCGAGCGTGCGGAAGCGGTCGATGATGCGGCCGAGCCGATTGGTCAGGACGCCAAGCACTGCGCCGACGCCGGTCAGCAAAAAGACGGGCGCCACAGCCTGCTGGATCACGTGCGCAATGGCGCTGATGTTCGGCGTGTCGTGCATCGGTAAAGCCTAGCACGTCGCTTCTTCGCGACAGCCGTTGCTGTCCGCGTGCGGGTCCTTCTCGATATTAGGGACAAGGTCGAGAGATTTCGATAGTCATAAGCTAACCAATATTCCATACTGACCACTCGACCCTGGAGTTCCGGAAGCCTTCGAGTGAGCAGTCCGGCGGCAGCTCCGAGACCCGGCGAGCCTGAGAACCCGACGTCAGGACCCGGCGGCACGCTTGCGCCGGCGGCACGCGACGGCAGCGGCGGTTCGGCGCTCGAAACGGCATTCCGCGGCCTGTTCGAATCCGCGCCGATCGGGCTGCTGATCGTCGACGACGGCGGCCTGATCGTGGTCGCGAATCGAGTCCTGGCGGCAATGCTCGGCCACGAGCCGGGAACGCTGGAGGGCGAACCGCTCGACATGCTGCTGCCCGAGCGCTATCGATACGGGCACGGGGCGCTGATGGCCGCCTATCACGTCGAAGGCCGCCCGCGCATGATGGGGCGCGGGCGCGACCTGACCGCGGTGCACGCGGACGGCAAGGAGGTGCCGGTGGAGATCGGCCTGAGCCGCATCCGCTGGCTCGAGCGGATGATGACGCTCGCGGTCGTCAACGACATCGGCGCGCGAAAGCGCCTCGAGCTCGAACTGCGGCAGGCCAACTCCAATCTGCAGGAGTTCACCTACGTCGCCTCGCATGATCTGGTGTCGCCGCTGCGCGGCGTCGCCGATCTGCTCAAGTGGATCGGCGAGGATCTGGGCGATCCTGCGCCGCCCAAGGTGGTGCACAACCTGCAGCGGGCCGGTACGCGGATCGACCGGATGCAGCGCCTGATCGACGACCTGCTGCGTTACGCGCGCGCCAGTCGCGCTTCGACCGACTACTCGCAGGTCGACCTGACCGAGATGATCGCCGACATCCTCGAGATGCAGCCGCTGCCCGAGGGCTTCGAGATCGAGCAGGCGCTGGCGATCGAGCCGTTCCAGGCGACCCGCACGCCGCTCATGACCGTGCTCAGAAACCTGCTGTCGAACGCCGTCAAGCATCACGACCGCGGCAACGGTCGCATTCGGATCGAGGCGCGCGCGGAGGGCGACCTGTGCGCTTTCGGCGTGACCGACGACGGTCCCGGCGTGCCACCCGCGGCGGGGGAGCGCGTGTTCCGCCTGTTTCAGACGCTGACCGCGGCCGAACGCGGCGGCACGGGGATCGGCCTTGCGCTGAGCAAGCGGCTGGTCGAGGTGCACGGCGGGCGCATCGAACTCGTCTCGCCGGTGCGGGACGGCCGCGGCGCGAGCTTTCGCTTCTGGTGGCCGCGCTTCCCCGTGCGTGTCAATGACGAGACGGATGGCGGCGGAACACGATGAACACCGACGGGATGACGACGGACGACAGGCCTGCCGCGGGCACCCCGGCGACGCGGATGACGATCCTGCTCGTCGACGACGACGATGTCTCGGCCGAGGGCGTGGTGCGCAGCCTGATCCGGTACTCCGTGTCGTTTCCGGTCGTCTGGGCCGAGGACGGCCTGCAGGCGCTGTCAGCGCTGCGCGGCCAGGATCCCGCTCGTCCGGTGGGCAAGCCGCGGGTGATCCTGCTCGATCTCAATATGCCGCGGATGAACGGCTTCGAGTTCCTGCGCGAGCTGCGCGGGGACCCGGCGTTGCGCGACGAGGTCGTTTTCGTGCTGACGACGTCGAGTGCCGACGCCGACCGGACCCAGGCGTACCACGAGCAGATCGCCGGATACATGGTCAAATCGGCCGTCGGGCCGCAGTTCTCGAAGCTGGCCCAGATGCTGATCACCTACCGGGCAGCGGTGACGCTGCCCTGACATGCCGGCCGGTGCCGGTACCTGCCACCGGCGTGACGGCGGCGCTCCGGATCAGCCCCAGCCGTCCTGGCCGCCGCCCATCCCCGCGTCGTCCCAGGAACCGGCGTCGTTGATGCCGAAGTCCGGGCCGCCGAGATCGTTGTCGGCGAGCGCCGGCGATGCCTCCTGCGCCGCCGTTGCCTCGTGGCCGCGTGAGTGACCGTCCATCAACTCGTGTGCGAGGGCCTCGCCCGCCACCATGCCGGCGCCCACCGCGGCGCCGGTGACGAGGCCGCCCATGATTCCGGAACCGAGACCGCCGCCGACCGGCGCCATCGGCGTCGGCGCGCCGTAGCCCGATATCGGAGCGCCCGGGCCGCCAGGCAGCGCGGACGGCGAGTACGGCGCGGGGACGACCGCCGGGCGCCGGGCGCGCACGATCAGCGCAATCACGAGGCCGGCACCGAGCACGACCAGCACGACGCCCCAGGGGAACCCTGACGGCGCCTGCGGCAGGCCGAGCGCAGGCGCGGGACGAGAAGAAGCGCCGGCGACGATGCGGGTTCGCAGCTCTTGCACCGCTTCGGGCCGGGCAAACGGCAGACCAGGCGCCAGCTTCTCGGCGCGGCGCAGCTCGTCGGCCGCTTCGCCGATGCGGGCCTGCCGGACTAAGATCTCCGCCTCGACGTAGTGCGCCTGCGCGCTGTCCGGATGCTCGCGCAGCACCTGGTCCATCATCGACTGAGCTTCGCCGAGACGTCCGGCCTGGACCGCTTCGTAGACCTGGTGCACGGTCGGGCCCTTGGCCAGCACCGGCGCGCCCGCCAGCAGGGTGATGGAGGCGAGGGAGGCCAGCAGCAATCGTTTCATTCGTGAATTCCCGCGGAAGTGGATCCGTCGCGCCAGATGTGGGCTGCGCCGGCGGATTTCAAGTCTGCCGCCGCTCGACGGGCGGGACACGCCGGACCGGCGTATCGCTCGACGGCGGCGTGCCCGGACCAAGCGGCGGCGATTGTACCGAACGACGAGCGTAGGGCGATGACGGCGAGGCGCGCTTGACTCGATCCTCCTTTGACGCGGTCCGGTCGTTCCTTAATGGAACCGGCACCGACGATTGCGGGCGTTCGCATGCCGCGATCCTGCGATGCGACGACGACTGGCTCGAGCGCACGCATGATTTCATCCAATGGCTGTTCCCGATCGACACGCGCAGCGGGGCGAATCCGGGTGCGCCGGTCGTCACGCCCGCGCAAGCCGCGCAACTCGCCCAGGACCCGGTCGTGCTCGAGAACCTCCGCGCGGCGCTGGCGCGCATGGGGGCCTTTTATGGGCTCGAGTGCCGCGGTGCCGCCGTGCAAGCCGGGCGCGACCCGGCTCGGATCGCGCGTTGGGCGGCGCAGTCGACCCACAACGACCTTCGGATCACCCGCATGCTCCGAGCTTCCATGCTGTTCGGGCTGAGCGCGGAAGCGGCACAATGGCAGCGGGCCGCCGTCGATGCCCTGCACCGCTTCCGCGGCGGCGATCCGGTGGTCGAGCACCACTGGCGCAGCGCGATACGCGCGGTCGATTGACGGCCGCACCGCGTTTTGCCAGCATGGCTGCGCGGGCCCGCGCCCGGTCGATCGACTTCCCTGGGGCACAGCATGGACGGCGCCTTCCTCCGCTTCTACTTGCGCGAAAACCAGCGCCATCGTCACTTGCTGCTGTGGGAATGGTTGCTGGAGCAGGCCAACAAGATGGGCGTTCGCGGCGGCTCGGCATTTCGCGCCCTGGCCGGATTCGGCCGCCACCATGTGCTCCACGAGGAGCATTTCTTCGAGCTCGCGGGAGCGCAGACGGTCGAAGTCGAATTCATCGTCACCGACGACGAGGCGCAGCGCTTGCTTGCGCTGCTGCGGCAGGAGGGCATCCGCGTCTTCTACGCCCTGATTCCGGCGCGCTTCGGCGTCGTCAACCCGGAGCAGGGCGAGGCGCCCGAGGCTTAGGATCGGAACACCCGTGAAGAGCGTCGCGCCGCCCGCCGCGCACGGCGCTGCGGCCGCAGGCCGACCGCGCATCCCGGCGGCCATCTGGGTGCTGGGGTTCGTCAGCCTGCTGATGGACGTCTCGTCCGAACTGATCCACAGCCTCCTGCCGGTATTCCTGGTCGGCGCGCTCGGCGCAAGCGCATTGGCGCTCGGCCTGATCGAAGGCGCGGCGGAGGCGACCGCGCTGATCGTCAAGGTGTTTTCCGGCGTGCTGAGCGACTTCTGGGGCCGGCGCAAGCTCCTCGCCGTGCTCGGCTACGGCCTGGGCGCGGCGTCGAAGCCGCTGTTCGCGCTCGCGGCCAGCCCGGGCCTGGTGCTTGCGGCGAGGCTGATCGACCGCGTCGGCAAGGGGCTGCGGGGCGCGCCGCGCGATGCGCTGGTGGCCGACATCACTCCCGCGGCCGTGCGCGGCGCGGCGTTCGGATTGCGGCAGGCGCTCGACACCGTCGGCGCGTTCGTCGGCCCGATGCTGGCGATCGGACTCATGCTGTTGTGGGCGGACGACTTTCGTGCCGTGTTCTGGTTCGCGATCATCCCGGGCTTTCTGTCCGTGGCGCTGCTGTCGTTCGGCGTGCGGGAGCCGGTTGCGCCCGCCACCGGCCGCCGCGTCAACCCGATCGCCCGCGCCAGCCTGCGGCGCCTGCCGGGCGCCTACTGGTCGGTGGTGACCCTCGGCGCCGTGTTCACGCTGGCACGGTTCTCCGAAGCGTTCCTGATCCTGCGCGCGCGCGACGGCGGGCTGGCGACCGCATGGACGCCGCTGGTCCTGATCGGCATGAACGTCGTCTACGCGATCGCCGCGTACCCTTTCGGCAAGCTGTCGGACCGCGTGAGCCACAAGCGGCTGCTGGCGCTCGGGCTCGTGGTCCTCATCGCGGCGGACCTCGCGCTGGCGTACAGCGCCGCGTGGGCCTGGGTCTGGCTGGGCATCAGCCTTTGGGGCGCGCACATGGCGATCACGCAGGGCCTGCTGGCGCGGATGATCGCCGACTGCGCGCCGGCCGATCTGCGCGGCACGGCCTACGGATTCTTCAACCTGGTGAGCGGCGTGGCGATGCTGGTTGCGAGCGTCGTGGCCGGCGTGCTGTGGGACCGCTTCGGTGCTTGGGCTACATTCACCGTTGGCGCCGCATTCGGCGCGTTGGCGCTGTCGGGCTTGATCGCCCGGCGGAGCGACTGAAGCGTCCCCGGCGCGGCGGGCGCGGTCGTTTTCCGGTCACGCTCCGCCCGATCGCCCAACTCGGCTATCGTGCCGGCGCGCGGTGCTTCCGCGCCGGCCGATTCGGCTGCCACCGAAACGGGAGTCATGCGCAACATGAAACGTTCTGCAATTGTCACCTGCGGTGCCGGTCTCGCGCTGGCGATGGCCGGCGTCGCTCAGGGCGCCGTGCCTCAGAACGTCGCCTACGTGACGAACCAGGGGGCGGGCGTCACCGTGGTCGACCTGGCCACGCTCAAGCCACTCAGGACGGTCCCGGTCGGCAAGGATCCCCGCGGTCTGGGCGTCACGCCCGACGGCCGGTACCTGCTGACGGCAAACCAGGCCGACGGCGACGTGAGCGTGGTCGATACAGAGAGCGGGAAGGCGGTCAGGCGGATCGCGGTCGGAGAAAACACCGAATTCCTGCGCGTCGGTCCCGACGGGCGCTACGCCTATGTGACCTACGAACCGAGCTCGACCGGGCAGGCACCGTCGAAAGCGCCCGAGCCTCCGAAAGCGGGCGCCGACAAATCGGAGCCGGCCGAAATCGCGGTCATCGACCTGGCCGACTGGACGGTCGTGGCGCGGATGAAAGCCGCGCTCGAAACGGAAGGCGTGGAATTCACGCCGGACGGCCGGCGTCTCGTCGTCACCAACGAGGGCGACAACACGGTTGTCGTCTACGACCTCGAGTCGCGCCGCCCGGTGCAGACGATCGACGTCTCGCCGTACGGCTCGCGCCCGCGCGGCGTCAAGGTTGCCCCGGACGGGAAGCTCTACATCGTGACACTCGAGAATTCCGACAACTTCCTGGTCCTGGACGCCGACTTCAAGGTGCTGCGCGCGGTGCCGACCGGCCAGGGTCCCTACGGGGTGGCGTTCGAACCGGGCGGCAAGCACGTGTGGATCGCGGCTGCGCGGTCCCAGCGCATGCAGGTGCTGGACGCGGCGACGTTCGAGCCCGTGGCCTCGATCCCGATCGGCAAGCGGTGCTGGCATTTCAGCTTCACGCCCGACGGGACCAAGGCGCTGGTCGCCTGCGGCCGGTCGAATGCGCTGAGCGTGATCGACGTCGCCTCGCGCGAAGTCACCGCGATGCCGGGGTTCGAGACGCCTTGGGGCGTGGTGACCTACCCGAAATCGAGCGGCAGCCTCGACACCGCGTCGAAGATGCATTGACCGGCTGCTCCTCGCCCGGGACTATCCGCCCGGGTGACCGCGCGCGCGGGACGCCGGCCTTCCGAGCCCGGCGTTTCAGCACTTGTGTAGCCGGGCAAACCGGCGTCTTTTTGCGCGAACGACCGCGGCGAGCGCCTATACAAAGGCGCAAGCCACCCAACCGCCTTCGAATTCGGATGTTGACCTCGCTGTTCGCGCACGCGACCGGAATTGCCGCGCTGAGTCTCAGTCTCCGCGCCCTGATCACCCGCTCGGACCGCGATTTGAACCGGACCACCGGCCTGTCCGCGGTGCTCTGGGCGCTGAACAACCTGCTGCTGGGCGCTCATACCGCCGCAGCCCTGAGCGCCGTGGCTGCCGGGCGCCAGGCCTCGACCTCGTATGCGGAGCGGCGCGGACCCCAGATCCGGCGCCAGAGCTGCGGCCTGTTCATCGCGATCACCGTGCTCGCCGGCGCGCTGACCTGGGAGGGCTGGATTTCGGTGCCGACCACGGCGGCGACCGTACTCGTCAGCTATGCGGTGTTCTACAGCAGGGGGGCGCAGCTGCGCCTGATCATGCTTGTCAGCGCTGCGCTCTGGATGATGAGCGCGTGGACACTCGGCTCGTGGGAGCAGATTCTCGCTAATGCGCTGACGGCCGCGGCTGCGGCGGTCGGCGCCTGGCGGACGCGCGGGCTCAAGCCCTGACGGCCCAGCGCTCGCAGGCTGCGGCGGCGCCCGGATCGGCGCACGGCCGCGCGCACCGTCAGCCCGGTTCGCTGCTTGCTGCGGCGACGAGGGCAAGGTCCGAAGCGGATACCGATCCGAGGTCGAACTTCCTCGCCGAAGCCGCCATGCGCGTCAGCGCCTGCCCGATCGGCATCGCCGCCTCGGTCTGTCCCTTCTTCGCGCGCTGGAAGCGGACCGGATTGACGCGCGCGACGACGTAGTTGCGCAGGTACGGCGACTTGAAGCCGCGCGCCTGCAGCGCGGCGACGATGCGCCCGATCTCGGCGTCGATCTGCTCGATCCGCGCCGCGCAATCCTCGCGGCTTCGCAGGCTCACCGGCAAGGAGCGGTCCGCGAAGCGATCCACCTTCTTCAGGAACGAGCTGTAGGCGCCGCCGCCGAAACGCGGGTTGCGCTCGTAGACGATGCCCAGGGTCAGCAGCTCGGGAGCCTCGAACTCGGCGGCGTACTGCGTCTCTTTCGCGCGTGGGCTGCGCGCGGCCAGGCTGCGTGCCATCCTGATGACCTCGAGCGCGCGGTCCTTGAGGTTGTGCGCCTTCTCGGTGTTGAGCGCGAGAATGCGGAAGGCCAGGGTTTCGTCCGGCGACACCAGCGCGGTGATCTGTTTGAGCCCGAGCAGCTTCGCGGCCGCGAGCCGATGGCGGCCGTTCGGCGTCCAAAGCTTGCCGTCGTCCCCGCGGACGACGATCAGCGGATCGAGGAACGACCCGGCCTGTTCGATCTTCTCGGCCAGGCGCTGGGTGTGGGTCGGCGAGAGATCACGCTGGAAAGGCGTTGGCTGGACCGCTTCCAGCGGCACAGCGGCCAGCAGGACCGGCCGGCCTGAGAACGGCTCCCTGTAGGCACCGATCGCCGCGCCGCCGGCCGCGGCGACCTGCTGCGCGAGTGCCGCGATCTCGGGCGCGTCCCGCTCCAGCACGATCTGCTCCGCCGAGAGGCCGCGCCTGTCCTTGCGCGGCGCGAGCTTGCCGCGCGCCGGTCGCTTGCGCGCGCTCGTGGTCGTGCGGGCCTTGCCCTGGCTACGGGTCGCCATGCGGTCAAGTCTAGCGGGCAAGTTGCGGGACGATGACTCCCCTCTCCCGCATGCGGGAGAGGGGCGGGGGTGAGGGCGAACACCGGGCTCCCCCCGCCCGCTAGCATTCACGCATGCGGCCGCATACGCCACTGCTCTAAGGGGAGGCTCGATGAAACACGTCGCCGTCTTCGGCTATGGACCCGTCGGCCGCGAGGTCGCGGCGCAGCTCCTCGCGCGCGGCGACGACGTGGTTGTCGCGCAGCGCAAGGTGCCGCCGGCCCTGCCGCTGCAAGCGGGTTTCAGGCCTTGCGACCTGACCAACCCCGATGCCGTGTCCGCGGTTTGCGACGACCGCGAGATCGCGGTCTGCGCCGCCGGATTTCCCTACGAATCGCGGATCTGGGAGTCGGCGTGGCCTGCGGCCATGCAAGCGATGCTGGCCGCCTGCGAGGCCTCCGGGGCGCGGCTGGTGTTCGCCGACAACCTCTACATGTACGGCCCGCAGACGGCGCCGTTGCGCGAGGAGATGCCCCTGACCGATTACGGGCGCAAGCCGCGGATACGCGCGCAGATCACGCGGATGTGGCAGCAGGCCCACGCGGCGGGCCGCGCGCAGGTGGTCGCGGTGCGCGCTTCCGACTTCTACGGGCCGGACGTCCCGACCTCGGTGCTGTCGGCCTACGGCGTCGCGCGCCTGCTCGCGGGGCAGGCGGCGCTCGTGCCGTACGGCCCCGATCACCCGCACGACTTCACGTACGTCCCCGACTTCGCGCGCGCGATCGTGACGCTGGCCGATGCGCCCGACGACGCCTGCGGACAGGCCTGGCACGTCCCGAACGCGCCGACGCGCACGCTGCGGCAGCTGCTGCAGCAGGCGGCCGGCATCGCCGGCGTCGGCCTGCGCGTACGCGCGATCCCGGCCTGGCTGCAGCCGGTGATCGGGATGCTGGAGCCGACCGTGGGCGAGCTGGTCGAAATGCGGTTCCAGACCGATCGACCCTACCGGGTCGACGCCACGAAATACGCCGAGCGCTTCGGGCCCGGCTTCACGGGCTTCGAAGCGGGACTTGCCGCGACGGTCGACTTCTATCGCGCCGCGCGGCGCTGAGCTCAGCGGAACGAACCGCGGCGCTGCTCGAGTTCGCGCATGCGGCGCTCGAGGTCGGCGAGGCTCGTCGATTTCGCCAGGTACAGCTCGTCTTCCCTGCTCTCGATCTCGGCCAGCTTCTCATCGACCCAGCGCACGAACCTCACGGGGGCGGTCGCCACGTCGACGACCATCTCCCACAGCAGCTTGCGCATTCCAAGTCTGCCGCCGCGGGGACCGACGAACGGAATGTTGCTGTACAAACGAAACGATTGGCTGTTGATGTTGGACATATGCCACCTGCCTGATAGGAAACCCTTTGCGATATTTGACCGCGGGAAGCCTCCGCGTTCCCGGAGATTCGGCAAGCCGGCGGCAAATCGTTGCGAAATTCGGGCCAGAGATTGACGAAAGTCAGTTCGCGGCGCCCTTGCCCGCTCCCGCCGTGAAGGGGAAAGGTTCGCAACATACGGAAGCCGGAGTGAGGATTTTTCGCTACGGTTCAGCCAGGCGTCGGAATATGTTCGGACTTGTTTCGGAAAGGTCAGCCGGACGAGCCGAACCATGCCGGACTCCAGGGAACAGCCCAGCGTCCTCGCCAACAGCGGCCTGGCGTTGATCGTCGCCGTTGCGGCGGGCGCGTTCGTGGCTCAGCAGGTTCCCTGGAAGGGCGCGCGCCCGACCGAGGCGGCGGCCAGGGTTTCCCGCTATGCGGCGCTGGAGGACGTCGACGCGCGCCAGTGGCAGGACCCCCTCGGCGCCGTGGCGCGAGGAATCGAGGAGCGGCACCGGCGCGGCGAAAGCGGGTCCAACGCCGACGCGCGTCGCGCGGGCGAGAGGACCGCCGAAGGCCGGCACGGCATCGAGAGATTCGCGTCGACCGTCTGCAGGTCGAACGACCCGGCGGCCATCGTCATCGGAGCCATGGTGCCCGGCGGCCCCTATCCGGACTACGCCGAGAACCGCCGCCGCGCGCGCTACGCGGTGCTCGCCGCGTTGAGCGAAGCCGGTTTCGTTCCCGACGACCCCGAACACATCGGCTACTTCCGGCCGCTTGATCCCGCCGCGCAGCCGCAGCCCGGTGCGAGCCGAAGGCTTGCCGCGGAAATGCGCCCGCAGGGGACACAGGAGCAACTTCCGGGATTCATCCCCTACGAATGGCTGTCGAGGGACGAATCGTCGGTGCGCGCCCGCGGCACGGCCGCGGCTCGGGCCACCACGGGACCTGGCCCCGAGAAGCCGCCTTTCGGCGAGTACGTCCCGGCCCGTTGGCCTTCCGCCCCGCCGGCCACGGAGACTTCCGGCCAGGCGGCCCCGCGCGTCCTGGTGTTCTGGCTCGACAGCAATTTCTTCGCGAAGGGCATCGCCTCGAAGATTCGCGCCCTTCAGGACCAGCTGTCGGCGTCATGCCCGGGGTGGCCGTCGCGGATCGCGGTCCTCGGGCCCGGCGAGTCGGCGCTGTTGAGCGATCTGGTCGCCGGATCGGGTATGCGGGATCCCGACGCCGCGCGCGGCGCCGGCCGGCCCGAGTCCGAAGGCAGCACCGACGCGATCAGGTTCTATGACTACGCCTCGAGCGTCGATACGGACCGGATCGTCGATCCGGTCGGACGCGCGCCCGGGCCGGGCTTCGCGCGGGGAGAGCGTTTCGTCGTCCTTCGAACGATGGGCACCGACTCGGCCATCTCGAAGACGTTGTACCGGGAACTGCTGCGTCGCGAAGCCGTCGCGCGGTTCCCTGCCGAGACCGGCACCGCAGGACACGAGGCTTCGGCGCCCCGCCACGTCGTGCTGATTTCCGAGCGCGACACCTCGTATGGCCGCAACCTTCCCGGCGAGTTGATGCGCGAGCTGACCCGATGCCGCGCGGCCGCGCCCGCGTGCTCGCCCGACGAGATCGAGCGCTGGGCGGGGTGGATACATCGCTTCACCTACCTTCGCGGCCTCGACGGCCAGCAGCCGGAGTACCAGGCCGCTCCCGAGGGACACGAATCCCGGGACGCCGGGTCCGCTCCGGCCGGAGCGACCGTCGACGAGCACCCGATCGAGCAGGCCGCCGGCCAGGCACAGCTCGACTATCTGCGGCGCGTGGCGGAACAACTGATGGCACTGCAGGAGGATCTGCAGCAGAGAGACCCGCCGCAGTCCATCGGCGCGATCGGTCTCCTGGGCAGCGACGTCTACGACAAGCTGCTGCTGTTGCAGGCACTCAAGCCGCTCTTTCCGTCGGCGACTTTCTTCACGACCGAGCTCGATGCGCGCCTGCTTCACCCGCAACAGCTGCGGTGGACACGCGGCCTGATCGTGGCGTCGAGCTTCGGCCTCGCGCTCAGCCGCGAGCTGCAGGGCACGATACCGCCGTTTCGCGACTCCTATCAGACTTCGCTGTACTTCGCGACGCGGGTCGCCATCGAGAACGAGAAGAACGCGCGTTGCTGCCTGATCGATCAAGCGAGTCTCGACCGGTGGCTCGAGGCGCCGCGGCTGTTCGAGATCGGCCGGCACGTCGCGTTCGATTTCAGTCCGCCCGCGGCACCGGCGCCGGCGGGTATCGAGCCCGGCGCGCCGCGATGCGACCTGGACGCCGGGTGCGCGTCGATCCATCCCGAGCCGTCGCCGATGGTTCCGCCGGTGTCGGCTTCGTCGCTGAGACTGGCGTTCGCAACGCTGGTCGGCGGCGCGCTGCTGCTGGCCGGCGCAACCGGCCGGGCCCAGCGCGCGCTGGGATGGATTCAGGGCGGCGCCGCATTGCACCGCGGCCGGCGCATCGCCGTCGTAACGGTGGTCGGCCTGCTGCTCGCGTGCACCTGGCTCAGCCTCCCGGGCCTGTGGGCGGTCCTCGGGCGGACGCTGACGCAGGGTGGGGAGGGCACGCCGATCACGATGTTCGAAGGCGTGAGCCTGTGGCCGAGCGAGCTCATCAGGCTGGTCGCGCTCGGCCTCGCGGTCTGGTTCCTCGCGCGCAGCTGGCGTTCGCTTGATCGGAATGCGGACGAGACTGCCGTCAAGCTGCGCTGGGAAGTCGAGCGCAAGCAGCTGATCGCCGATGTCCACCGGCTCTGCGAGGACTGGCCCTGGTGGAAGAGGCTGCTGCGGGCGTTCTCGTTCCGCCTCGACGAGTCGCTGCCCGAGGTGAACGATCCGGCGACCGGGCTTTCTCCGGCGGCAACCCGCTTCTGGACGACCTACGTGTACCAGGGGCGCACCTGGGCGCGCCTGCTGAGGGTTGCGGCAGCGACGCTGCTGTACATGGGATTCGCGGTGCTGATGGGGATGTGGCTCGGATTCCCGCAGGACGCGCATCGCGGCGCGTTCGCGCGCGTGTTCAACGGCGGCCTGACCGCCGTTGCCGTGCTGGCGATGCTTGCGTTGATCTTCTTCGTGGTCGACGCGACGGCGCTCTGCATCCAGCTCATCGGCGCGTTGCGGCGCGATTTTCCCCGGCCCGGCCCCGCCGGCCGCGGGGACGACGGCCGTTCAGGCGTCGAGTCGCGCTGGCCGCGGCGCACGGTCGAGCACTACGCGAGCCAGCTGCGTGTCGACCGTCCGCTCGTCGATCGTTGGATCGAGATGCGGCTGATCGATCGCCGGACACGGGCCGTGGCGCGCCTGGTCTATTACCCGTTCATCGTTCTTTCGCTGATGCTGCTTGCACGCAGCTCGGTGTTCGACAACTGGACACTGGCGAGGCCGCTGTTGATCGCGCTCGGCGGAGGATTCGCGATCGTGATCGCTTGCGCGGTACTGCTGCGGCGCGCTGCGGAGGTGTCGCGCCGCAAGGCGGTCTGGCGCCTGAACAACGAGATCATCAGCCTCAGGGGCCAGGGCGAAGGCGGCGCGGCGAAGGCCGAGCAGGTCCAGGCGATGGTCGAGCAGATTCGTCAGCTGAGGTCCGGAGCCTTCGCGCCGTACTCCGAGCAGCCGCTCGTCAGGGCGGTGCTGCTGCCGCTGACGAGTTTCGGCGGCGTGCAGTTGATGGAGTACCTGACGCTGTGGAACATCTGACCTCCCCTCTCCCGCGTGCGGGAGAGGGGAGGTTCTACGCTCTCGGAATGTTCTGCGGACCGTAGGCGAGTGCCGGCTGCCCTGGATCCGGCTTTACGGGTCCGCCGGCACGCCGCGCGTCCACCGATCCGTCGAGCGTCAGGCCCCACGCATCGGGGAATGCCCTGGCCTTGGCGTGCTGGGGCGGCAACTCCTTGTAGGGCGAGTAGGTCCACGGCTGGTGTGCCACGCCCGAGGCGTCCGGACGCACGCCTGCGGGTGGATCGCCGAAGCGCACCGCGGCGCCGCCGGGCAGCGACGCCAGCTGCTGCTGCATCCACACCAAGGCGCCGTCCGACAGGCTGCTCTCGCTGCCGTCCGTCGAGTAGCCTCCGCCGATATCGGCGTGCGCGCCGGGAAAGAGCCGCTGCACGACATTGGTGCGCGGGTTCCAAAGCGTCGGCGTGAAGTCGACCCGCTGCTCGTCCAGCGACACCGCGTGGAAGCCGTACGCGACCCGCGGGTTCAGGTCGAGATCCGCGAACCGGAAGGCGTCGACTCGCCGGTCCTCGCCGTCATACTGCGGAATCCCCATCGCCCCGACCGTGTCCCAGACGGCCACGGCCTGGATCGGAACCCCCGCGATGCGTTTACCGGGGTCGGGTGGTGAAGAGAAGAATCCGGGCAGATTGAAGAGGGTCGCCTCGAGGCGGTCCAGCAAGCCTGCCTTCCCTTTGCCGGCGACGACTTTCTGGTGCTGCTGCCAGACGGCGCAGCCGAGCTTGTATGCCGCCTGCTTGTCGCTCAGGTCGAGCTTGGTGGCATCGAGCAGTCCCTGGTCGATGATCAGGCCGGCGAGGGCGCGCGCGGTGTAGGCGCCGCGGCTGAAACCGACGACGAAGATTCGATCCCCGGCGACGTAGTTGCGCGAGACGAACGTATAGCCGCGAACGATTCGCGCGATCAGGCCCGCGCCGAAGGCTCCGCCCAATACCTTGACCAGCAGATTGTCGTCGTAGCCGACGCCGTCCAGATACTTGGCGGCCTGCGCGACGTTGCCGGCCGCATCCTTCTCGACCCGTTCGGCTTCGCCGGCATAAGGCGCCCCGGCCTGGCCCTGCCCGGAGGGCGCCGTGTCCTGGTCCTCGCCGGCCAGCCATCGGTACAGCTTCAGGACATTGCTCGCCCGCGCGGCAACCGGCTTGCCGTCGAGGTCCTGGCCGGGACCGTTCCAGGTGCCGTCGGCGCAAAACACGATGTTCTTGGCCATGACCATATCCTCCCTTCACCTGCGCTGCAGCGGCTAAGGCCCGATCATTCGTCCGCGTACTTCGGCGGCACCGGCACGAGCCAGCCGGCGGCAAGCAACACGGCACCGACGGCAATGCCCGCGATGACGCTTTCGACGCTGATCGAACCGCCGATCGACCTGACCAGCTCGACGGCCATCAGCTTGACCACGACGCCGACCATCAGCAGCGATCCGACGATCCACATCTGGCGATTCCTGACCCACCTGCCGACAACCATCGTCGCGAGCGCCAGCGAAACCCAGAGCAGCGAAATCGCCATCTGGACCTGATTCGAATCGAGCGCGGCCCGGAAGCGGTACCCGCCGTCGTCGATTTGATGCACGGTCCGGAACAGCACCGCGTTGGCCCAGAAAAAGATCGCGACGCACCACGCGGTGACCGGCCAGGTCGAGGGGAACTCGCGCCGGTCTTCGATGCCGGACGCGCACACGGCACGCCACCAGACGACGACGACCGCAAAGGCGAGCATCTGTACGACGTCGAGCGGGTTCAGGAGCGGAACATAGAGCCTGGGGAACGGAGGGCCGTCAGCAATCAGGTTGACGATCAGCGTCCACAGGATCAGGAAGAAGACGAGTGGCCCGGGGCCGGTCCACAGATAGGCGCTCGGATCGCGTGCAACCAACCAGGTGCGGCGACCGGCGGCGACGATCGCGAGCAGGATGACCGGTGCGAGCGCCCATGCGGCATACGGCCAGTATGGATGCGCAGGAAGCTCCCGCAAGAACAGCGGGATCGCCCACGCGACCTTTGGCCACAGGCCGGCCGGCGCGAGCTCCGGGCTTGAATTCGGATCGGGATTCGGGAAGATTTGCCCAATCGCCCAGGCGACTTCCCACGTCACCGCTGCGCCAAGCAGCCAGAAGCCCGCGAAGTGCGCGAGACGGGACCTCCCGTTCCCAGCCTGAACGCCCCGCAGCGTGCCGAAGTGCACCAGGAATGCCACCGGCCACGCAACGCCCCCGAGCCTGGCCAGCGGATGGCCGCTCGAATGCTCGAACGCCTGCAGCGCGAGGATCACGGCCATCGTCGGCAGCAGGGCGGAAGAAGGCAAGCGCGCAAGCGGCCAGCCGCGCCCTGACAGGTAGCCGAGCGCCGCGCAGGTGGCCGTCAGGAAGAGCAGGGCTGCTCCGAGCACGTCGTGGTCCGGCGCGTGCACCGCGATCTCGTGCAACCCGCCCGTGATCCACCAGGCGAGCCCCCAGAAGAACAAACCGGGTGTGGATCGGGAGGAAGGATCGGCCGCCGTCCGGCGCGGCTGCGCGTCGAGGCGGCTGCAGAACAGCGCGGCGGCGGCGAGAGCGACGCAGCCGAGGAAGACGCCATTCAAAATGGGCAGCTCGATCGCCCCGCGCTGCAAGTCGGCGACGAGGCCGACGCCGGCAACCACCTGCAGCAGCGCACCGAACACGCATGGCAGCGCGCGCCCCTGCCGCGCTCCCACCCAGTAGAGCGCTGCGCCCTCGAGCGCCCACGCGAACGACATCCAGCTGCCGTCAAGCGTGAGCGGAACCGTCGCCGAGGCGAAGATGATCCCGAGCGTCATGAAGACTTTGGCAAGTTTGCGCAACCCGGGCCGGCCAACGCGGCCAAGCGCGAGCGCGGCCAGCAGGTAGATCGCCGAGACCGCGAGCGCCGAGACAGCCATGGCGCGATGGGCTGCGACCGGTTCGACGCCGCGGAACAACTCGGCTTGCAGACCGAACGCCATCAGCGGCGTGCCGAACACGATCGCGGTGTCGACGTAGCCGCCGGAAGACGGCGTTTCGCGCCACGCCGGAATTGCCGCGACCGTCAGGTACAGCAGGAAGAACAGGATCAGGAACGATTCGGTGCTGCCCAGGTACTCGTGCGAGTAGAAGCGCGCGCCCCAGACCGAACCGACGCCGAACGTGAACACGAGCCCGAGCACGTTCAAGGCGTGCCACGACTTGCGCAGCGCGATCGCGATGATGGCCAGATCGAGCACGAGGTAGTAGGCGAACAGCGCGACGTGATTCGCGCCGCCGGGCAGGGCCAGCACCGGCGCCAGAAAGCCGCCGGCGACCGCGAGCATCGCGAGCGACTGGGCGTTCTGTGCGGTCGCGAGAATCGCTGCCAGGGCCACGACCGCGATCAGCCACACGAACGCGGCCCACCCGGGCAGAAGGCCCAGCAGGTTCGACGAGGCGAACGCGGCGATGTAGAGAAGGCCCAGGCCGCACGCCTGCAACGCCTGCGCATAGCGCGGACGGGCGTCACGCCGGCGCCAGCCGATCCAGAGCAGGGCGATCGTCGCCAGCACGACGACGGCAAAGCGCAATCCGGTCGACGCCGACGCCAGCCAGTAGAGGTATTTCAACAGGAACGCGACGCCGACAAACAGGACCACGGTTCCGAGGCGGGCGAGCGCGTTGCCTTCAACCAGCCAGACCCAGAACCGGCTCCAGGCCGAGGGTGCCGCGACGGCGGAAGTTTCGGCTGCAGCTTCCGGCGGCGGTACGGCATATGGCGCTTGCTCCGGCGAGGCAGCTGCCGAGGCGTGGGAGGCCCCGCGCCGTGCGCGCCCAGCCTCGATCGCGTTCTCGAGCGTGCGCATCCGGGCTTCCATCCGGACATCGCGCGGCCGAAAGATCGCGACTGCCACCGCGCCCGCGAGCGCGCCGAGCAGGGCGGCGAGCTGGCCGCCGGTCGCACCGTGGACGAGCGCGACGGCCAGCAGCGCGATCAACAGGACGATGACCCACATAGTCAGGCTCCGGCAGGCGAAATCCCTGGTCGCTTCAAACGCCCTTGTCGTCGAGCCACGCCAGCGCGTAGTCGGCGACCTCCTCCCAGCCGGGCTGGCCGATGATGAAGTGGGTGCGCCCGGGGAATTCCTTGTAGTCCGTCAGGCCGGCGGAGCGCCGGTAGCGCATGCAGTTGCTCGCGTTCAGCGCCGCGGGAATGATGTGATCCTGGCTGCCGGCGATCAGCAGCAGCGGCGGGCGCGGCGCCGAGAAGTCGACGCGCGCGGCCGCCGAGAGCGGACCGCGCGCGACCCAGCGCGATTCCGGGACGACATATTTCTCGTACGCGCTGCGCTGGTCCGCCAGCGGCATCGTGTGGACGAACGTGTATTGGAACTGCCTGAACGGCATGAAGTACGGCACGTGCTTCGAGATCAGGGGGTTGATCGTCGGCCAGTTGGACCTGAGAAACGGCCAGCTGGGCACGAACACCCCAAGCGGCGGCGCCGAGTCGATCGCGATGCCGGCGAGCGCCAGGTTCCTCTGCAGCAGCAATTGCACCACCAGGCCACCCATCGAATGGCCAATCAGGATGGGCTTGGTGTCGGACTTCCCGATCAAGCCGGCGTACCGTTCCACCACGTCCGCAAGCGATAGTTGTCCCAGGCGGGGGTCCGGATGACTCTTCCGCAGCGTCGCGACCGGCTCGTCCCTGCCGGGCCAGGCTGGTGCATCGACGCCGTGGCCCGCCGCACGGTAGCGCGCCAGCCACGGTTCCCAGCACAGCGGCGTGACGAACATGCCGTGGATAAAGACGATCCATCGGGACTCCATCGCCGGGCCTACAGGGTCTTCATGTACTCCAGCAGAGCGTCCTTTTCCGGCTCGGTGAGGCCGGTGCCGTATTCGTGGCCCTGATTGCCGTTGGACTTGCACGGCACCACGATTTCCTTCCCCTTCTCGTTCTCCTTGCACCAGACCTCGAACAGCGTTCCCGCCCTCTGCGCTTCAGGGCCGGTGGAGATGAAGCCCATGCCCTTCGGATCGTAGACGTCGTAGCCGCGCCAGAAGCTCTTCGGCCTTTCCGAGGCGGGTTTCAGCAGATCGCGCAGCGTCGGGACCGAGCCGTTGTGCAGGTACGGCGCACGCAGCCAGATGCCGTCCAGGAACGGCGAGTCGTAGCCTTCGAGCGGCATTTCCACCAGCCCCCTGCGCGTGATGCCGAAGCCGGCGACGACCTGGTTCGCGAGTTTCGCTGCCTCGGCGTTCCATGACTTGAGCCGCTCGGGGTCGGTTCCGACCGCCGACAGCGGCATGCGGGTCCCGGCCTTGTCGCCTTCATGGCAGATCGCGCACAGGCGACCGTAGATCGCCTTGCCCTTCTCGGACAGCTTCGCGTCGATGGCGCCGAGGGCTTTCTCCGGATACTTCGGCGGCGGCACCTCCCTGAGGTACTCGACCAGCCAGTTGACCTGGCCCAGGAAGTCCGCCTTGTCGTGGGGTGCCGCGCCGAGCAGGCCGAGCGCGGAGTCGACGATCACCGAATAGTAGTCATAGGTGTCGCCGGCCCAGTTCAAGGTCGTGCCGGGGTGTTCGTATTTCCGCAGATTCCAGATGGCCGGCATGTCGGTCGGCCCGAACGTATTGTCCATCGGCAACTGGATCATGAAGTACTTGGTCAGGTTCATCGCGTCGTCGCGCCCGCGCCCCCATTGCGGGAAGTCCGTCCGGTAGATCCACTGGAACTGCTTTTCCAGCCCGAGCAGTCTCGACCTTGTCATCGGGATCAGCACGAAGCGATAGATCGCCTGATCGAGCCACGACAGGTTCGTCACCAGGTTGATCTCCGGCATCAGCACGTCGGCATCGAAACGCGGGTCCTTCGCGCAGTCCATCAGGAAGCGGAAGTAGCCCTGCACGTTGGTGTGCGCGGGCCCTGCGACGACGAAGGTCGGATTCTCGTTTTCCTTCGTCCGGTACGTCACCGTGTGGCACACTGCACAGTTGTTGGCCACGCGCGGAAAGCCGATCGTCCGCTTGGTGAAGCCCACCGGCAGCTCCTGGCCCTGTTCCCACGGGATGCCGAGCGATGCCAGCCCGCCCGGCTTCGGCAGCTTGTCGGCGAAGACGCGCGGCATCACGTAGAAGATCCAGTAGGGGATGCCCGAGTCGTACTCGGCGCCGATCGATCCGTACTTGAATCGCATCTCGGGCGTAGCGGTGACCCAGTCCGGCTGCGGCTCCTCGCGGAAGAACTTGTACCAGCCGAAGTACGCAAGCAACGCGGCAAGCACGAGGAGGACGATCAGCCAACGGACCTTTCTCTGCTGCGACGCGTACTGTCGTGGCGTTTCCATGCCGGGACCTCTTCAGAACGTCTTCAGGTATTCCACCAGCGCGTCCTTGTCGGCAGCGGGAAGCTCGGTGCCGTAGTACCTGCCCTCGTGACCGCCGTTGCCGTTGCCGGGTGCGCGGGTGTCGTACTCGAAGTAGCGCTTCCCGCCTTCTTCCGCCACGTTGGCCACGAAACCCACGTTTGCCGGGTCGTAGACGTCGTCGCCGCGATAAAACACCTTCGTGCGCGCGGACGCCGGCTCGAGCAGTTCCCTCAGGTTGGGCACCGAGCCGTTGTGCAGGTACGGCGCGCGCAGCCACAGGCCGTCGAGCGGCATGTTGGCGTAGCCGAAGGTCTTGTGGAAACGGGTGAAGCGGTAGTCATACCCGGCGTACACCGTCGCCTGGTTCACCGCGAGTTCGTAGGAGTAGGAATCGAGCCGGCGCCGGTCGGTGCCGATCTCCTCGATCGGCGTCACCTTGCCGACGTACTTGCCGGTGAAGTCATTCGGGCCCGCGCCGTGGCACTCGGCGCAATACTGCCTGTAAAGGGGCGCGCCACGGTTGGCCTTGACCGTATCGATCGGGTAGGGAAACGCGGGCGGCTTGGCGGTCGTCATCATCCAATCCTCGACGCGGCCGATCGCCTTGACGTCGATCGTGGGCGGTGTCGTGCCGGTTCCAAACGCGGCGCTCTTGTCCCGCTCCTGCACCTTGTCGTTGTTGCCGTCCCAGTGCAGTTCCATCTTCATATCCTGGCGCGGCTTCTGGTTCCAGATCGAGGGGAAGTCCGCCGGCGCGTTCTCCTCGGTCGGATCCAACCTGTCCATCGGGAAGTTGAACAGCACCTTCGCGGCGTTGAACGTGTCGACACGCCCCGGACCCCAGTCGTGCTGCTCGTAGACCCAGGCGAAGCGGCCGGCGAGCATCGTCAGGCGGTCGCGCATGATCGAGATCGCGATCGGGTAGACCACGTAGCGATCGATCGGATCGAGGTCGGGCTGGTGCTTCTCCTGGAGGAGGGCGCGGACCTCGGGGACGATGTGGTCGCTCGTGAAGTTCGGGTCCTTCGCGCACGAAAAGAAGAATTTCTGGAATGCCATGATGTCGAAGGTATTGGCCGGCATGCCCAGCACCAGCCGCGGCTTCGAAGCGGGTGTGTCGCGCACGGTGCTGGTGTGGCAGACCGCGCAATTGAGGAACGTGCGGTCGATCCCCGTGTAACGCCGCTTCGACATGCCGACCGGCAGGTCATGCCCGTCCTCGAAAATCATCCCGAACGACGCATAGCCGCCGGGCAGGTTGCAGACCCCGGGCCTGGGCAATGCCTGGAAGATCCAGTAAGGGAAGCCCGAGTCGAGCTCGCCCCCGGTGGAGCCGTACTTGAAGTGTTCCTCCGGGTCGGCATAGGTGACCGGCGTGTTGGTCCCGAACCGCACCCCGAGATAGATTCCCAGGATCACCATGGCGACGGTTGGAGCGATCAGCGCCGCCATGCCGATCCGCCGCCAGCAGCCGGCCGGCTCCGCGCATGCCGACCGATCCTCGCCGGCCATCATCGTTTCCTGCGCCATGGCGCCTCCTTCGAGGTCGGCTTCCGGGTCCTATGCCTGCGGGAACTTCAGGCAGAAATCGATCAGGCGGGCCTTGTCCCAGTACACCTTGCCCAGGTAGAAGCCCGGCCCGATCAGCCGTATCTCGTCGCGGATCCAGTGGGCCACGAGCGAGGTCTCGGAGTAGTCGAGCACGATGCAATCCTTGCCGTCGAGCCAGCTCGGTCCCTTGTAGACCTTGGCGATGATCGCCTCGAGGCCGAACGCGGTGATCCGGTTCTTCAACTGCCCCTTCTGTGCATCGAACACCTTCCCCTGCCATCCGAACAGGTTGATGATCTGCGCGATCGGCTGAGAGTACGGTGTCGCGGGCGCGATGATCGCGGTTCCGTCGGCGACGCCGTTCGGGATGTCTCCGGGCGGGCTCGCGCGAAACAGATCGTCGAGTTGTGCTTGCGACATCGCGAGCAGCTGGGGTACGTCGTAGGCCATTTTCATCTCCTTCGGGGTTCGGCCGTGAACAGGACGGTCAGGTCTTTGCAGGTTCGCGCGACGCCGCCTGCAGGATCGCGTCAGCCGCCTTCTCGGCGATCATGTACACCGCGCTGACGATGAAGAAGCCCGGAATGCGCGGAAACACCGACGCATCGACCACGCGCAGGCGGCGCGCGCCGTGCACCGCGAACGCGCTGTCGATCACGCCGTCGTCGGCCCGGGTGCCGATCGCGCATGTGCAGGAGGCATGGTGGCCCCACGCCGTGTCGCGCACATACTCCTCGAGGTCTCGCGGGCCCGGGTCCAGCTCCTTGTCGATGAATCCGCCTGCGATCAGCGGCGCGGTCAGTCTTCGCACCAGCCCGATCGCATCGACCACGGCCCTCAGGTCCTTGCCTTCCGGATCGTCGCCCGGGTCGAAGTAGCGGAAGTCGACGCGCGGTGCCGCGCGTGGATCGGCCGACCGCAGCGTGACCGAGCCCGCGCGATTGCGCGTGTGGCCCTTCAGAACCGCCCAGGTCAGACGGTCGAGGTGATCGCGTATCTCGCTCGAGAAGCCGTGCCGGTAACCGCGGAATTGCACCGGCAGCGCCATGCAGAAGATGTCGGGGTCCGGCCCGGCGGTGGAGGAGCGCCAGATCACGCCGAGCGCGGCGCCGCTGGACGCGTACATCCCGGTTCGCGCATCGGTCCAGTGCTGCCACAACGGGTCGCCGCGTTTGAACCGGGCGCCTTCGAGCACGCCCCACGGCCGCCTCATCTGGTGCGTCACCGCCACTTCGTAGCGGTCCTGCAGGTTGCGCCCGACGCGAGGCGAATCGAACCTGAGCGGGATCCCGTGCTCCTTCAAGTGAGCGGCCGGGCCGATGCCGGACAACATCAGAAGCTGAGGCGTGTTGAAGGCGCCGCCGCACAGCACGACCTCGCGCCGCGCGCGGACCTCGCGCCGCTCGCTGTTCGGATCTCCGGGCAGGGCGTGGGCCTGGTACAGGCGCCGGCCTTTCAGGTACTCGACGCCGCTGGCCGCGCCCTCGTCGTCGAACAGGACACGCGTGGCCAGCGCGTCGAACTCGACATGAAGCCGGTCATGGTGCCTTTCCCGGGCGTGCAGCACGCGTTCGCGCGCGCCGACGCGCGCGTAATTCGAGGTGGACAGCGGCGTGTAGCAAAGCCCCTCGAAATCGCCCCGCCACCACTGCCGGGCGTTGGGGTCGCCGGCGCCAGGCAGCCAGCGCAATCCGCTCAGCCAGGGATGCCGCAGGCTGCGGACGTACGCGCACGAGGACTTGGCGACCGTGGCAACCATCGCCTCGTCGCCGAGCGCTTCGAGCGGCAGCGCCTGCTCGGTGTCCAGCCAGCCGCTCCATCCATGCCCGCTCGGATCGATGCCGAGTCGGCTGAGCGCGCGCCAGACGGGGCGATAGCGGCAGGCTTCCACGCGCCTGGCGTAGCGGCGCATGCTGCGGGCGCGCCACGAGGGGTCGCCCGTCCGCCGGGCGATCTCGTTCCAGTCGGAGTCGTGCGGCAGCATGAAGATCATCGCGTTGTGCGCCGTGCAGCCGCCCAGCGCTGCCGCCCGCGGATAGAACACGCCCCCGCGCACCGGGTCGTACTTGGGGTCGCGCGCCTGGCGGGCTTCGTCGTCATAGTGGCGCACTTCGAAATCCAGGCTGAACGCCGGGTTCTCGGACGCGAACGCATGAAAGCCAGGCACCTCGTAGTCCTCGGGCAGGCGCGACCCTTCCATCGCCAGCGGATCCTCCCCGGCCTCGAGAAGGAAGACCCGCATGCCGGCTTCCGCCAGCCGCGCCGCCAACGTCCCGCCCCCGGCTCCCGAGCCGACGACGACATAGTCCCATCCGGGCCCATCGGCATCCGACATTTGCGTTCGCGCGGATCAGAACGTCTTCAGGAAGGCGATCAGCGCGCGTCGATCGTCGTCGTTGAGCTCCGGCTCCTGCCCGAACGCCTTCTCGTCGGCGCTCAGTCCGTCCTGGCGGTTGAACTCGGCAGTGCCGAAGTAGTGGCCGCGATTGACGACGAGGTCGGGGCACTTGCTGAGATCGAGCAGCTTGGGCTCGAGCTTCTTGAACCGGTCGAGCAGCTCGTCGTCGCTCGCCGAAGTCGCCTTTGCGGCTATCAACTGGGTTGCCAGATCGACCAGCTTCGCATCGTGAACCGCCGGATCGTCGCCCTCGGGGAGCAGCTTCAGGTTGGCGATCAAGCCGACGGGCGTGCCCTTCGGGAAGTGGGCGATTTCGAGGTCGCCGCCGCTCGTGAACAACCATGGCAGCAGCCGATAGGTCCACGGCTGCAATTTCCTGAGCGGCTCCGGGACGAAGCCGGCGGGAATCTTCAGATCGCTGCCCTCGTCGGTCCGGTCGATGACGCCGGGCAGACCTGGATCATGCTTTCGCTTCTCCGGCCAGAGCATCTGCTCGATCGAAGCGTCGAACGACTGCATGCGCCCGGCAACCGAGGGGTCGGGGTTGAATGGGCCGACCGAGTTGTTCAGCAGGAACGGCGCCGTGGACCAGAGGCCTATCAGCGACGGAACGCGCGTGTAGCCTCGCCCTCCGTCGGGCATCTTGTAGGGCATTGGCGCGCCGGTGAACGGGTCGCTCAGCGTGACCGTGCCGACCGAAGGCAACTCCTTGTAGGAGTGAGAGGAAAAGTTGTCCCAGATGTTGTTGGCCAGCGCATTCGTGGCGAGCGGGCTGCAGATGTTGGTCCGCAGCAGGGTGACCGGAATCCGCGCGTCGGTCGACATGTAGTTGCTCTGCAGGAAATCGGGCGCCGCGACGATTTCGCGCATGGCCTTCTTGTAATCGTCGCTCTGAGTCCACTTCCAGTAGCGCTTGAAGCACCCGAGATAGTTCGCGCCGGCGCACTTGTCCGGGTTCAGATCGAGGTCCGGCGGAGGCTTGGGACCTTTGCTCGAGTGGCAGCGGGCACAGGTATTCGCGAACACGACCTTGCCGTGAGCCATCGTCTTTGCGTCCGTCTTCAAGTAGGCCTCGCCGCCGGGCGCGTCCTTCAGCCGGTCGGGCTGGGCCGCCTTCAGGAAGAAGAGCGCGGTCTTCGGCGTGCCCATCTCGGTCGCCTGCCAGTATGACGAGTTCTTCTGCGCGACCGCGATCTCGATCGGCGAGATCGGCTTTCCGCCGACGACGGGGTTGAAATGCAGCAGCCACTCCTCGCTGAAAAGCCCGATGTTGAGATAGACCCGGTTCAGCGCCCCGAGCAGGCCGACCGAATCGGCGCCGTCCTTCAGCACGCGCGGCGTGTGCGTGACGCCGTCCTGCTTCGAGTAGAACGAGGTCAGCGGGCCGCTGCTGAAGAAATCGTTGAACTGCTTGTTGTTGAGCTCGCCGCCCACGAGCTTCTCGTGCCACAGCCGGTCCGCAAGGCCCATTCGCGACATGAAGTCGTAGACGGCGTTCATCGTCCGCGGGTTGTTGATGTTGTCGGTCGAGACCAGCGAGGTGTCCATCGACCCGGGCCGATAGGTCTTCACCAGTTGATACATGAAGTTCTTCCGGCCCTCCGGCTTGTTCGCGTTGAAGATGAACAGCCGGTCGACCCACATGTACTGGGCACCCACCGACGAGCTGAGATTGGCGAAGGTCGGGTGCTCGGGGTCCGCCGGCGGGTTCACCGGGCTGGGTCCGACGTGGCAGAAGCCGCAGGACATGCCGACGCGATAGGGCCGGATCAGGTCCGCGCGGTTGTAGTAGGCGGGATCGTTGTAGTAGCGCTCGGGATCCCAGGCTTTCGCGGCCTTCTCGTCGAAGTCCGGGTTGGGAAACAGGCGCAAGCCCAGGATGCCCGTGCCGTAGCCGTAGTAGGAGCCGACCTGCTGTTTGGTGCCGTCGCCCAGATCCTTGCCGCGCGATCCGATCACCACGCCGGGATACTTGGTCTCGTCCTCGAAGGGATCGGGCCCGCAGTCCTTGCTGCGAACGTCCAGCCACAGCCCGCGGCGCTCCTTGACGGGTCCGGTCGGCTTCTCGTAACAGGGTTCGTTGACCAGGCCGTAATAGCTCCAGCGGTCGTCGCGCGAATAGCCGAGCGTCGGATACGAGCTGATGGCCTTGAGCATGTCGAAGGCGCCGAACGTGTATTGCGTCATCGCATTCCAGAACCGGTCGTTGCCTCCGGTCCAGACCAGCCACATGTTGCGACCCGCGATCTCGTCGTCGTTGAGTGCGATGCCGCCATCCATGTCGTGGAAGTAAGGATCCGTCGAGTGCGGGAACGAAGCAGCCGTGCGCCCGGCTTGCATGGGTTCGTCGAGGACCGTGCCCGGCTGGGGCCCTTTGGAGCAGCCCGCGGCCATCAGGCAGGCGGACAGGACCACAAGGAACGCCGCCAGATTTTCGCGATGCAGGATCATGGAGTCCCCCTCGTTGGTCTTCTTGAACCGCCGCCTTCCTCGTCGCCTCGGAAGGGCCGCTTCCCGCTGTCGGCAAGATATCCCAATGCCGCTGCGCCCGAAACGTGCGACGCAAGAAAGCAACGCCGTGGGTTCGCGTCGCGCGCGGTTTCCAATGCGCGGCCACTGTCGACGCGAGAGTCGAAGCACCACAGGCAAGCCGCATCGGCGACTCGATCCGGCTCGCAGCGCGAGGGGAAAGGTAATCAAGCCGACGAACCGGAGAAAGCAACCGATTCATCGACGATCTTGCAGGATTTTCACAGGCGGTGATTGCCGATCGGGCCGACACTGCGGGTGCGCTGTGCAACCACGACGCAATAATGGTCAATAGTCGGCTCGAACTTGCTCGGTGCGCACACTTTGTATGTTCGCGCTGAAGTGCGACTGAATGTCCTGGCGAGCACTCGAAATCCGGCAACCGTTGCGTGAAAAGATCCCACTTCGGTGAAACCCGCTCGAGCCTTCGACCGTCGGGCTTCAAGATCGGACGATTCCGAACGCGACCGCAACGCCAGGTCGTTCGCGGTGAAAGTTCGCGTTGCCCGGGGCAGGCAACGCTCTTACGATACGGCCGATTGTTCGGAAAGACCCGCGCGTCTGTCTTCCAATCGCCGATGCCATGAGACGGCTTGATCACGCCGTATCGCGCCAGCACCTCGACGCGCCGGGAACCGGTTGCGGCGCGCCTGCCCCGGCGCAGGGCGATTCACTGTTCATCGGACAGTCCCCTGTGTTCGTCGAGGTCCTCGCCCTGATCGGAAGGCTCTCGCGATGCGATGCGCCGGTCCTGATCGAGGGCGAAACGGGCACGGGCAAGGAGCTTGCGGCACGCGCGATCCACTATTCCGGTCATCGGCGCAACGCGCCCTTCCTGCCGATCAATTGCGGCGCGATCCCGGAGACGCTGGTCGAAAACGAGTTGTTCGGCCATGTGCGCGGAGCGTTCACCGATGCGCGCGAGGCGCGCGGCGGTATCGTCGGCCAGGCCGAGGGAGGCACGCTCTTTCTCGATGAGATCGAAGGCCTGGGGGCGCGCGGGCAGATGGCACTGCTGCGCTTCCTGCAGGACCTGGAATACCGTCCGGTCGGCGCCAACTCGAACCGCACGGCCAACGTTCGGCTCATCGCGGCGAGCAACACGAGCCTCGCGGAGCTGGTCAGGACCGGGTCGTTCCGCCAGGATCTGCTGTTTCGCCTGAACGTCCTCGTCCTGAGCATGCCGCCGCTGCGCGAGCGCGGGGGCGACGTGTTGCTGCTTGCGGAGGCGTTCATCGAGCGCTTCTGCCGCCGGTACGAGAGGGCGCCGGTCCGCCTGGACGCGGAGAGCGCGAGCTGGCTGCGCGGCCATGACTGGCCAGGCAATGTCCGCGAGCTGGAAAATCTTCTGCATCGCGCCGTCCTGCTCAATGACGGCGGGGAACTCAGGCTCGATCCGGCGACGCAACCGGTCCGCGCAATGTGTCTGGATGGCGGCGGAGCCGGCATCACGCACAGCAGCTTCCGGCAGGCCAGGGCGCAGGCGTTGCTGGCGTTCGAGCGAGCCTACCTGACCGAACTGCTGTCGCGGACCGGCGGCAACATCTCCCAGGCGGCGCGCCTCTGTGGCCAGGAGCGCAGCCAGCTCAACAAGCTCGTGCGCAAGCACGGCCTGGCGCGCAGCCAGTCTTCGCGCGAGGATCGCGCGGCCTGAGTTGTGCATCTTTTGACCCACTGGGTCGAATTCCACCTCGCTCGCGCCTTCGGACAGGGGCGCAATCGCCGCTAACGCGTTGATTCGGGACGGACGTCCCGGCCGCCGCCGGTTGGCATCGTCCTTGCTCCAGGAAGGCCTACATCTCGCCAGCGCCGGAGCGGACATGACCGCCGAGCGTCGCGGCGCAGATGCGGCGATCGAAGATGCGATTCGCGCCTACCTGCGATTGCATCCCGGCGCCGCGGACAGCGCTGTCGGTATCAATGACTGGTGGCTGCCGGCACGGCTGGCGAATCGGTCGCTGGTCGAGGTGCAGCGGGCCCTGGACGCGCTGGTCGCGGCCGGCGAACTGGTCGAGACCCACATGCCGGACAGCGGAACCGTCTATTCGGGCGCGCAGGGGGCGAGGAAAACCGAGTGAGCGTCGCGAGGATCGAGAAATCCGATTTGCAGCGTCATTCGCGCCAGACCGCGGCCGTCCGACCGGGCGGAGCAGATCACTGATTGAGGAGAAGAGCTTATGCCCGCAACGCTGACCTATCCAGGCGTGTATGTCGAGGAAATCCCGAGCGGCGTGCACACGATCACCGGTGTGGCGACCTCGATCACGGCGTTCATCGGCCGCGCGCTCCGCGGGCCGACCGACGAGCCGGTGACGATCAACAGCTACGGGGACTTCGAGCGGATCTTCGGCGGACTGTGGGCCGGCAGCACGCTGGGCTACGCGGTGCGCGACTTCTTCCTCAACGGCGGCAGCCAGGCCATCATCGTCCGGCTCTACCACCCGAAGTTCGCTTCGCCGGCCGACCAGGCCAAGGCTCAGGCGGCGGCCAAGGCCACCGCGGCGGCGGCAACCGGGGCGGACGCCGCCACCGCGGCCGCGGGCGCGGCGACGAAGGCGGCGAGCTACACGACCGACCCCGAGATGACGGCGGCCAAGGCCGTCGCAGCAGCGGCCGCGGCGGCCGCGGCAGTCACGGGCGCGAGCGCTGCCGATGTCGCCAGCGCGGCCACGGCCGCGGTGGCCACCGCGGCCCCCAACACGAAGGCGGTCCTGGCCGCGAACGAGCTCGGGCTGATCGCCAAGTACGAGGGAAGCTGGGCCAATTCGCTGCGCGCGCGCATCGACTACGACGTCGTAGGTCCGGATGCGGCCACCCAGTTCAACCTGTCGATCCGGGACGGCACGACGGGCCGGGTCGAACTGTTCCGCAGCGTCTCCGTGGTTCCCGGAAGCGTGCGCCAGGTCGACAAGGTCCTGGCGAACGACTCGGTGCTGGTCGACACGAACGGCGCGCTGCCGGCCTCGCGGCCGACCGCCCACCCGGATCCCGACCCCAGCAAGGGCGAGACCGACATCTGGGCAGACAACAGCAAGGCGACCAACTCGAAGGTGGCTCCCGCCGACCAGGCCTCGGACGGCAGCGCACTGGACGTCAACGACTTCACGGGGCCGGGCAAGCAGGCCAACAAGGAAGGGCTCTACGCGCTGAACAACGCGGACCTGTTCAACATCCTGTGCATTCCGCCGTATCTCGACTCGGGCGACGTCGACAATTCGTCGCTGACGGGCGCCGCCGCGGCCTACTGCGAATACAGGCGGGCGATGCTTCTGATCGATCCGCCCTCCGACTGGACCGACAAGGACAAGGCGAAGGCCGGCGTGGCGAACATCGGCACGAGCAGCAAGAACGCGGCGCTGTTCTTTCCGCGCCTGACCGAGCCCGATCCCCTGCATGACAGCCAGATGGAGGACTTCGTGCCGTGCGGCGCGATCGCAGGCGTGTTCGCGAGGACCGATACGGACCGTGGCGTGTGGAAGGCCCCGGCCGGGCTCCAGGCGGCGCTGGTGGCCGTGCCGCAGCTCAGCGTGCCCCTGAACGACGCCGAAAACGGGGAGCTCAACCCGCTGGGCATCAACTGCCTGCGCGTGATGCCCGCCGCGGGCCGCGTCGTATGGGGGTCGCGCACGTTGCAGGGAGACGACCGCCTCGCGTCGGAGTGGAAGTACATCCCGGTCCGCCGCACGGCGCTCTACATCGAGGAGAGCCTTTACCGCGGCACGCAATGGGTGGTGTTCGAGCCGAACGACGAGCCGCTGTGGGCCCAGATCCGGCTCAACGTGGGCGCCTTCATGCACAACCTGTTCAGGCAGGGCGCCTTTCAGGGCACGACGCCGCGCGATGCGTACTTCGTCAAGTGCGACAAGGAAACCACGACGCAGAACGACATCGATAACGGCGTGGTGAACATCGTCGTCGGCTTTGCGCCGCTCAAGCCGGCCGAGTTCGTCGTGATCCAGCTGCAGCAGATCGCCGGCCAGATTGCGGTTTGAGATCCGTCGACCAGGAGACCCAGGCAATGGCACAGTTCACGGTAAACGCGCAGCGCTTCGATCCCTACAAGAACTTCAAGTTCCGCGTGAAGTGGGACGGGCGCTACGTCGCGGGGATCAGCAAGGTCAGCGCACTGAAGCGCACGACCGAGGTCGTCAAGCACCGCGAGGGGGGCGATCCCAGCAGCAGCCGCAAGTCGCCGGGGCGAACGGAATACGAGGCGATCACGCTGGAGCGAGGCGTGACCCACGACAAGGACTTCGAGCAGTGGGCCAACAAGGTATGGAATTTCGGTGCCGGCCTGGGATCGGAGAGCTCGCTGAAGGACTTCCGGAAGGAAGTGATCATCGAGGTCTACAACGAGGCCGGGCAACTCGCGATCAGCTACAAGGTCTATCGGGCGTGGGTCTCCGAGTTCCAGGCGCTGCCGGATCTGGATGCCAACGCCAACGCGGTCGCGATCCAGCACATCAAGCTGGAAAACGAGGGATGGGAGCGCGACGTCGAGGTGCCTGAGCCGGCCGAACCGAGCTTCACCGAGCCGGCATGAGCGGGGCATCGAGCACGATGCGTGCGCGCCGCCCCTTGTGCCGCGCCGGCCGCCGCCCCCCATGGAAGCGTTGAGTCCGGCCATGCTGCTGCAGGTGTGGGAGCGGTGTTCCGGCTCTCACCCGATCCGGCGCGCACTGGCGCTGCTCGAGTGCTGCTCGCCGGCGGCTTTCGACTGGGCCAGTGCGCCCGTCGGCGAGCGCGACGCGCGGCTTCTGGATTTCCGCGAATCGCTCTTCGGCCCGCGGCTGCAGACGATCGTCCAATGTCCGGGCTGCGGCGCGGAGCTCGAGGCGAATTTCGCGGCCGGCGACATCCGGGCGGCCCCCGCGGCGGCGCCGCCGCAGGGGTTGAGGCTGCGCGCCGGCGACTATGCCATCGAATACCGCCTGCCGAACAGCGAAGACCTGCTGGCGGTCCTTTGCCTCGAGGACGCGGACCGCGCGCACGCCGCGCTCCTGCAGCGTTGCGTTGATTCGGTCCAACGGCGCTCGCGTCCCGAAGAGGTCGATCGCCTGCCGCCGGAGGTCGTGGATCTGATCGAGCGGGACATGGCGCGGCACGACCCGGCGGCCGACACGCGGATCGCCCTGACCTGCCCGGGTTGCGGACACGCGTGGAGCGCGAGCTTCGACGTCGTGTCCTATCTCTGCGATGAGCTCGAAGACTGGGCCCAGCGGACGCTGGTCGATGTGCACCTGCTGGCGCGCGCGTATGGATGGAGCGAGGCCGAGATCCTCGCCCTGAGTCCGTCGCGCCGCCGGCAGTACGTCGAGATGGTGCGTGCGTGAGCGGCTTCCTCGGGAACCTGATCGCGCGGGCCGCGCAGCGGGCGCCGACCCTCCAGCGCCGGCGCCCGACGCTGTTCGAGCCGGTGGAGCCCGGCCGGTCGGTCCAGCCCGATACCGGGCGCGGCGACGATCCGTCGCATCGGTCGACTCTGGTCCCGCCCGAGCGGCCGGCCGTGGTCGCGCGGGATCGGGACACCGTTGCGCCTGTGCGGCTGCCTGGATCGGGGGCCCTGGTGGCGGTTCCGGCGCAGCATGCGGCGGGAATCGGAATGGCCATCGCGCCGGTTCGCCGGCAGACCGAGGCCGGCGCGGCGGCGATCACGCCCGCGGCAGGCAGAGCCGTGAGTCCTGCGCCTCTCGGCGCGGACCCGGATCGAGCTGCGGCGAACGCCGCTTTGCCGGCGCCGGGCAGGCGCGAAGAACGAGAGCCGGCCGACGCTGCGGACGAAGGAGCGAGCCGCGTGACCCGCGCCACGCGGCGGGCGGAGTCGCTTCAGGCTTCGCCGCCGGGCAAGAGCCGGGACAGCGGGCACGTTCTCGCGCCGCTGGCATCGGCAACGGCCCGGGCCGTGAAGCTGGTCAGGGCCAGCGAGGCGCCCCCGGGAGATGCATCCGCCGCCGGCCGGCCGACGGTCCGTGTCTCGATCGGCCGCCTCGAAATCCGCGCCGCCTCTCCGTCCGAGGGGCGCACCGTCCCGGCCGCCAGGCCCGCGCCGCGGCTCAATCTCGACGATTACCTGCAGCGGCGCAGCCGGGGCTCACGATGAGCGGCGCGCTTGCCATCGCTGCCGTCACGGCATCGCTGATCGACCGCCTGAACAACGGCCTGTTGGACCATGACCTGTCGCACATCGGGAACTTCTCCGTCACTGCGAAGCCGCCTGACCACATCAGCACCGGTACGACCGAGGCGAACCAGCTCAACCTGTTCCTGTACCAGATGACGCCGAATCCGGGCTGGCGCAACGCCGATCTGCCGTCCCGCGACAACGGCGGAGCGCGCGTCACCAATCCCCCGCTCGCACTGGACCTGCATTACCTGCTGACCGCCTACGGGTCGCAGGACATGAATGCCGAAATACTGCTCGGCTACGCGATGCAGCTGATGCACGAGTTTCCCGGCTTGAGCCGCCAGCAGCTGCGCACCGTGCTCGGCAATCCGCCTCCGGTCGACGGCACGCTGCTGCCCGGGCCGTTCGGCACGATGTCGGCCGTCGATCTCGCCGACCAGATCGAGCTGATCAAGATCGCGCCCGAGTACCTGAGCGCCGAGGAACTGTCGAAGCTTTGGACTGCGATGCAGGCTCGATACAGGCCATCGATGGCCTACCTGGTCTCGGTGGTGCTGATCCAGGGGACCGGTCCGACGAGGTCGCCACTGCCGGTGTTGAAGCGCGGCCCGGACGATCGCGGCCCGGTCGCCACGTCCGCCCCGTTTCCAGCGCTGGCGTCGGTGCGCCCGGCGGCTTCCGATTCGCTGCCGGCGATGCGCCTGGGCGACGATCTGACGATCATTGGAACCCACCTGGGCGTCCGGGCCGGGGCGACCGCGGTCCTGGAGAACGACAAGGCCTCGCTTTCGCAGGAGTTGACCACCACCGCTTCGCCGCTGCCGGGAGCGCTGGCGGTGCACGTGCCGGGCGTCACCGAGCGGCCGAGCGCGGTCAGCGAGTGGGCGGTCGGCGTCTACGTGCTGAGTCTGCGAGTGAGCGAGGCGAACCTTCCGGACTGGGTGACCAATGGCGTCCCGATCGCCTTGGCGCCCACGATCGGCCTCAGTCCGCAGGCGCCGGCAACGGTCCACGCGGGCGACACGGTCGCGATCACCTGCGTGCCGCGCCTGCAGCCGCAGCAGGAGCCGAATGCAAGAGTGATCTTCGGCTCCCAGGCGCTTGCGCCGGCGAGCGTCGACACGCCGGACGCAACGCCGGCCGATCTTCTCCAGCCGACCACCGTCACGTTCGTCGTGCCCGCGGTCGCGCCCGGGAGCTATGTCGTGCGCCTGAGGATCGACGGCGTCGACAGTCTTCCGATCACGTTGAGCGGCTCGCCGCCGAAGCTGGCGTTCGACGATTCGCAGAAGTCGATCGTGGTGCCATGAGCGCGGAAACCTGGCTCGAGGACAACAATCGCTATCTCGCGGCTTCGCTGCAGTGGCTGCGCGTGAGGCTGCAGGACATGGCACGCAGCCGCTCCGGCGCGGGCCCGGCGCCCGGCCCGTCGCAGCCGGCTGCGCCGCCGGCGCCAGAGCCTGCGACGCAGCCGCGCGCGCCCGGCCTGCTCGACCGGCTGCGGGGCCGATCGGCTCCGACGCCGATGCAGGCGCTGCCTGCGCCGGCGGGCGAAGCGCCGCCGCGGGCGTTTCCTGCCGACTCGACGGCGGTCGCGCGTACCGAGGCGGCCAAGGCCGAGCTGCCGCCGGCGCTACTGATGCTGGCGCAGAACTTCGGCCTGTCGGATTTCGAGCGTGACGTTCTCCTGCTGTGCGCGGCGGTCGAGCTCGATCCCGACATGAGTGCGTTGTGCGCCGCCGCGCAAGGATCGCAGGCGCGCAACTACCCGACGTTCGCGCTGGCCCTTCAGACTCTGGACGATCCGAGCTGGGACGCGATGTCGCCGCACCGGCCGTTGCGGTACCTCCGGCTGCTGGAGATCAACCAGCCCGGGGCGACGCCGCTCACGGCGGCCGCCCTGCGGGCGGACGAACGGGTCGTCAACTACATCAAAGGCCTGAACGCGCTCGACGAGCGGCTGGCCACGCTGCTCGCGCGCGACGCCGCCGATGCCCCCGAGCTGGCGCCGTCCCAGCAGGCGGTGGCCGACCTGATTGTCGCGAATCTGCGAGCCAGCGCGGATGGCGGCCGCGTTCCGATCGTGGAACTGCTCGGCGTCGACCCGAGCAGCAAGCGCGCAGTCGCCGCACAGGTCTGCGCCGCGCTCAAGCGGCAGGTCCACCGGATGACCCTGGACGCGCTGCCGCTCCAGAAGGCCGAGATCGAGAACCTCGCCCGCCTCTGGCAGCGCGAAAGCATGATGCTTCCCCTGGCGTTGTACGTCGACGCGGAGGAGCTCGACGGCGCTGCCGGCGAAGCGGCCGGCGCGCTGCAATGGCTGCTGTCCCGCGAGCTGGGGCTGGTCTTCGTCGGGTTCCGCGAACCGCCGGCGCGGCCGGTCGAGTCGAGCATCGCGTTCGAGGTCGGCAAGCCCACGGCGCGGGAGCAGCAGGCGGCATGGGCGGAGGCACTGAAGCCGGCCTTGGCCGCCGCGGAGGCGGAAAGCAGGGCGGCGCTGCTCGCGGGGCAGTTCAGCCTGAGCCTGCACGACATCCGCCAGTCGACGCAGCTCGCCGCGATGCCTGCGGCGCCGACGGCGGAGGCCGACCGGATCTGGGAGGCGTGCTGCATGCTGACGCGTCCGCGGCTGGACGAGCTCGCCCGGAGGATCGACTCCAAGGCGAAATGGGACGAGCTGGTCCTGCCGGCGGACGCCCTCGGCCTCCTGCGCCAGATTGCCGCCCAGGTGCGGGGCCGGTATCAGGTCTACGAAGAGTGGGGCTATGCGCGAACGATGACGCGCGGCCTGGGCATCAGCGCATTGTTCGCGGGGGAAAGCGGCACCGGCAAGACGATGGCCGCCGAAGTGCTCGCGAACGATCTGCGCCTGACGCTGTACCGCATCGACCTGTCGGCCGTCGTCAGCAAGTACATCGGCGAGACCGAGAAGAATCTGCGCCGGCTGTTCGACGCCGCGGAGCAGGGCGGCGCGATCCTGTTCTTCGACGAGGCCGATGCGCTGTTCGGCAAGCGCAGCGAGGTCAAGGACAGCCACGACCGCTACGCGAACATCGAGATCAACTACCTGCTGCAGCGCATGGAGTCGTTCCGCGGCCTGGCGATTCTCGCCACCAACGTGAAGAGCGCGCTCGATCCGGCCTTCATGCGGCGGCTGCGATTCGTCGTCAACTTTCCGTTCCCCGCCGCGGCCGAAAGGGTGCAGATCTGGCGCAAGGCGCTCGCGCCGGACGTGCCGCGCGCGGATCTCGACTACGAGCGCCTGGCGCGGTTCAACCTCTCCGGCGGGAACATCCACAGCATCGCGCTGAACGCCGCCTTTGCCGCGGCCCGGCGAAGCGGCGACGACAGGTCGGTCACGATGCCGCTGTTGCTGTCGGCGGCGCGAAACGAAATGCGCAAGCTCGAAAAGCCGGTCAACGAAGCGGATTTCCGGCCGGTGCAGCCGGCGAAGGTACCCCAATGAGCGCGCCGGGCCGCCCCAAGCGCTCACAGCCCTTTGCGCGCAGCGCAAAGGTAAGTCCAATGAGCATCGAAGTCCACATCGAGCGCCTCGTGATGGAAGGGTTCGCGCTTTCCGGGCATGAGGCCGCCGCCGTGCGGCTGGCGCTGGAGCAGGAGCTCGGCAGGCTGCTCGGCGAGACCGGGGCGGCCTCGCCGGTCTTCCGAAGCGGTGCGGCGGCCGCCGTCCGCGGTGGCGAGATCCGGGCACCCAGCGTGTCGAAGCCGGCGCAGTTCGGCGAGCAGATCGCGGGTGCGGTGTTGAGCGGCCTCGGTGGACGCAGATGACCGAGCATGCCGAAGCGGTCCGCAGGGCATCGCCGGTCTCGGCGTCGATCGCCGCCGGCGGAATGCTGCAAAGAAAGTGCGCCTGCGGCAACGCCACGCCGGCAGGCAGCGAATGCCCGGAATGCCGCGGCAAGAGGCTGCAGCGCAAGACAACCGGCGCCGAAACGAAGGCCCGGATCCCGGCGATCGTCCACGAAGTTCTGGCCGGTTCGGGCCGTCCGCTCGACCCTGCAACCCGGGCATTCATGGAGCCGCGCTTCGGCCGTGATCTGGCCCAGGTGCGCGTGCACGACGACCCGATGGCATCGCGATCGGCCGATGCCGTCGGCGCCCTGGCGTATACCGTCGGCAGCCACGTCGCCTTTGCCGCCGGGCACTACGCGCCGGCGTCGGCGTGGGGCCGGCGCCTGCTGGCGCACGAACTCGCCCACACGATCCAGCAATCGGAGGCACCGGCAGGGCTGCAGGCGAGCGGGGTGATCGGGGACGCGGGAACGCCAGCGGAGATCGAGGCCGATCGCGTTGCCGACCGCGTCGCCGAAGGTGGCACGGCGCCGCCGATCGGGGCGGCAATACCTGCGCCGATCGTCCAGAGACAGCCGAAGCCCGGAGGGGCCGACGCAGGCGACGACCTCGAGTCCGAGCCCGATTTCAGCGCACCGCAGCAGCGAGCCGGCCGAGGGCGGGCGGCTTATCTTGATGCCGGAAAGCGGGGAGAGGACACGGTCCGAATCGCGATCGTCCGTTATCTTTGCGGCTGCATCGGGCGCAACGTCACGGAGAAGTCCGCCAAGGGGCAGCTCAAGCCGCCGACGGGGTTCACGCTCGAGTTCTGTCACGGCCGCCTGATCGCGCGCCTGACGGGCGACATCGTGCCGAGCAGCGTGACCACGGGCCGGGCGACCGTCCGAGGCGAAATCAACGTCGCCCCTGGGAAGTCCGGCGTCGGCGTGAAAGCCGGGGTCGAGGGCGAGGCGCGCAATACCGGCGCCGAGCCGCAGGTCGGAGGGCGGGCCGACGTTCGAGTCAAGCCCTCGGGCAAGCCGGAAGTCGGCGTCGGCGGCGAAGTCTTCCGCGGGCAGCAGACCGGCCGGATCGACACGAAGGTGGGCGTCGGTGTCGACGTCGGCGGCGCGCGCATAGGCGGCAACGTGACCAATCCGCAGGATCGGCAGCGCATGGGCTTCGAAGTCACGCTCGGGGTCGATCTGCCGGGGCAGAACGTCGAGACCCGCATCTGCCGCCACTGCCGCTGCCCGACCGCCTACACCTGCTACGAGGACATCCCGCCGCGGGACTACGAGGAGCCGGTCGACTACGAGGTGGAGCAGCAGGAGCGGATGCGCTACTACTTCGCGCTCGATACGGCCAGGGACACGGGCGTTGCGGAGCTCGCTGCGGCGTCGAACTCGATGGTCGACGAAGTCGCGCGCCGCGTTGCCGCCGGCGCGAAGGTCCGATCGATCACCGGCTACGCGTCACCGGAAGACAACCGGGACCGGCCGGTTCCCAATCAGCAGCTCTCGCTGTCGCGCGCCAGGCGCCTGCGCGAACGGCTGGACGCGCGGCTCGGCAAAAAGGTCGCGCTGCCCGAACCGCAGAGCGGCGGCGAGCTCTTCGGGCGGGTCGCAACCGTGGAGCCCGGCAGCCGCCTCGCGGACGCCATCGTCGAGGCCGGCTTCGGCGGGCCGGAGGACGTGTCGGCGTTCCTGATCGGCAGCGGCATCCCGGACAAGAAACTCGCCGACGAGTTTCTCGGCCTGCTCGAACGCGTCGACAAGGAGGAGGACCGCCTGCGCCTGTTCGGTCTGAGCGCCGAGTCGAAGGCGGCGCCGCGCCTACTCAAGGCGATCGACCAGTTCGTCCGCAGTCGCGGGCGCGGACGGCGTCCCTGGGAAGACATCTTCGGGTACCTGCGCTTCGCGACCGTCGAGCTTGGCGAATCGAAGACCGAGACCCGCATGGAGTCGCGGCGGACGACCGGATCGCTCAAGGAATTCTCGGGCGCGGAATGCGAGCGCTACGCCAGGCAGGCGGAGGACGAAGGGAAGTTCGGTCCTGCGGAACCGGAGCCTAAGACAGGCGCCGATTGTGCTTCCGAGACGCCGCGCAATGCGAGCGGGTCTGCGGACAAGTGCAAATACGACGACTGACGGTGATCCCGAGGGCCCCGCGAAATGAGGCAAGCCACCCTCTCCAGCCGAAGCCGCAAGGCTGAAGTCGCGGCGCCCGTCCGGGCGCAATTTTCGGCCGCGATCCTTGCGCGCCGATGCGCGTGCGGGAACCGAACCGTGAGCGGGGAGCGGTGCGATACCTGCGCCTTGCATCTGCAGTGCAAGCGCGACGGCACGGAAGGCGGCGATCCTCTGGAGCTCGAGGCCGATCGCCTGGCGGGCGAGTTCTCGTCGAATCCCGCGAGTCAGGGCGCCGGCACCGGGATGGCCCGCTCAGGCGGGGGAAGAACGGATGCGCCGGCCACGCAGCATGCCGGGTCGGCGAGCGAGCGACGGGCGCTGCAAGAGTCCGGTGCGCCCCTTCAATCCGACCTCCGCGCGGAGTTGGAGCGTTGGTTTGGAGGCGACTTTTCGCGGGTTCGAGTGCACTCGGGGGACGAGGCCGGACGGTCGGCCCGGGAAGCGGGTGCCCGCGCGTTCACGACCGGATCCGACATCGTGTTCGCGCCGGATCAGTATCGCCCGGGTACCCGGGAAGGGAGACGGTTGCTGGCGCACGAGCTCGCGCATGTGCTGCAGCAGCGGTCGTCGACGGTCGCACCGGCCATCCAGCGCCAGGGGATGGGGGATGTGAAGCTCGCGGAAGACAGCGACGAAATCACCCGCCAGGTCCGCTCGACGGCCGCATTCCGCGCACTGGACGCCGAACACGTCAAGCTGACCGAGGAAATCATCGCCGAGCTCGCGAAAAGGCCGGCGGTCGAGCGGCACGGCCTGCTGCTCAAGCTGAAACTGCTCTTCGACACGCCGACCAAGGCGGCCGCCGCGATCACGGCGGAGACGCAGGCAGGCACGGTGCAGGCCGTCAAGAAGGAAAAGCAGCGCGTCGCCAAGCCTGCCGAGGCCGCCCGCACGCAGATCGAGGAGAAGGCGTCCGGCGATCCCGCGCGAGCCGGCCATTGGGACCGCATCCCCGGCAAGTTCGGCGGCGGTGCCTATTTCGTGGACCGGCGATCGGCGACCGACATCGTGGTGAGGGCGTCGATCCATCTGACGCCGAAAGGAACCGGCACCGCCAAGGACGTGAACGACATCAAGGCGATGGAAGACGGAATCGAGAAGGCCGCATCGACCCGGGGCTACCTGGTCGACATCACGTTCGTCGACGCCGACACGCCGGACACCTTCAAGGTCGACGTGGATCCGTCCAAGTGGGAAACCGCCACCAATTGGTCGGGCGGCGACCCCGGCGGCTTCGCGCACGAGCTGCACCACATGTTCGCGTTCGAGCTGGACCGCTACAACTATATCGAGGCGCACGCCGCCAACCCGTCGATGGAGATCGGCGATCGCATCTACTGGTTCAGACAGGAGTTGAGAAAACCGGCGGGCTACAACGATCCGACGTCGATCATGAATTCGGCGGGCCATCCGAACGACGACGACGTCTGCCGCGTGGCGGGATTGGACGTGAAGACCTGTGTTGCCGCCCGGCAGAAAGCCTTGCCTCACTGAAATGAGCGGTGGGATGCCCACTGCCGGCCAAGCGAACCCCGACTGAACAGAACCCTGCCATGTCCTCCTTCCCCGGTTCCCCGCGACTGCTGAAAGGCGCCCTCGTCGGCGTCGGACTCACCGGCGTCGCGGAGACAACAGTCGTCTTTCAATACAACCCGGACACGATGACGCGGCGGCTCGAGCCCCGCAACGCGAAACCCGACGGCGAAAAGGGCGACATGACGCGCCTGGCCGGACCCCCGAAGGAGACGATCACCGTTTCGATCGAGATCGACGCGACCGACCCGCTGGAGCAGAACGACTCGCTGGCCTTGGCGAGCGGCATCGGGGCGACGCTTGCGGCGCTCGAGCTGATGCTCTATCCGAGCAGCGGCCTCGTGATCGCCAACACGGTGATGTCCGCGCTCGGGACGATCGAGGTGCTTCCGGCCGAGGGCCCGATGGTGCTGTTCGTGTGGGGTCCGACGCGGGTCGTGCCGGTCCAGGTGACCGGGCTGTCGATCACCGAGGAAGCCTACGACACGCTGCTCAATCCGATGCGGGCCAAGGTCGACCTGACGTTGATGGTGCTGAGCTACAACGACCTGCAGACCACGTCGCTCGGCCGCGCACTCTTCCTGGTCCATCAGGTGACCAAGGAAGCGCTGGCGGCCAGCAACGCGTTCAACAACGCGCAGAGCACCGGCGTCGCGCTCAAGTTCTGAACCGGAGGTGAGATGGTCTTTCCTGCCAACAGCCGCTACCAGAACGTCGATACGGCCACGATGGTGCTGTCCGACGGCACCAGGATCGTCTACCTCCAGCGCCGCTTTCTGCCCGCACTGGATTCGTTCTCGATCCAGCAGGTGTATGCCGTTGCCCAAGGGGATCGGCTGGACAACCTCGCGGCGCGCTTCGTCGGCGATCCCGAGCAGTTCTGGCGCATCTGCGACGCGAACGGCGCGATGCGGCCGGACGACCTGACCGCGGTCGTGGGACGGGCGCTGAGGATCGCGCTGCCTGCCGGCATACCGGGAGCGCGCGTTGTTTGACGCCACCCACCTGACGCTGTTCATCGGCCCCCTGCCGGCGCCGATTCCCGCGCCGTTGCCGCTGATCGACGCGCTGCAAAGCGTCGAGGTGACGAGCGGACGCGATCGCAGCGGATTCCAGATCACGTTCACCATCGGCAAGACCTCGCCGCTTCAGCTCGCCCTGCTGCCGCTGGGCTTCTTCGACCCGATGATCACGCGCGTGGTGATCGTCGCGATCCTGCGCGGCATTCCGAGCGTGCTGATGGACGGCGTCGTCACGCGCCAGGAAATGCAGCCGTCGAACGAGCCCGGGCGTTCGACGCTGACGCTGACCGGCGAGGACCTGAGCATCCTGATGGACGTGGTCGAGTTGCGCGTTCCGTACCCGGCGATGTCGGATGCCGCCCGCATCGAGCTGATCCTGGCGAAGTACGCCATGTTCGGCGTGACGCCCATCGTGGTGCCGCCGCCGGTCGACACCGTCGACAGCGTCACCGAGCGGTTCGATACCCAGGACGGCACGGATCGCGAATACATCAGGTCGCTGGCCGCCCAATCGGGCTACGTCTTCTACGTCGAGCCCGGACCTTTGCCGATGCAAAGCCTCGCGTACTTCGGGCCGGACGTCCGTCTGCCGGTGCCGCAACCGGCGCTGTTCGTCAACTCCGACGCCGACACCAACGTCGAATCGCTCAACTTCAGCCTCGACGGCCTGGCGAAGAAGCAGGTGATCATGTTCGTGTACGACCCGATCACCCACAAGATCCCGATCCCCGTGCCGATTCCGGACATCAATCCTCTGCATCCGCCGCTGGGCGCCCGGCAGACGCCGCCTGCGAGGGTGAAATTCGCCTCGGATACGGCGCGGCTGACGCCGCCCGAGGCCGCCAAGCGCGCGTTCGGCTACATGCTGGAGAGTGCCGACGCCGTCAGCGGCTCGGGTTCGCTGAACGTCGCGAGTTACGGGTGGATCCTGCGTTCGCGGATGCTGGTCGGCGTCTGCGGCGCGGGAATCAGCTACGACGGCATGTACTACGTCGACAGCGTGACCCACAGCATCAAGCGCGGCGAGTACAAGCAGAACTTCCAGCTGTCGCGCGACGGCCTGATCAGCCAGACTCCGGTGGTGGTGCCATGACCGCGCCCGGCGCAGGCGGCAGGTTCATCGGCAAGTATCGGGCGACCGTGCTCGACAACGCCGATCCGGAGCAGCGGGGGCGGTTGCAGCTGATGATCCCGGACGTGTTCGGCCCCATTCCGTCGACCTGGGCCGAAGCGTGCGTCCCGCTGGCCGGGCCGACCGGTCCTCCGATGGGCATGTACGTGGTGCCGCCGATCGGTGCCGGCGTGTGGGCGGAGTTCGAGCAGGGCGACCTGAACTACCCGATCTGGAGCGGCTGCCGGTGGGGCGGCCAGAGCGACATCCCCTCGAACGCACTGGCCGGAAATCCGGCCGACCCGAACATCATCATCCAGTCGCTGCTGCAGCAGTTCATCATGATCAGCGACATGCCGCCCTCGCCGGCAACCGGCGGCATCGTGATGCAGAGCACGACCGGCGCGATGATCGTCGTCAACGATTCCGGGATCTACATCAGCAACGGCAAGGGCGCGTCGATCACGCTGGTGGGACCGACGGTGACGATCAACGACGGCGCGCTGACGGTGATCTGACGGAGCGACCCGGCGATGCCAGGCTTTCTCGTTCATGTCGGCGCGCAGGTGCTTTGCTCGCACGCCGGGCAGGCGCAGGCGACGGTGCCCAATCCCAGCGTCACGGTCGGCGGCCAGCCGACCGTGCTGCTGAGCTCGACTTACGTCATCGCGGGTTGCGCGTTTCCGCCGCCTCCCGCGGCCAACGGGCCATGCGTGACGGGGCAATGGCTGAGCGGAACGACCCGGGTGACTTCGAACGGGCAGCCCCTCGTGATCAACGCCGGTGCCTCGACCTGCGCGCCCACCGGCACGCCGATGATCGCCGTGGTCACGCAGACGCGCGTGACGGCCACCTGAGCGCGACCCGAACGGAAAAGAGGGCCCATGGACATCGACTTTCCCTTCCGTGTCGGCAATCGCGGACGGACCGCCGCCACCGACGTCAACGATCATGTGCGGGACATGATCGAGCAGCTGATCTTCACCAATCCGGGCGAGCGCGTGAACCGGCCCGACTTCGGCAGCGGCCTGCTGCAGATGGTCTTCGGCGCCAACAGCCCGGAGCTGGCGGCCGCGCTTCAGGTCACGCTGCAGGCGGCCCTGCAGCGCTGGCTCGGAGACGTGATCCAGGTACGAAGCCTGTCGGTCAGCGCGGTGGACGCCACGCTGACCGTCGACCTGACGTACGCGCTGCGAGGCGACGACCAGGTGCAGTCCGCAAGCTTTACCAGCCCATGAGAGGCGCGGCAATATGAGTCTCGTCTGCCGGACCGATCTGCGCCGCGATGCGGTTCGCGCCGCCGGCCGCAACGGCCTCGACTACATCGAGGTCGTCGACGGCCCGCCGCCGCAGCTTTACGTCTATTTCCTCGGCAAGCTGCCGGCCGAGCTCGCGACCAAGACCCCTGCGCTGGCCGGCTATCTTCGGCTCGCCGGCGGAGACCGGATCACGGGGCTGACGATCGTCGACGTCGCGCCCCAGCGCGGCATCGACGCCGAGCATGACGATTTCCTTGTCGTGACGCTCGACCGTATCGGCGACTTCTCGACCTATACCCTGAGTCTGGTCGGCGTCGCGAGTATCGATTCGCAGTATCAGTCGGCCGATTTCAGCTTTCGCATCGACTGCGCATCCGGCGTCGATTGCAAGCCGTCGTGCGATTGCCGGCCGCCCGTCCCCGACGAGCCGACTCTGAACTACCTTGCCAAGGACTACGCGAGCTTCCGCCAGCTGATCCTCGACCGGATGGCCTTGCTGGTGCCGCAATGGACCGAGCGCCACGTTCCGGATATCGGCGTGACGCTCGTGGAGCTGCTCGCCTATGCCGGAGACACCCTGAGCTACTACCAGGATGCGGTCGCGACCGAGGCCTATCTCGGGACCGCGCGCCAGCGCATCTCGGTGCGGCGCCACGCACGCCTGGTCGACTACCGCCTGCACGAAGGATGCAACGCGCGCGGCTGGGTGCAGGTGGCGGTGTCGGCAGGCGTCGAGTTGCCGGCGAGGCAGGTCGGATTCGCCACCCGCGCCGAGTCGGTGCCGGGTTCCCTGCCGGTCGTGCTCGACGCCGCCCAGCTCGATCCGATCGCGGCAGCAAGCTACGAATACTTCGAGCCCCTGCTGTCGCCTTCGACGACGACAATCCGGCTGCGGCCGCCGCACAACGCGATTCGCATCTACACCTGGGGCCGCCGCGAGTGCTGCCTGCCGGCCGGCGCGACGCAGGCCACGCTGCTGGATACGTGGCTGCCCGGATCGCCCGATCCGACGCGAGCGCTGGACCTCCACTCGGGCGACATCCTGATCTTCGAGGAGGTCCTCGGCGCGAAGACCGGAGTCCCGGCGGACGCGGATCCCGGGCGCCGCTGGGCGGTCCGGGTGACAAGCGTGGAGCTCGACGAAGATCCGCTGTTCCCGGTGGAAGTCGGAACCGGCGAAGTTCCGCTGAGCCGGCCGACGCCCCTGGTCACGATCGGCTGGGCCGCCGCCGACGCGCTGCCGTTTGCGCTCTGCATTTCCGCCATCGGGGCGCCTCCCGATTGCGCGTACCTCTCCGACGTCTCGGTCGTGCGCGGAAACATCGTTCCGGTCGATCACGGCCGCACGCTTGATCCGGAACCGCTCGGGACGGTGCCGGCCGCGACGAGCCAGTCGTGCTGCGAATGCGAGGGGCGGCCCTCCGATGTCGTCACGCAGGCGGGCCGCTACCGGCCCGTGCTGAGCCGGTCGCCACTCACCTATCGCGATCCGTCGGACCCCACGGCGCTGCCTGCCGCGACAGCGCTCGCGCAGGATCCGCGCCTCGCCGTGGCGACAGTCGCGGTTTCCGACGGCGCGGCCGACTGGGTCGTTGAGCCCGATCTGCTCGAAAGCGCCCCGGACGACCGGAATTTCGTGGTCGAGATCGACAACGACGGCTTCGCCCACCTGCGGTTCGGCGATGGCACCCTTGGCCGGGCCCCCGACGCCGGGAGCGCGATGAGCGCGGTCTATCGCGTCGGCGGCGGCAAGAGCGGCAATGTCGGGGCGGAAGCGATCTGCCACCTGGTGCTCAAGAACCTCACGCTCGACGCGGGTTCGATCTCGGTCCGCAATCCGCTGCCTGCGCAAGGCGGCGTCGATCCGGAGCCGATCGAGGAGGCCAAGCAGTTCGCGCCGCTCGCGTTCCGTGATCCGAGCCGGATCGAGCGCGCGATCACCGCGGCCGACTATGCGTCGGTGGCGGGGCGCAATCCGGCGCTGCAAGGAGCGGCCGCGCGGCTCGCATGGACCGGCAGCTGGTACGAAGCCGACGTATCGATCGATCCCCTGCACGAGGAGGCCGCACCGCCCGCGCTTGTCGCGGCGATCGAACGCGATCTTCATTGCTATCGGCGCCTGGGGCATGACCTCAGGGTGCAGGCGGCGGTCTACGTGCCGCTCACGCTCGGCCTGTCGGCGTGCGCGCTGCCGGGATACGACCGCGGGCACGTGAAGGTTGCGCTGGCGGCGCGATTCAGCAACCGGGTGAACGCCGACGGGTCGTCCGGTTTCTTCCATCCGGACAACCTCGGCCTCGGACAGTCGATCTACCTGAGCCGGATCGTCGCCGCCGCGCAGTCCGTGGCCGGCGTCGCGTCGGTCGTGGTCGTTCGGTTCCATCGCTTCTTCGAGCAACCGAACATGGAGATCGGCAACGGCATCCTGCCGCTGGCGTACGACGAGATCGCGCAACTCGACAACGATCCGGACCATCCGGAACGGGGCCAGCTGTCGATCGTCGTGGGCGGTGGACGCTAGGAGACGCGGCATGAGCACACGGGCGGATCGGGGAGAGCGGAGATGACCTCGGCGACGTGCGGCTGCGGGTCGGACCCTTGCAGCTGCAATTCGGCCGCTTGCGGCTGCTGCGAGGGCGTGCGCCAGCTGACGCCGGCCGACGAGTGCAACCGGCCGGGCCTGGACTCGATCCGTTACCGGGTCGGCACGCATGGCCAGTTCTTCGAGACCATGAAAGCGCGCCTGTCAGCGATCACGGTCGACGGCGTCGGGTCCGACGGACAGACCGTCACCGGGCTGCGTCCGCTGGCGGCCCTGACGACACGCGATCCCGACGACCCGTCGATCGCGCTGCTCGACGGCTGGGCCAGCGTCGGCGACGTGCTGAGCTTCTACCAGGAGCGGATCGCCAACGAAGGCTTTCTGCGCACCGCGACCGAGCGCCGCTCGGTGCTGGAGCTTTCGCACCTGATCGGATACACGCTGCGCCCGGGCGTCGCGTCGACCGTCTACCTCGCGTACACGATCGACGACAAGCAGACGGGACCCGTCGTGATCAAGGCCGGCGCACGGTCGCAGAGCGTGCCGGGCCCGGGCGAGACACCCCAATCCTTCGAGACCAGCGACGACCTCGAAGCGCGCGCCGGCTGGAACACGCTGAGGCCGCGCATGTCCCGGCCGCAGCTTGCAAGCGCCGCCGTATCGGGCGCAGGCGTCTGGCTGCAGGGCATCAACACCAATCTGAAGGTGAACGACGCGCTGCTGATCGACGACGGCAGCGGCGGCGTGCCCGTGCCGTATCGCGTGCGGGACGTGCAGCCCGATGCGGCGAGCAACCGCACGCTGGTCGGTTTTTCGGCCTGGCCCGCTGCGGCCGCTTCGGCCGCACGGACGGCGATGGCAGCGCGGAGCGCTGGCGCCGCGGTGGCGGAAAGCGCCTCGATCGGGCACGGAAGGGAGACGGTCGATCCGGCCGTCGGCCTGATGGCACGCCTGACCCTGCCGCCGTCGCTGCCGCCACGCGGGACACTGAGTCTCGCGAGGAGCCTTTCGAGCACGTTCACGGCGGGCGCGGACATCGCTTCACAGCTGGTGGCGGCGCTGCAGCCGCGGCTGCAGGGAACGCTCGCCGCGGCGTTCGCGAACGAGCCGGCGACCGCTGCCAGCACGATGCACGTGTACGCGCTGCGCGCAAGGGCGGCTCCGTTCGGCAACGTCGCGCCGTTGCAAATCACCAGCACGACGCCGACGGTCAGCACCACCGAATGGGGGCAGGCCGACGTGGAGGCGAACGAGTCCGCGACGGTGATCGACCTCGACGCCGCCTACGACAAGATCCTGCCGGCGAGCTGGATCGTGATCGACACCGGAGCGGTGGACTGGTCGAACCAGCAGGCAATCCAGCTGCCGGCCGGCGGATCCACGCTGACCGTCGCGAAAGCCGGCGTCGTGAACACGAACCAGGCGCGGGCGGCGTACGGGATGAGCGGCAAGACGACCCAGGTCGAATTGAGCGATGCGTCGGGCAATCCGGTCGAATGGTTCGAATTCACGCAGCCTCCGATCTTCCTCGCGAGGCGCGCGGCCGCGGCGGCCGGCGGCGCCTCGACGGACAACACGTTCCAGCTGATCCGCCGCACGGCGGTATACGCCCAGGCGGAGGAGTTGCCGCTGGCCGGCGAGCCCATCACCGACGCCATTTGCGGCGGCGGCGAGTCATGGATCGAGCTCGACGGCTACTACAGCGACCTGAAGTCGGGACGCTGGGTCATCGTTTCGGGCCAACGCGCGGACGTCACGACCGACGATCCGAGCAACCCGGGCAAAGTGGCGATCGTTCAGGGCGTGACCGGCGACGAGCTGGTGATGCTGTCGAACGTGGTCCAGGACATCGCCCTGGCCGACGGCACGCCCTCGAGCCAGTTCGACTCGAGCGCCGGAGTCACTGCGCCACCGGCGCTGTCCGGGGAAACGCTCCATACCTTCGTCCAGTTCGCGAGCAGCCTGCAGTACTGCTACAGCCGCGACAAGGTCGTCATCTACGGCAACGTCGCCAAGGCGACGCACGGAGAAACCCGCAACGAAGTGCTGGGCAGCGGCGACGGTGCGCAGGTGCTGCAGTCGTTCACGCTGAAGCAGTCGCCGCTGACCTACGTTGCCGCTCCCAATCCGGCGGGGGCCGACAGCACGCTGCACGCCTACGTCAACGACGTCGAGTGGCACGAGACGGAATCGCTGGCCTGGCTCGGTCCGAGGGACAGGGGCTTCGTCACCCGGACCGACGACGCGGGCAAGACGGCGCTGGTCTTCGGCGACGGCCAGCACGGGGCACGCCTGCCGACCGGCCTGCTGAACGTCAGGGCCACGTACCGCAACGGCATCGGCAGCCCGGGCAATGTCCAGCCCGGGCAGGTCAGCCTGCTGCAGACGCGACCCCTCGGCGTCAAGGCCGTGATCAACCCGATGCGCGCGTCGGGCGGCGGCGATCCGGAGACGCGCGACCTGGCTCGCGAGAACGCTCCGCTGTCGGTGATGGCGCTCGATCGCCTGGTGTCCGTGCGCGACTACGCGGACTTCACGCGCCGCTTCGCCGGGATCGCAAAGGCGCTGGCCCAGAAGACGAGCGACGGGCGCGGGGAGTTGGTCTACCTGACGATCGCGGGTGTCGACGATGCCCCGATCGATCCGACCTCGGACCTCTACCGGGATCTGCTCGAGGCCTTGCGCGATTTCGGCGATCCGGACCTGCCGATCCGGGTCGATGCGCGCGAGCTGCAGGTGCTTGTCCTGAGCGCCAACATCCGGATCGGGCCGGACTACCAGTGGGAGCCGGTCGTCACCGCGGTGCGAGCGCAGCTCCTGGACCGGTTCGGCTTCGGCAAACGGTCGCTGGGCCAATGGGTGCTGGCGAGCGAGGTGATCAGCACGATCCAGAACGTGACGGGGGTCGAGTACGTGGACGTCGTGACCTTCGGCGCGATCCCGGAGAAAGTGGCCGACAAGGGCCCGGACGGCGCGCCGATCCGCCGGCTTCGGACACCCGCGGAGATCATCGAAGCGGTCCAGTTGCTGCTTGGCCCGGTGGCGTTCGCGACCAGCGTGCTCACGTCCGCGTTTCGTGACCGGTTTCCGCGGAGCGTTCGCGCGTGGCCCGGCGGGTCGCTGCACGGAGTCCTCGTTCCGGCCGGGCTGGCGATCTTCTCGCCGGCAATTCCCGACACCTTGATCCTCAACCAAATCCAATGAATGCCATCGCCGTCACGGATCCATCGCGGGCCGACCGCCTGTACGCGCTGCTGCCCGCGATCCATCGCATGCGCGATGCCGGGCAGGGGTATCCGCTCAAGGCGCTGCTGCGCGTGATCGCCGAACAGGTCAACGTGGTCGAGGACGACATCGCGCAGCTCTACGAGAACTGGTTCATCGAAACCGCCGAGGACTGGGTGGTCCCCTACATCGGCGACCTGGTCGGCTACCGCCTGCCCGCGGAGGCGGGCCTGCCGCCCGACGAATCGTGCTGCGAGATCAGCCGCGTGCTCGTGCCCCGGCGCGAAATCGCCAACCTGATCGGCTATCGCCGCCGCAAGGGCACCTTCTGCCTGCTGGAACTCCTGGCGCGAGACGTCGCGGACTGGCCGGCGAGAGCGGTCGAGTACTTCAAGCGCGTGGGATGGAACCAGAACATCGACCATCTGCACTTGAAGCGGCACCGGCTCGCGGACCTGCGGCAGATCGACGCGCTCGACCTGCTGGACGGCCCGTTCGACCCGGTCAGCCACAGCGTGGACGTTCGCCGCATCGATTCGGCCCGCACCCGGGGCCGCTGCAACATCCCGAGCGTCGGCGTGTTCCTCTGGCGCCTGCGCAGCTATACGGTGACGCGCATGCCCGCCTTCTGCGCCGAGGAGGCCGGGCCGCAGTGCTACACGTTCAGCGTCCTCGGGCAGGACGCGCCGCTGTTCGTGCGTCCGAAGCCCGCGATCGGATCGGCGCCTCTGGAGGAGGAGATCGGACTGCCGGTCCCGATCCGGCGGCTTGCCTTCGACAGGCATCCGGAGGCTTTCTACGGGCCGGACCTGAGCCTCGCCATCTGGGCGGATGGCTGGGCGGGCGCATCCGCCGACCAGCCTGTTCCGCTGGGCCAGCTGATTCCGGCCGACCTTGCGGGATGGAAATACGTGACGCCGCTCAATCACGTTGCCGTCGATCCGGTGCTCGGCCGCCTCGCGTTTCCGCCGGGCCAGCTGCCGAAGAAGGGCGTGCGCGTGAGCTATTGCTATGGCTTTCCCGCCGACATCGGCGGCGGCGAATATTCGAGACCCCTGGTTCAGCGGCCGGGTGCTTGCACGCTCTACCGCGTCGGCGACGCGGAGGCCTATCACCGGATCGCCGACGCGCTGGCGCGGTGGCAGCTCGACCAGCCGGCGAATGCCGTGATCGAGATCGAAACGAGCGCGGTGTTCGTGGAGCAGCTGAGCATCACCCTTGGCGCGGACCAGACGCTCCAGATTCGCGCGGCCAATCGCGCCCGACCGGTGCTGCGGATGATCGACTGGCAGACCGACCTGCCCGACGCGCTTTCGGTGACGATGGCGGCGGGCAGCCGGTTCGAGCTCGATGGCCTGCTGATCACCGGCCGGCCGGTGCAAGTGCAGGGCGCAGGCGATTCGAGCGGCGGCCAAGTCTGCGCGGCGGAGGTCTCGATCCGCCATTGCACGCTCGTTCCCGGGTGGGGCATCGACTGCGATTGCGAGCCGTTGAGGCCGGCGGAGCCCAGCCTCGAGCTGACCAAGGTGCGGGCTCGCGTCTGCATTTCGAGCAGCATCGTGGGCTCGATTGCCATCCAGGAGGACGAAGTCCTGCTCGATCCCATCGCGGTGTCGATCCGCGACAGCGTCGTCGACGCGACGGATCCCGACAGGTTCGCGATTGCGGCGCCTGGCGAGGCGCGCGCCCATGCGGCGCTCGACATCCGGCGCTGCACCGTGTTCGGCATCGTCGACGTCAACTCGATGCCCCTGGGTGAGAACAGCATCTTCACGGGATGCGTCAACGTCGAACGGCGCCAGGTGGGCTGCATGCGGTACTGCTACGTGCCCCCCGGATGCCGCACGCCGAGGCGCTACCGCTGCCAGCCCGATGGCGTGATCGCCGCGGTCACGGAGCGCGTCGCCGATCCCGCTGTGCAGGCGGTCGAGATCGAGAACGAGCTCCTGCGCGTGGCGCCCCGGTTTTCTGCGGTGCGCTACGGCGCGCCTGCCTACGGACAGCTCGCGGCCGGCTGCGCGATCGAGATCAGGCGCGGCGCCGACGACGAGTCGGAAATGGGCGTCTACCACGACCTGTTCCAGCCGCAGCGCGAAGCGAACCTGAATGCCCGGCTGGCCGAGTTCACGCCCGCCGGGATGGATGTGGGGCTCTTTTTCGCCAGTTGACGATCGGGGGATGAGCAATGAAAGGCGATTTTTCGCGCGTGACGTTCGACCCCGTCCGGCACTTCAGCCGGGTGCTGATGCAGCAGGGGCGCGTGACGCTGGACGCAGACCACAACGAGCAGGCCGCGATCGGGCTTCACCTGCTGCGCACCCTGACGCGCGATCTTTTCGGCCCCTATGGCGCCCCCGCGGGCTCGACCGGGTTCTCGCTGGTGCCGCAGCAGATCGCGGGCAGCAACGGCTACGCGCTGAGCATCGGCGCCGGGCACTATTACGTCGATGGCATCCTGTGCGAGAACGACGGATGCACCTATGCCTCGCAACCGGACTACTCGCCGGTCGCCGGCACGGGGGGAGACGCCCTGCTGAACTGGCTGGCCAATCCCGTCCTCGGGCCGGTCTTCTGGGTCTATCTGGACGTCTGGGAGCGCCACATCACCTGGATCGAGGACGACCGCATCCGCGAAGTCGCGCTCGGCGGGCCGGACACGTGCACCCGCGCCAAGGTCGTATGGCAGGTCAAAGCGCTCCCCTGGGACCCGAACTGGGAGACCGGCGTCTGCGCAGCTCCGCTCGCCTCGCTGGTCACGTTGAGCGACGCGCAGCTGGCCGCTCAGCTCGATCCGGGGCTGCAGCTGGGAGACCCATGCGTCATACCGCCGGACTCCAAGTACCGGGGCGCCGAGAACCAGCTCTACCGGGTCGAAATCCATCGCGGAGGCTCGATCGGCGACAAGCCGACCTTCAAGTGGTCGCGCGACAATGGCAGCGTCGCCACGCCGTGGCAGGCCACCGACGGCAACGATCTGGTCGTGTCCAGCGCGCGGGGCTTCGACGCCGGCACTTGGGTCGAGCTTTCCAGCGACGCAAACGACCTGAGCGGGACGCCCGGCCTGCTGGTCAAGCTGGCCGCGGTTTCGGGGGGCCGCCTGAGCGTCGACCCGGCGTCGCTGTCGGGCAGCCTCCCGACTCCCGACCCGGCGAGTCTTCATCCGAAGGTCAGGCGCTGGGACCAGAGCGCGAACGACGTGACGACCCTCGTCAATGGCGCCGTGCCGATCCGTGAGTCGGCCAGCAGCACGACCGCCGTGCCGGCCGACTGGATCGATCTCGAAGACGGGGTGCAGATCCGGTTCGCTCCGAACGGCAGCTACCGGACCGGCGACTACTGGCTGATCCCGGCGCGGGTGGCGACCGGCGCGCTCGAGTGGCCGACCCACCTCGATGCCCAGAAGATCGCGGTCGCCGACTTGCGGCCTCCCCGGGGCATCAGGCACCACTATGCACCGCTGGGAATCCTGCAGACGTTCTCGGCCGCTGGCGGCATGGGCGTCTCCGACTGCCGCGTGTGCGTGCAGCTGCTGCAGGCGGACTGCTCGACGCAACCCGTCGGGCCTTCGCCGGCGCCGAGTCCGTCGCCGGCGCCGGGCGCCGCGGGCGCGGTCGTCCGGGGAGCGCCGGCCGTCAGGCCAGCCGCCGCGCGCGCGCAGCCTGCGAGGCCCGCGCCGAAGGGCCGGGCGGGTTGAAGACGATCTCCCCTGGGGGCACGAAGATGAAAGAACCGTTCGCCTGGCGGCTGAGGCGCGGGCTGCCGGCCTGCCTGCTCGTCGCGATCGCCTGGATTGATCCGCCTTCGGCTGCTGCCGACGCGTCAGCCGGTCAGGGCGCCGCCGCCAACACCTGTCCGGTCCCGGAAGTCGAAAGCGCCCGGGTCGTGGACGGAGCGCCTTCGATCGTGCGGCCCGGCCGGACACTGGAAGTCAGACTCAAGGGCTTCGACGCCTGGCTCGAATGCCAGAGGCAGAGCACGACCCCGCTGCCGACGCTCTACCTCGACCACTCGGCCCGGCCGGAATTCCGGGCCGGCGTCGACGCGCTGGCGAAGGCGCTTCGCTACGAGCTCACTCTGAGCGAGAGCAATCGCGGATGGTGGGTCGCGTTCGTGACGGCCGCGGAGCGCGAGCAGGGGGCGGCCGTGGGGATCGGGACGAGCGCGGTCGAGCAGTTCGCGGTGAGCGACACCGAAGTGCGCGACCCCGCCGGAAGTGCCAGGCGCGAGGCGTTCAAGGGGCTCCTCGTCGACGGCCGGACGCACATCATCGGGTGGTCGTTCGTCGGAGTCCTCGTGCTGGGGAGCCTCTTCGTTGCCTGGTTGACGCCGCTGATACGCGACGGCGGCCCGCTCGCGCCGAACGTCAACGATTGGCAGCGCTCCTTCAGCCTGGCCAGGACGCAGCTCTTTCTATGGACGCTCGTCGTGGTCGGTGTCGCCGGCGTCGTCTGGATATGGACCGGCGTCCTGCCGGCGCTGGGCGTCGAGACGCTCTCGCTGCTCGGCATCAGCGCCGGCACGTCGGGGATTTCGAGGGTGATCGACGGCAAGCAGCAGGCACCGGTGCAGGCCGCCTCGAAATTCTTCGTGTCGGACCTGATCAACGACGGCAACGGGGCTTCGATCCACCGGTTCCAGGCCGTCCTGGTCAACGTCGGGCTCGCCACGATCTTCGTCATCCAATCGCTGCACGAACTCGACTTCTACGCGATTCCGCCGAGCTGGTCGGCACTGCTGGCGCTCAGCAGCGGACTGTATCTCGGACTGAAGACGGGGGAACCGTAGCGCCGGCGGCGCCGCGGCATGTTCATTCGGAGCGCTCGGACTCCTCTTCGACCGCTCCCAAGCGCTCGATGCAGCCGTCGATCAGCGCGTGCAACTCGGCCACGCGCCTGTCGCCCAGGCGCGCATTCAGCGCCAGTTGCGCCTGCTTCCACGCGCGCTGGCCTTCGGCACGCTTCGCTCGTCCCGCGTCGGTGGCCTCGACCAGGCGAGACCGGGCGTCCTCGCCGGCGCCGAGGCGCACCCATCCCTGCGCCACCAGCGGCTGCAGGTTGCGGGTCAAGGTCGACGCGTCCACGCGCATCCGTCGCGCCAGATCGGACGGACGGATCGGCCCGAACAGCACGACATGGGACAGCAGCGAGTACTGCGTGTTCCTCAAGCCGGTGACCCCGACGTAGGCGTCGTAGTGGCGCGTCACGACGCGGCTCAACTGGCGCAGCTTCAGATTGGTGCAGCCCTTGGGCTTGACAGCGTCGTCCATGGCCGTTTATTGTAACTGCAAGTCTTGTATATGCAAGTCTTGTATGCGAAGCCGGCAGGCGTCCGACCCTGCTTTCGAACCGGGAGCGAAGCAATGAACGTCGAACAGACCGTGGCCCGCTGGCAGGCGGAGGAAGATGCCGTGCGGGCGCGCCTCGCGCCGGCCGCAGGCTATGTTCGCCCCGAGCAGTTCGACGGACGCACCGGGATGCAGATGTTCGAGGGCATTTTTTCGGGGGAACTGCCACGTCCGCCGATCGGCGACACGCTCGACTTCGTGCCGATCCTGGTCGAGCGCGGACTGGCCATCTTCCAGGGCCGGCCCCGCCTCGCGCACTACAACCCGCTCGGAACGGTGCACGGCGGATGGTTCGCGACGCTGCTCGATTCGGCGGTCGGGTGCGCGGTGCATTCGACGCTGCCAGCCGGCAAGGGCTACACGACGCTGGAACTGAAGATGAACATCGTGCGCGCCCTGACCGAGGCCGTACCGCTCATCCGGGCCGAGGGCAGGGTCGTGCATGCCGGCCGCCAGGTGGCGACGGCGGAAGGGCGCCTCGCGGGTCCGGACGGAAAGCTGTACGCCCACGCGACGACGACCTGCCTGATCTTCGACCGGCCGGCGTCGGGCGAGCCTGCCCGGCCGGCTTAGGAGCGGTCCCCGCTGGCGAATCGACGCGCTCCCGCCCGCTTTCGCGGTCCCGCCGGCTTGCGGCGGGCGGAGGGTGGCGGCCGCGACGTCGCGGGCGCGCGCGCTGCCCGGGCGGCGGCCGCCCCTGGGGCGGGCGCGCCGTTGCGCTCGCGCAGCACGTCGAGGTAGTTGTAGATCGTGAACCGGCTGACGCCGAGCGCGGCGGCGGCCCGCTCGACGCCGCCCTTCACGATGAAAAGTCCCCGCTGCATCATCGCCTGCACCGCCTGGACCTTCTCTTCCCTGTCCATCAGGTTCACGGGCTTGCCCAGGCGCTTGACCGCGTCCGAAATGATCTCCTTGATCAGGGCGCCCATCTCGGGCTCCTCCGCCCGATCTTCCCCCGCCGCGCCGCCGGAAGGGCGAAGCTGCCGATCGAGCCAGGCGTGCGCAGCCTGCATCATCGTCAGATCGGCGTTCACGCACAGGGCGGCGAAGGGCACGCCGCCCGAATCGCGAAAGACCACCGTCGAGGACTTGAGCTGCCGGCCGGCGCGGGTCAGCGTGGGATAGTCGCCGACGATCGAATGAACGGCCTGCCCCCCGGCCGACAGGGCCTGCTTCGCCGCGACGAAGCCCCGGTCGTTCTTCGGCCCGCTGAGCACCGAATTGCCGACGCGGCGGTTGGACACGTGCCCGTTCGCGATCGCGACAATGGAGCTTTCCGGCCGGGTCAGGTCGTGCAGCACGACTTCGATGTCGCTGCCGACGATCGTGCCGAGCATCCGCACCACAGGGTGCAGCGCATTCATCAACTGGCGCCGCTCGATCGCGACCGCCGGCGGCTTGCGCGCGCCTGCCCGCCTGCTCATGTCACTCCCCGGCCCGAGCCTTGACACGCCCGAGGCGGGAAGCATACAGTCGCCGCGGAACGAGATGTTGAACCCGTCAACATCGTGTTGTCCGACGTGCGGTCCACTTCCGTTCGCGCCGCCTTTCCCTACCTCGCCGATCGCGTCTACCTCGACACCGCCGCCGTCGGCCTGTCGTGGGACGGCCAGGGGCGCGCGGCGGGGCACTTCTACGACGCGATCGAAAGCAGGGGTTACGACGCGCGCGCGGCCTGGCAGGAGCGAAGCCGCCGGGTGCGCGGGCGCGTCGCGGATCTGCTCCGGTGCGCGCCGGACGCGGTGGCGTGGCTGTCGTGCACGACCGAGGGCCTGAACCTCGCCGCGCACAGCATTCGATGGCGGCGCGGCGATCGGGTCGTGCTGGCCGCCGACGAATTTCCCTCCGTGCAGCGGGCCTGGGCGCACGCCGAGCCGGCGGGCGTCGAGGTGGTGCGGGTCGCGGTACGCGAGGAGGCCTCGCGCGAGGATGACCTGCTCGATGCGCTCGATGCGCGCACGCGCGTGCTCGCGGTCTCGCACGTGCATTCCGTCTCCGGCACGCGGCTGGATCTCGCGCGGCTCGGCGCCGCCTGCCGCGCGCGCGACGCGCTGCTCGTGGTCGACGGCGTGCAGGCCCTCGGGGCGGTGCCGGTGGACGCCTCGCAGGCGGACGTCTACTGCAGCTCCTTTTTCAAGTGGATGCTGTCGTCGTTCGGGCTCGGGGTCCTCGTCTGCTCGGCGCGCGCCGAAGCCCAGATGACGCCGGGCTACCGGGGGTACGCGAACAGCCCGGACGAAGAGGCCTCTTCATTTCCCTCGAGGCCGGCGCAAAGCCCGTTCCAGTATGCCCACAGCAACCTGCCGGCGCTGTACGCGCTGGACGGCACGCTCGATTTCCTCGAAGCGCAGGGATGGGACTCGATCCATGGGCGGGTGGCGGAGCTGGGCGCGGCGCTGTTCGAACGGCTGTCCGCGCTCGGGCTGCGGGTTCGCACGCCCCGATCCTCGCGCGCGGGGATCATCGCGGCCGAGGTCGCCGACGCGGGCGCCGTGTCGCGGGAACTCTCCGCGCGCGGCATCAGCGTCGCGGAGCGCGGCGGACTGCTGAGGGCCTCGCCGCATTTCTACAACGACGAGAGCGATCTCGACGCGCTGACCGGCGCGCTGGGCGGGATCCTGCGCGCTTGACAGCGGCCGTGGATTCAACTCATATTTGTGCATCTCAACAAGTTGTTGTCGGCAGGTCGTGGTCCAGCGACCTGCCGGCGTTTCCGGGGAGACCGTCCATGAGCGAAACCTTCCATCGGCGGCGCGCGTCGCCGGGCGCCGTCGCGTTGGCGGCGCTGTTGATCGCGGCGCCGCCGCTTTCGATCGCGGCCGACGCGCAGGCGCCGGCACAGAAGTCGACGCTCGAGGTCGTCAAGGGCCGCGGCCAGCTGGTATGCGGCGTGATCGGCACCTTCCAGGGCTTTTCGGCGCCCGACAGCAAGGGCGAGATGCGCGGCATGGACGCCGATTCCTGCCGGGCCATCGCGGCCGCGATCTTCGGCGACCCCGGGAAGGTCAAGTTCGTGAACCTGACCGCGCAGCAGCGCTTTCCCGCGCTGCAGTCGGGCGAGGTCGACGTGCTTTACGCCAACGCGACCTGGACCATCAGCCGCGACGCGCGCCTCGGCATCGAGTTCGCCACGGTGGACTACTACGACGGCCAGGGGCTGCTGGTCAAGAAGTCGCTGGGCGTGAAGAGCGCGCGAGACCTGAACGGCGCGAGCATCTGCATCCAGACCGGCGGCACGGGCGAGCTGGTGACGAACGATTTCTTCCGCCGCAACAAGCTCAACTACAAGCCCGTGCTGATCGCCGACGCGGAGGAAAGCCGCAAGGCGTTCCTGGCCGGCCGCTGCGACGCGTACGAGAACGACACGACGGTCCTGGCCGCCTTCGTGCGCAATCAGGGCCCGAAGGCGGGGGACTTCGCGATCCTCCCGGAAACCTTGAGCAACGAGCCCCTCGGCGGCGCGGTGCGCAAGGGCGACGACAACTGGTTCGACATCGTGCGCTGGACCTACTTCGCGCTGCTGACCGCCGAGCAGTACGATGTGACCAGCGCGAACGTCGACGCGATGACGAACTCGCCCGTGCCCGACGTGCGGCGGCTGCTCGGGACGGAGGGCGACCTGGGTCCGGGGCTGGGCCTGGACAACAAGTGGGCGTTCAACGCGATCAAGGCCGTCGGCAACTACAGCGAGATGTGGAATCGCAATATCGGCGCCCAGCAGCCCCGCGGACTGAACCGCCTGTGGACGGAAGGAGGCCTTCTGTTCGCGCCGCCGATGCGCTGACCCGCCGCAGCCGATGAGCGCCGGCGGGCGTGCGCCGCATGGCCTGTCGCCGGCGGCGCTGCGCGCGATCGCGGCCCAGGCGCTGCTGCTCGGCGCGATCGTCGCGCTGCTGCTGTGGTTGGGCGCGAGCACCGTCCACAACCTCGAGCAGCGCAAGGTCCACACGGGTTTCCGTTTCCTGCTCGAGGCCGCCCGGATCCCGCTGAGCGGCGACGCCCTGATCGACTACGACCCGGAATCGAGCAGCTACGGACGCGTGATCCTGATCGGCGTCCTGAACACGGCCGCGCTGTCGCTCGCCGTAATCGTGCTGGCGACGGTGGCCGGGACGGCACTCGGGCTGGCAAGGCTGTCGCCCAACTGGCTGGCCAGCCGACTGGCGCTCGCGTACGTCGAGATCGTCCGCAACATCCCGTCGCTGCTGATCGTGCTGTTCGCGGTCGGTCTGCTGAGCAGGCTCGGCGGGCCGCGCGAGGCGCTGAAGCTGCCGCTCGATTCCTTCCTGTCGAACCGGGGACTGGTGTTTCCGCGCTTCACGGCCGGGGAGGGCCTGGCGTGGCTGGTGCTGGTGGTCCTGGCGGGTGTCGCGCTCACCACCTCGCGCGCCGCGCGGCTGCGCGAGCGCGGCGGACCCCGCGCGTCGCGTCGCGCGTGGTTCGCAGGCCTGGGAGCGACGGCGATCGCCGCCGCTGCGGCGTGGACCGCGCTTGCGCTGAAGTTCGACTACGCACCGCCCGCGCTGCAGGGGTTCAACTTCGAAGGCGGCCACGTCATGAGCCTCGAGTGCTCGGCGATGGTGCTCGCGCTGACCGTCTACTTCGCGGCCTATGTGGCCGAAACGGTGCGCGCGGGCGTGCTGTCGGTTCCGCGCGGCCAGTGGGACGCTGCGCGCGCGCTCGGCCTGTCGCGCGCCGTCACCCTGCGCCTGGTCGTGCTGCCGCAGGCTCTGCGGATCATGGTGCCGCCGATGGCGAACACGTACAGCGGCATCGTCAAGGCCACCTCGCTCGGCGTGGCCATCGGGTACCAGGAACTCGTCTCGGTGACCAATAGCATGCTGTCGAGCACCGGGCAGGCGATCGAGCTGGTCTCGATCGTCATGATCGTCTACTTCGCGATCAACGCGGCGATCGGCGTTGCTGCCGGCTGGCTCAACACGCGTTTGCTCAGGGTCGATCACCGGTGAAGCCCGCGCCCGCTATTGTCCGAGCGGCACCGCGCCGGGCTGGCGGCGCCGTTCAGTGGTTGCGGCGGAACCTCTTCGGCTCGCCGCTTTCGTCGTTGGTGACGCTTGCTCTCGCCTGGCTGCTCGCCTGGGCCGTCTGGTCGTTCATCGACTG
>CAZEIW010000239.1:0-10918 GCA_964512305.1 uncultured Burkholderiaceae bacterium | reverse complement strand
TCCGCCACCTCCCCGAACGAGGAGTCGGTCGAGCGCGCGCTGCGTCCGCAGCGCCTGGCGGAATACGTTGGGCAGTCGAAGATCCGCGAGCAGCTCGAAATCTTCATCACCGCCGCGCGCAACCGCGGCGACGCGCTGGACCATGTGCTGCTCTTCGGCCCGCCGGGGCTCGGCAAGACCACGCTGGCCCACATCGTCGCGCACGAGATGGGCGTCAGCCTGCGCCAGACCAGCGGCCCGGTGCTCGAGCGCCCGGGCGACCTGGCCGCGCTGCTGACGAATCTCGAGAAGAACGACGTGCTGTTCATCGACGAGATCCATCGCCTGAGCCCGATTGTCGAGGAGATCCTGTACCCCGCGCTCGAGGACTTCCAGATCGACATCATGATCGGCGAAGGACCCGCCGCGCGCTCGATCAAGATCGACCTGCCGCCGTTCACGCTGGTGGGCGCGACCACCCGCGCCGGCATGCTGACCAACCCGCTGCGCGACCGCTTCGGCATCGTCGCCCGGCTGGAGTTCTACAGCGAAGCCGAGCTCACCGCGATCGTCGAGCGCTCGGGCCGGCTGCTCGAGGCCCGCCTGGATCCGGCCGGCGCGCGCGAGATCGCGCGCCGCTCGCGCGGCACGCCGCGGATCGCCAACCGTCTGCTGCGGCGCGTGCGCGATTTCGCCGAGGTGCGCGAGGACGGCCGCATCACCCACGACGTGGCCGACCGCGCGCTCGCCATGCTCGAGGTCGACGCGCTCGGGCTCGACGTGATGGACCGCAAGCTGCTGCGGGCCGTGATCGACAAGTTCTCGGGCGGCCCCGTGGGCATCGACAGCCTCGCCGCGGCGGTCGGCGAGGAGCGCGACACGCTCGAGGACGTGATCGAACCCTTCCTGATCCAGCAGGGGCTGCTGCAGCGCACGCCGCGGGGGCGGGTCGCCGCGCTCGCGGCCTATCGGCATTTCGGGATCGCCGAGCCGGCGTCGGGTCAGAACGGGGGCCTTTTCTAGTTCGCTCCGCGACGCTCTCGTCTGCGACGCGCTCCCCTCTCCCGCTTGCGGGAGAGGGGCCGGGGGTGAGGGCGGCGGCCCTGGCTCCGTTTTCCACCCTCACCCCTGCCCCTCTCCCGCTCATCGCGGGAGAGGGGATTCGCGCTGCGGAATCGCAAAAGGTCGGACCGAATCGCGCGCCTGCGCTACGGCAAAATGCGTACGCGGTGGCGCGCGTCCCCGCCTATGCCTCGATGGTCGCCGCATGCACGCCCTGCCCCGCCTGATCTGCGCCTTACCGATGCTCCTGTGCATGGGGGCGGCAGTCGCACCGACGGTCGCTGCGGCGGGCGCGCGGCTGCCGGCCTACGACGACCCTTCGCTGTCATCGACCTCGTCCGCAACCCTGGCCGCGCTCGCCGACGCGCGCAGTGCCGAGTCGCGCGCCGACTGGGAATCCGCCGCGGACGCGGCGCTGCGCGCGCTGGGAGCGCTGGCCGCGCAGGCGCCTGCCGAGCTGCGGGTGGATGTCGCCGCGTACGCCGTGGAGTGCCTCGCCCACGCCGAGCGCGCCACCGACGCGCGGTCGGCACTGGCGCAAGTCCGCGCGTCGTCCGCCGACTCGCTGCCGGCGGACGATCCCGCCCGACTGCGCCTGGACCTCGCCGAGGTCCGGCTGCTGGCGCTCGAGAACCAACCCGACCGGTCGGCGGAGCTGGCGCAGCGAATCGAGCCTGCACTGGCGTCGACGTTCGGCGCGAACTCCGAACAGGCGCTGCTGAACCAGGTCCGGCTCGGGACCGCCGAGTTCCGCCTGGGCCGTGTCGGCCCGTCGCTGCTGCGCCTGTCCGAGCTCGCTCCCGCGCTGCAGACCGCGCTGCCGGCCGGTCACCCGGTCCGCCTGGCGGCGCTGCACGCCCTGCAGGCCGCGCAGAGCTACGCGGGTGCGAATGGCGATGCGATGGACACCGTGAGCGAGGAATTTTCCGAGGCGGTCGGCGCCTACGGCTTCGACGACCGGCGCGCCGTCGACGCGCGAGAGGACATCGCCCGCCTGCTCGGCCACCTGGGGCGCGAGGAGGACGCGCTGTCCGCGGCGGCGCAGATCTATCTATGGCGCGTCGAGCGGCTCGGAGCCGACAACACGCAGACCCAGTCGGCCGAGTTCATGCTCGGCCACCTGTACGACTCGCTCGGCCGCTACGGCGCGGCGCGGGTCGTGCTGTGGCACACGCTGGAGAGCGCGCGCCGGTCCGGCGGCGAGGACAGCTTCCGCTACCTCGAGGCGCTCGACAATCTCGCCAGCGCGACCGACAGCGACGGCGATCACGATGCCGCGGTCGAGATGCTCGCGCGCCTGGAGCGCACCACAAGCGCGAAATTCGGCGAAAGCTCGATCTACACGCAGGCGTCGCAGATCGACCTTGGGATCGCGCGGCTGCATGCCGGCCAGATCGAACGCGCGTGCAAGGGCCTGGAGGACGTGCGCGAGCGCATCGTTGCGGCCCGCCCGGACGACGTGTTCCAGCGCGAACTGGCGGCCGATGGCCTGGGACGCTGCCTGCTCGTGCGCGGCGGGCCTGACGACGCCGAGCGAGCCTCGAGCCTGCTCGCCGGCGCCTGGCGCGCCGTGAGCGAACGCGAAGGCGATACGTCCTGGCGTGCGCTTCAATCGCTGGGTGCGCTGGCCTCGGCGCGCCTCGCGCTCGGCGACACCGACGGCGCGCGCGGGCTGCTCGAGACCTTCGTCGAGCGCGCCGAGCAGGCGCGCGCGCAGGCCGCGCCGGGATCGCTGACGCGCGAGGCCGCGTTCGGGCGCTGGGTGCAGGAAGAGGAGGAAAACGCCGGGTACCGGACGCTCGCCTGGCTGTACGCGCGCGACGGCCGCCTCGACGACGCGCTGCGGATCGGCGAGCTGTCGCGCGACCGGACGCTGCGCGACCGCTTCGCCGACCTGCGCTGGCACGACGCCGCGCTCAGCCCGCGCCATCGTGCCCGCCTGGACGATCTGGCGGCGTCGATCCAGCGCCTCGACGAACGCATCGCCGTCGCGCACGGGCTCGTCGCGCGCGTGAAGCTGGAAAGCGAGCGGCTCGACCGCGTCGCGGAGCGCGGCGTGCTAGAGCGCGAGCTGCGGGACCGCTATGGCCACGCCGCCCGCGCGCCCTCGCCGCCGACGCTCGTGCAGCTGCAGCGCAGCCTGGCGCCGCGGACGGCGCTGGCGAGCATCGGCCGCGCCGGCTCGCGCTGGTGGGCCCTTGTCGTGACGCCAGGCGGCCCGGCGCGCTACGTTGCGCTGGACCGGGAACCCAGTCTGGGCGTGGCCGCACGCGCCTGGGCGCGCCACCTCAGAGGAGAGCCGGTGCGCGTCTGGCGGTTCGCCGACGGCCGGCTGGCAGCGGATTTCGTGCGGCCCGACGGGGCGCTCCCCCGCCATCTGGATCCCGATTCCCTCGCGTCCCGTCTTGGCGAGGCGATCGTCGCGCCGCTGGCGGCAGCCGCGCCGCAGGCCCGGCACTTCGTGATCGTCGGCGACGACGATCTGACCGGGGTTCCCTTCGAGGCACTGCCGGTAGACGGGAAGCTGGCGGTCGAGCGCTTCGACTTCACGTACGCGCCGTCCATGACCAGCTTCTCGGAGGGCGAGCGCGGCAACTCGCGCGGCGGCCAGCGCGGCAGCCAGGGCGGCATCCAGCGCGGCAGCCAAGACTGGCCGCTGGATCTTCTCGCCGTCGCCAGCCCGGGCGGGTCGCGCCCGCCGGCGGCCGTGGCGGGCACCGCGCTGCGCGGCGCGCCGATGCCGCAGGGGAGCGAGGTCGATACGGGCGCCGGGATTCCCTTCGCCGACGAGGAAGCCCGGGGCGTTGCGCGCTTTTTCCCATCGCGGCGGGAACGCCTCATGCTGGGCGGAACCGCGACCAAGCAAGCCCTGCTGGAAATGAGCCGCCGCGGCGAGCTCGCGCGCTTCCGCTACGTGCACGTCGCGGCGCACGCCGCGGTCGACGTCGAGCACCCGGAGCGGGCGACCGTGCTGCTCGACGCCGGCCCCGACCCCGACGACCGGCAGCTGACCGCTACGGAGATCGCCGGGATGCGGATGCGCTCCGAGCTCGTGGTGCTCTCGGCGTGCGACACCGGGGTCGGGCTGTACCAGCACGGCCAGGGTCTGCTGGGGCTGACCTTCGGAATCCTCGGAGCGGGCAACCGCGCGGCGGTGGTGTCCCTCTGGCCGGTTGCCGACGACGCCACGGCGCGCTTCATGCAGCGCTTTTACCGCCGCCTGCGGGCCGGCGCCTGGCCAGCACAGGCGCTCGCGCAGGCCAAGCTCGACAGCCTGCACGCCGAGAACCTCGCCGACCGGGAAGTCCGCAACTGGGGCGCGTTCGTGGTCTACGGAAGGCCTTAGCGCCGTGGCGGCTCGCCGCGCGCGGGCCCGAACGCCAGACAACGAAAAAGGGGGCTTGCGCCCCCTCCTTCGTCAACCCGAAGTCGACGTGCCTGCGTTTCGCGCTACTTGATCGTCCACTTGACGTCCGCGTAGAAGAACCGCCCGCGCGGGTCCACGTACGAGGGATCGTAGCCGGCCTGGAACGAGGTCTGGCCGCCAGCGTTGGTGTACGGCGGATTCGTGTCGAGCACGTTGTTGATGCCCAGGGTCAGCTCCAGGTTCTTGATGCCCGAATACGTCTCGTGCAACCCGTAGACGTTGTACTCGCCGACTTCGGGGATGTTTCCCGTAATGGTCGACGGCAGATCCTGGTAGGAGTTCTGGTGCAGTTGGGTCACGGTCGTCGACCATGGGCCGTACTGCCAGTTCGCCGACAGGAAGTGCCTCCAGCGGTTCAGGATACCGCCCGTGTTCGGATCGACCTGATCGATATTGCTCGTGAAGGTTCCGTCGTTGTTCTGGCTGTCCCAACGCGAGAAGTACGTCCCGGTCGCCCTGATGGTCAGCTTGCCATAGTCGCCGAGGTGGAACCCGAACGTGCCGTCCAGATCGAAGCCCGAGATCTTGAGCAACCCGGAGTTGATATTGCGCTGGTCAAGCTGCGTGATGGGCCCCGGCAGGTTCGGAAACGCGGGATCCACCGGGCCGCGCGTGATCAGGTTCGCGTACTGCGCCTGGTTGGCAAGGATCACTTCCGCCGGAATTCCGTTGCCGATTTCGTTGATAAGGGTCATGTGGAAGAAGTCGACCGCGACCGAGATATCCGTGACCGGCTCCAGCACGAACCCAAAGGTCCGGTTGTAGGACTTCTCGGATTTCAGTTGCGCGTTCCCTCCGGCGATGCTCGTGTACTGCGTCACGCAATCGCGCGGTGAATTCGTGATGGGGCAACGAACCGGATCGCTGATGACAGGGGTGACGCTTTGCGTGTCGGGCGAGAAAAGGTCCGCAAGGCTTGGCGCGCGGAAGCCCTGGCCGATCGATCCGCGCAACAACACCTGCTTGACCGGCTGGAAGCGCAACGCGACTTTCGGCGTCGTCGAGCCGCCGGAGCCCTGGTAGTAATCGTGCCGCACCGCAACATCGGCCTCGAGGCTCTTGAAGATCGGTGCATCGACTTCGGCGAACACCGCCGACACGTTGCGGCCCTTGCTCAGCTGTAGGAAGTTGCCGCCGTAGCCAGAGATGTCGCCGGTCTGGATGGTCGGGTTCGGGTCGGTCTTGTACGCCTCGTGGCGCTCCTCGACGCCGGCCGCGACCGCCAGCGAGCCGCCGGGCAGCTGCACGACCTCGCGCGAGGCCTTGGCCTGGATGGCCGTCATGCTGGTCGAGTCGATGAACGCGTCGCCGACGAAGCCCGTCGCCGCAAGCTCAGCAGCCACCTGCGGCGTATTCGGGCCCCAGAAATTGACCTGGCCGGAATTGAGCAGCGGCAGCACCTTCGACAGCGCGGGGAAGCCGCCGTTGACGTGTTCCGTCACCTTGCTCGCGCTGTACAGCAGGTTGGCGTCGAAATCCCAGTTCATCGCGGTACCCTTGACGCCGACCACCGTGCGGGGTGCATCCGACGTGTCGGTCAGGTCGCGCAGGCCGGTGCCGAACGAGCGATAGCGAACCAGCAGATCCGGCAGGGGAGCGCCGGCACCCACGATGCCCTGCACATACGTCGTCGGATAATAGGGGCTCGCCGGCGTCACGACGATCGCGCTGCCGGGAGCCACGTTGGCACCCTGGATCGCGACGCCGTTCAGGAACCCGTTGTACGGCTCCATGTTCGCCAGCGGGTTGGTCGACGGAATCGAAAACTGGTCTGACAGCGGAACCGGCTGGATCACGGTTTGCTGCTTGTTGTTCGCGTAGGAAGCCTCGGCGTAGCCTTCGATGCTCGGCGTCAGCTGGAACCGGCCCGATCCGAAAAACGCGAGGCGGTCGACCTTCGGAAACAACCCGACGAACGGCGACGGGTCGAACCGGCAGCCCGTAGCCGTCGACAGCAGCGGGTCCTGAACGGACGGCGAGCAGCTTGGGTTGCCCGGGTTATGGGTCCCGAAGACCGTGGCGCCGGTTGTCGGGTCGAAGCCGATGAAGTTGGCCGGGAAGGTATTGCCGGACGTGACGTCGTTCCCGTTGGCGACGTTGATGCCCGACTTGGCGAACGAACGGTCCCGCCCGAATATCGGGTCCTCGTGCTGGTAGTTGATCATGGCCATGACATTGAAGCGATCCTTGCCGAGATCGCCATAGCCGTAGGTACCCGTGATCCGCGCGATGTACGGGTTGGACTTCGCCGTGCCGTAGTAGGCATCGATCTCCGCGCCGCGGAAGTCTTTCCGCAGGATGAAGTTGACGACGCCCGCGATCGCGTCCGACCCGTAAACGGCGGAGGCTCCGTCCTTCAAGATCTCGATGCGCTCGACCGCCGCCAGCGGAATGCTGTTGACGTCGACCGTCACGCTGTCGTTCGTGAACCCGATCCCGTACGGCGCGACGCGCTTGCCGTTGACCAACACCAGGGTGCGCAGCGAACTCAGGCCGCGCAGCGAGACACCCGATACGCCCCCGGTCGTCGCGCCGGAAGCAGAAGCCGCGACCAGGTTTTGCGAACTGGACGCCGCGCTGATGGTCTGCAGCAACTGCTCGACCGTCTGCGCGCCGGTCGCTTCGATCTCCTTGCGGGTCAGGACCTGAACCGGCAACGCGGTCTCGGCTTCGATTCGCTTGATCGAAGAGCCGGTGATTTCGATCTTCTCCACCGGCTGCCCGGCCTGATCCTGCGCCGACGCCAGCCCTGCGAAGCCGAAGGAAACCAGACCGCCCAAGCCCAAACAGGCGCAGATCGAGTGCACTTTCAGTCTGAACATTCTCGCTCCCCTTGATGGTGTCATGGCCTCGCGCCTGACCCTTGTTTCTTCTACGGCGGACCTCGTGAGTACGCCGCCTGGCCAGCGTCGCGGTGCGAGGACTAGCACGATTGGATGATGTTACGACGACCTTAATCGTTTGCAAGGCTTCGCATCGAACCACCGGGATGATGTTGCTTCCGCAACACAGGAAAGCACGCGGCGAACGCCGATGCGCGAGGCAGAAGCAGACGACGAGGCGCACGCGCGGGCGCGTGGCTCTTAAGCAATTCGTCGTGCGGTCGACGATCGTGCATCCGAACGCGCGACATGCGGGCGCGGGCATGCAGACCGGCGCAACTGCTCCCGCGCTTTGGGTGCGCGGGACCCTGCATGCCGATCGGTTGGCGCAGGGACAAGAGACAAACCCATCGATGCCGCGCATGCCACCGGCTGCGAAAAACACGGCCGGGTGCCGCGAGGCGCGAGCGGGTGCAAGGATATAAGAAAGGGTGCAGCCGGTGTAGTCCGCGCCGCGCGAGTGCGGGCTCCTCCTACCCTTCCTTCGCGATTCCGCGTGGGTCGTTCACCCACTCGCCGTGAGCGCGAACGCCCTTCGCATAACCTCAGACAACTTGTGGTCAAGGCCCCGGCGCCCTGGCCGGCCGGGGGTGTCCGATGTAGCGATCGAAGAAATCGAGGATCGCGCCGTACTCCTCGACCAGGTTCTCGAGCCTGCCGAAACCGTGACCCTCGCGGGGCTTGATCATCACGATCACCGGCTTGTTGGCGCGCTCGAGCGCGTCCTTCATCGCCGTCGTCTGTTCCAGCGGCGTCACGCGGTCATCGGCGCCCGCCGCGAGAAAGACGGGGGCCCTGATGCTTTCCGCCTGGTACGCCGGCGACACGGAACGATTCGCTTCCGCATCCTTGGGATCGAAGCCCAGGACCCGCTTCCAGAACGGCACTCCGAGATCGCTCCAGACCGTGAAGCCCCGGGTCGAGTACAGCTGAAGCTCGAAGTCCGACACCGGCATCCCCGCGGCACCGCACCGGAACAGGTCCGGCGTCTTCGCCAGCGCGCGCAGGGTGGCATACCCGCCGTAGCTCGAGCCCAGGATGCAGATGCGGTTCGGGTCGGCGATGCCCTCGCGCACTGCCCAGGCGGCGGCGTCTTCGTGGTCCTCCGACATCTGCCGTCCGATCGTGCCGAAGCCCGCGTAGTAGACGTCCGATCCCAGGCCGGGCGTGATCCGGTAGTTCGGCAGCACGACCGCGTAGCCGCGCGACGCCAGCAGCTGGGCCTCGCGCACGCCCCAGGTCTGCTGGCCCCAGATATCGGCGCGCACCATCGGGCCGCCGTGGATGTCGATGATCGTGGGCAGCCGTTCCCCCGCCTTGCGGTTCCTGGGAAGGAAATAGTAGGAAAGGATCTCGAGGCCGTCGCGCGTCTTCAGCCGGAACGGCTTCATCTCGACGAGGTCTTCGGGCTTGAACCACGGCCGGCTCGCGAAAAGCTCCTCCAGGCTTCGACGCTCCTTGTCGTACAGGTACCACTGCGCGGGAGCGGTATCCGAATACGAGGTGACGAGAACGCGCCTGCCTTCCGACCTCAGGCTGGGCACGTTCACGGTGTTCGGAAGCGCCGCGTCGATCGCCTTCTGCAGGCCGGCGAGGGACTCGTCGATCCACGCCGTCTGCCGCCGCTCCGCCTCGACCGCAAAGCCCACCAATGCCCCGCTCTCCGGGTCGAGCAGCGGTCCGGGGACGCGTCCGCCGCGCGCGTCCGCTCCCATGTCGAAGCGCGGATGCTGGGCGACCAGCTCCCCAAGCTGACGGGTGCGAGGGTCGTAACGAAACACGCCCATCGTCTTGCGCCCCGCGTTGGACGCCACCAGCAGCGTGCCGGTCTTTTCGTCCCAATCGAGCGGAACCTGCATCGGCGGCTGCGTCGGGTCGAAGCGCCACAACTCCTCCCAGCGAGCATCGCCGGAGGCGCGGTAGTAGACGATGAACTGCGTCGTGTCGCGGACGTTCGATACGGCGATGCGCGGCACGAGCTTGCCGTCGACGATCCACTCCTCGACCCGTTCCGGCCGATCGAGACTCAGCAGCGTCTTCTTTCCGGTCCGCAGGTCGACGCGATAGAGATCCGCCGCCTCGATGTTGAGCTCGCGCGCGGCCGCGACGATCTCGTCGCCGCTGCCGGGCACGCCCCTGACGTACCGCAGGCCGCGGTAGACGAACGACATGCTGTGCCTGAGCTCGCGCACCGTCGGCGACAGCTTCAGGAATTCCTCGCCGTCGCGGCGGATCGAGAACAGGCCGCCGCCGTCGAACTCGCCGGCGCCTGTGGGGGAGTTGTACTGCCCGAGCGAAAACACGAGGCGCTCGCTGCCGACCCAGTGCAGGTCGATGACGTCGAAGTCGTCGAAGCTGGCCAGGGCTTTGGCGTTGCGCGTCTCGAGGTCGACCACGGCCAGGCTCATGCGTCCGCCGACCGGGATGAGTGCCGCGAGGTACTTGCCGTCCCGCGACAGCGTCGGGCTCGAGTACAGCGGCAGGCGGAAGTAGTCCTCGACCGGGTGAGTCTCGGCCGGGGCCTGCGGAGCCGCCAGGACGGCGATCGGGATCAACAGGGAGGCGAGCAGAGGCTTCATCGTGGGCGCGTCGGCTTCGAAGGTGACGGGCGGCGGATCGTATCGTGGGGCGTCGCGGCGGCCTTCGGCTTCAGGCGGCGAGGCTCAGCCTGGGAACCGCCGCCAGCAGCGTCTTCGTGTACTCGTGCTGCGGCTGCCCGAGCACCTGCTCGGCCGAGCCGTACTCGACGATCTTGCCGTCCTTCATCACGGCGATGTCGTGCGCGAGGAACTCCACCGCGCCGAAGTTGTGCGTGATGAACAGGTACGCGACGCCGAGCTCGGCCTGCAGCTGCGCGAGCAGGTTCAGGATCTGCGCCTGCACCGACACGTCGAGCGCCGACGTGGGCTCGTCGCACACGATCAGGCGCGGCTCCACCGCCAGCGCGCGCGCGATCGCGATGCGCTGGCGCTGGCCACCGGAGAACTCGTGCGGATAGCGGAACATCGCTTCCGGATGCAGGCCGACCGTCTTCATCAGCGCGACGATGCGGTCGCGGCGCTCGGCGGCCTGGATCTCGGGCCGCAGCGACAGCACCCCTTCCTCGAGGATCTCGATCACGCGCATGCGCGGGTTGAGCGACGCGAACGGGTCCTGGAAGATGATCTGCAGGTGGCGCCGCGCATGCCGCAGCGCCTCGCCCTGCAGTCGATCCAGGGGCTTGCCTTCGAGCAGCGCCTCGCCGTCGATCTTCGCGCTGCCCCGAAGCAGCTGCAGCAGCGCCTTGCCGGTGGTGGTCTTGCCGCAGCCCGATTCCCCGACCAGCGCCAGCGTGCGGGCGGGGTGCAGCGTGAACGAGATGCCGTCGACGGCCTTCACGTGGCCGACGGTCCGCCGCAGCAGACCGCGGCGGATGGGGAAGTGGACGTGGTAGTCGCGCAGTTCGAGGAGGGGGGTTGACGGGTGCGGGCTCCGGTCACCTCCGGGCGGCGAAATTTCGTCATCCCCGGGCTTGTCCCGGGGATCCACGTCGGTGTGAAACGCGGACGCCTCATCCGGTGCCGACGTG
>CAZEIW010000238.1:0-22526 GCA_964512305.1 uncultured Burkholderiaceae bacterium | reverse complement strand
TGCCGCAAGCAGGAGAGCCTGCTGCCGCTTCGGCGGCGGCACACGGATGAACCGCGTGCCAGCAAGAATGACGCTCGTGAATGCCGCGGGGGGTGCTCGAGGGGGGGCGCAGCCACCCCTCGAAGCCGATCCTCCCGCTTTTCGGTTCCGAGGCTGGCGGCGCTAAACGTCCTGCTCCGCCGCCCTTCGGAGCTACGGTTCATGGAAAGGGTTCAGGTCTTCAAGCGGTAGCCGGTGCGGAAGATCCAGATTACGACCGCGAGGCCTGCGGCGAAGAACCCCAGCGTGGTCACCAGGCTGGTGGCGACGCTCACGTCGCCGCTGCCATAGAAGCTCCAGCGGAAGCCGCTGATCAGGTACACGGCCGGGTTGAACAGGGTGACCGTGCGCCACGCCGGCGGAAGCATGTCGATCGAGTAGAAGGCGCCGCCCAGGAAGCTCAGCGGCGTCACGACCAGCATCGGAATGAAATTCAGCTGCTCGAAGTTGTTGGCCCAGACGCCGATGATGAAACCGAACAGGCTGAAGGTCGCCGACGTCAGCACCAGGAAGCAGATCATCCACGCCGGGTGCTGGATCTCGATCGGGATGTAGAGGGCCGCGGTGGCGAGGATGATCAGCCCGAGGGCGATCGACTTGGTGGTCGCCGCCGCGACGTAGGCGAGCACGATCTCCAGCGAGGAGACCGGCGCCGACAGGATCTCGTAGATGGTGCCGGTGAACTTCTGGAAGTAGATGCCGAACGACGCGTTCGTCAGGCTGCCCGTGAACAGGGACAGCATCACCAGCCCGGGCACGATGAACGCGCCGTACGGGACGCCGTGCACCTGGTTCATCCGGCCGCCGATCGCCGCGCCGAACACGACGAAATACAGCGACGTGGTGATCACCGGCGCGAGCACGCTCTGCATCAGCGTGCGCAGCGCGCGCTCCATCTCGAGCCGGTAAAGGGCCCAGACGCCGTGCCGGTTGAAGGCGGGCACGCTCACTGCGCCGCTCCCGGGCGGTCGCTGACCAGGCTGACGAAGATCTCCTCCAGCGAGCTCTCGCGCGTGTTGAGGTCGTGGAATGCGATACCGAGCTCGCCGATGCGCTTGAGCAGCGCCGGCACGCCGTTGCGCTCGTCGCCCGCCTCGAAGCTGTACTCGATCTCGCGGCCGCCGTGCTTCAGCTCGAGGGGCCAGTCGCCCAGCCCCTCCGGCAGCGCGGCGATCGGCCGCTGGAGCTGAAGCGTCAGCTGCCTCTTGCCGAGCTTGCGCATCAGCGCCGCCTTGTCCTCGACCAGGATCAGCTCGCCCTTGTTGATCACGCCGATCCGGTCCGCCATCTCCTCGGCTTCGTTGATGTAGTGCGTGGTCAGGATGATCGTGACGCCGGAATCGCGCAGTCCCCGCACCAGCGCCCACATGTCGCGCCGCAGCTCCACGTCGACGCCCGCCGTCGGCTCGTCGAGGAACAGGATCTGCGGCTCGTGCGACAGCGCCTTGGCGATCATCACGCGGCGCTTCATGCCGCCCGAGAGCGTCATGATGCGCGCGCGGCGCTTGTCCCACAGCGACAGGTCGCGCAGCAGCTTTTCGATGTAGGCGGGGTCTGGCGGGCGGCCGAAGAGTCCGCGCGACAGGCACACGTTCGACCACACGTTCTCGAACGCGTAGATGTTGAGCTCCTGCGGCACCAGCCCGATGCTCTCGCGCGCGCGCCGGTAGTCGCGCACGATGTCGTGCCCGTCGACCAGCACCCTGCCGCCGCTGGGCGTGACGATCCCGCAGACGATGCTGATCAGGGTCGTCTTGCCGGCGCCGTTCGGCCCGAGCAGCGCGAAGATCTCGCCCTTGCGGATCTCCAGGTCGATGCGCTTCAACGCCTGCAGGCCCGATGCGTAGGTCTTGGTCAGGTTCGAGACCGAGATGATCGGCGACATGGCGTGCGATGTTATCGCAGGCACCGCGGCGAACGTCCCTCGCCGCGCAGGGCGATCCACGCTGTCGCGGCCTGGCGCCGGTCCGGCCGGCCCGTGGCGCGCTCAGCCGCCGCCCAGCACCGCCAGCAGCTCTGCGCCGTAGTTCGCGAGCTTGCGCTCGCCAACGCCGGAAATCCCGCGCAGCGCCTCCAGGCTGCCCGGCCGCAACTGCGCGATCGAGCGCAGGGTCTGGTCGTGAAACACGACGTATGCCGGCACGCCATGGGCGCGCGCGACCCCGGCGCGCCAGGCGCGCAGGCGTTCGAACAGCGCGCTTTCGGCCCCGCCCATGCCCGCGACCCCTGCCGCGAGGCCGGCAGCCGCCGCGCTGCCGGCCGGGGCGCCCGCGACGCGCCGCCGTCGGCCGGCGCGCTCCGCAGGCGCCTGCCGTCGCAACTCGATCCGCTGCTCGCCGCGCAGCACCTCGCGCGCTCCCGGCCCGAGGCGCAGCACGTTGAAGTGCCCGTAGTCGACCTGGACCAGGTCGAGCGCGACCAGATGCCGGAGCAGCAGGCGCCATTCGGCTTCCGGCAGGTCGGCCCCGATGCCGAAGGTCGACAGCCGGTCGTGGCTGAACTTCCCGGTCTTCTCGGTGTGGCGCCCACGCAGCACGTCGATGACATGGGTCGCCGCGAAGCCGAATCCGCTCGCCTGCCGGCAGCGGTAGATGCACGACATCAGTTTGCGCGCGTCCTCGGTCGCGTCGCGCCGCTCGGGCGGCTGCAGGCAGTTGTCGCAGTTGCCGCACGGGGCCGACGCTTCGCCGAAGTACGCGAGCAGCCGCACGCGCCGGCAGTCGGCGGCCTCCGCCAGGCCGAGCATCGCGTCGAGCTTGGCCGTCGACAGCCGCTTGTAGGCCTCGTCGGCGTCGGAAAGCTCGATCAGGCGGCGCTGCTGGACGACGTCGGCCAGGCCGTAGGTCATCCAGGCGTCGGCGGCCTCGCCGTCGCGCCCGGCGCGGCCCGTTTCCTGGAAGTACCCCTCGACGCTGCGGGGCATGTCGAGATGGGCGACGAATCGCACGTCGGGCTTGTCGATCCCCATGCCGAACGCGATGGTCGCGACCATCACCCGCGCGTCCTCGCGCGCGAATTCGGCCTGGTGCCGGGCGCGCGTCTGCGCGTCGAGCCCCGCGTGGTAGGGCAGCGCCGCGACGCCGTGCGCCGCGAGCAAACCGGCGACCTCGTCGACCGTCCTGCGCGCCAGGCAATAGACGATGCCGGCCTCGCCCGGGTGTGCCGCGCGTATCCAGGCGAACAGCTGCGCCCGGGCGTCGCGCTTCTCGATGATCGTATATCGGATGTTCGGGCGATCGAAGCTGGCGACGAACTCGCGCGGCTCGAGCAGCAGCCGCTGCGCGATCTCGAGGCGGGTCGGCCCGTCGGCGGTCGCGGTCAGAGCGACGCGCGGCACGCCGGGAAAGCGCTCGCGCAGGATCGCCAGCCGGCCGTATTCGGGCCGGAAGTCGTGGCCCCATTGCGACACGCAATGGGCCTCGTCGATCGCGAACAGGGCGATCCGGCACGCGCCGAGCAGGTCAAGGTTGCGTTCGCCGAGGAGCCTTTCGGGCGCCATGTAGACGAGGTCGAGCGCGCCCTCGCGCATCCGCTGCTCCACGGCGGCGGCCTCGCGCGCGGTCAGCGTCGAGTTGAGCCAGGCGGCGCGCACGCCCAGCTCGGCGAGCGCCTCGACCTGGTCCTGCATCAGGGCGATCAGGGGCGAGACGACCACCCCCACACCGTCGCGCAGCAGCGCCGGGATCTGGTACACGAGCGACTTGCCGCCGCCGGTCGGCATCAGCACCAGCGCGTCGCCGCCACCCGCAACGTGCTCGATGGCCTCGCGCTGAAGGCCGCGGAACGACGCGTAGCCGAACACGTCGCGCAGAATCGATTCGGGCGTGCGGAGACGATCCATGGATCGTGCAACGGTATCAGGCGGCGGGGCCGGGTGTGCTACCTCCCCCGGTCGTGCTCCGCCGGGCGCCGGCCCGGGACCTCGCGAACCCGGCTTTTCACGCTAGCATCGGGGCTTGGGCAGGGGCCCGGCCCGGCTCCGACCCCCCGGGCAAGGAGACCCAGATGCCGATTTCCGGACTGGATTTCGACCTCGGCGCCGACATCGAGGCGCTGCGCGAGGCCGTCCGAACCTTCTGCGAGCGGGAGATCGCGCCGCGCGCGGGCGAGATCGACCGCAGCGACCGCTTTCCGATGGACCTGTGGCGCAAGCTGGGCGACGTGGGCGTGCTCGGCATCACGGTGCCGGAGGCCTTCGGCGGCTCCGGCCTGGGCTATCTGGCGCACATGATCGCGATGGAGGAGATCTCGCGCGCCAGCGCATCCGTCGGCCTGTCATATGGCGCCCACTCGAACCTGTGCGTGAACCAGATCCGCCGCAACGGGACCGAGGAGCAGAAGCAGCGTTACCTGCCCAAGCTGGTGTCCGGAGAGCACGTCGGCGCGCTCGCGATGAGCGAAGCGGGCGCCGGCTCCGACGTGGTGTCGATGCGGCTGCGCGCCGAGGAGCGCGGCGGCTGCTACCTCCTCAACGGCAGCAAGATGTGGATCACCAACGGACCGGATGCCGATACCCTGGTCGTCTATGCGAAGACCGAGCCCGAGCTCGGCGCATCGGGAATCACCGCGTTCCTGGTCGAACGGACGATGAAGGGCTTCTCGGTCGCGCAGAAGCTGGACAAGCTCGGCATGCGCGGGTCCCACACCGGTGAACTCGTGTTCCGCGATTGCGAGGTGCCGGCCGCGAACATTCTGGGCCAGCTCAACGGCGGCGTGCGGGTGCTGATGAGCGGCCTGGACTACGAGCGTGCCGTGCTGGCCGCCGGGCCGCTCGGCATCATGCAGGCCTGCATGGACGTCACGACTCCGTACATCCACGAGCGGCGCCAGTTCGGCGCGCCGATCGGCGAGTTCCAGCTGATCCAGGGCAAGATCGCCGACATGTACACCACGCTCTCGGCGTGCCGCGCCTACGTCTACGCGGTCGGCAAGGACCTGGACCGGCGCGGGGACGCGCACGTGCGCGGCGTGCGCAAGGACTGCGCGGGCGCGATCCTGTACGCGGCCGAGAAGGCCACCTGGATGGCCGGCGAGGCGATCCAGATCCTGGGGGGCAACGGCTACGTCAACGAGTATCCGACCGGACGCCTGTGGCGCGACGCCAAGCTGTACGAGATCGGCGCAGGCACCTCCGAGGTCCGGCGCATGCTGATCGGCCGCGAATACTTCGCCGAAACAGCCTGAGCGCGGGACGCGGCGGACCGCCACCCCAGATGATCGACGAGACGGGCATTTCGAACGAGCCCCCGCCGGCGGCGGCCGACGAATACGATTCCCGCTTCGACCGCTCGATGCCGCAGCCGGCCGCGATCGCGCGCGCGATCCTGGAGGGCTTCGATCGCCACTACCGGCTGTTCCGGTACGTCGCGCAGCAGGCCAAGAGCCGCTTCGAGCGCGCGGACTGGCACGGCATGCGCGCCGCGGCGCGCGAGCGCATCGATTTCTACGATCAGCGCGTGCTCGAGGCCGTCGCGAGGATCGAGCGCGAATTCGACCTGTCGTCGCTCGGCGAAGGCGAGCGCGACCGCCTCTGGCAGGCGGTCAAGCAGCACTACATCGCGGCGCTGGCGCAGCACCGCCAGCCCGAATGCGCGGAGACCTTCTTCAACACGGTGTGCACGAAGCTGCTGCATCGGATCTATTTCCGCAACTCGTTCATCTTCGTGCGCCCCGGGATGGCGACCGACTACATGGACTCGGATCCGCCGTCGTTCCGAAGCTACTACCCCGCCAGCCGCGCGATGGACGGCTCGCCGGGTGCCGGCCTGCGCGCGACGCTGCGCCAGATCGTGATCGACATCGGGCTGGCCGCGCCGTTCGTCGACATCGAGCGCGACCTGCGCTACGTGGTGCGCGCGATCTGCGCGGCGCACCGCACCGGCGCGCCCAATGCGCTGGTGCGGCCGTTCCAGGCCGAGCCCGACTGCCAGATCCAGGTCCTGTCCAACCTGTTCTTCCGCAACAAGGGGGCGTACCTGGTCGGCCGCTTCATCAACGGCACCCGCATCACGCCCGTCGCGGTGCCGTTCCTGCAGAACGCGCGCGGGCAGATCTACATCGACACCGTGCTGTTCTCGGCCGACCACATCACGACGCTGTTCTCGTTCACGCGCGCCTATTTCCTGGTCGACATGGAAGCGCCGTCGGCGTATGTCGACTTCGTGCGCACGATCCTGCCGCGCAAGCCCGCTTCGGAGCTCTACACGATGGTCGGGCTGCAGAAGCAGGGCAAGACGCTTTTCTACCGCGACTTCCTGTATCACCTGCGGCATTCCGGCGACCGCTTCGTCTCGGCGCCCGGGATCAAGGGCCTGGTGATGACGGTCTTCACGCTGCCTTCGTACCCGTACGTGTTCAAGGTCATCAAGGACGTGATCGCGTACCCGAAGGAGACCGACCGCGAGCAGGTGATGCAGAAGTACCGGCTGGTGAAACTGCACGACCGGGTCGGCCGGATGGCCGACACCTGGGAGTATTCGCTGGTGACGCTGCCGAGGCACCGCTTTGCGCCGGAGCTCATCCGCGAGCTGCTCGCGTATTGCCCGAGCGTGGTCGAGATCGAGGGCGACAGCGTGCTGATCCGGCACGTGTACATCGAGCGCCGGATGACGCCGCTCAACATCTACCTTCAGCACGCGAGCGACCCCGAGGTCGATCACGCGATCCGCGAGTATGGCGAGGCGATCAAGGACCTCGCCGCCGCGAACATCTTCCCGGGCGACATGCTGTACAAGAATTTCGGCGTGACGCGGTTGAACCGCGTGGTGTTCTACGACTACGACGAGATCGAGTACATGGTCGACTGCAACTTCCGCGCCATCCCGCCGCCGCCCGACGAGCAGGCGGAAATGTCGGGTGAGCCGTGGTTCTCCGTCGGACCGCGCGACGTCTTCCCGGAACAGTTCGGCCCGTTCCTGTTGGGCGACGCGCGAATCCGCGCCGCGTTCCTGCGTCATCACGCGGACCTGCTGACACCGGAATTCTGGCAGCTGCGGCAGCGGCGCATCCGCGAAGGGATCATGGAGGACGTGTTCCCCTATCCGCAGGATCGCCGCTTCGGGGCCCGCTTCGGCCGGCTGCCGCGCGAGGCGGCGCCGAAGACCGCGGCGGCGCAGATGGTCGATAATTGAGCCCTTCTTCCCAAGTCGAGTGGCCCAGGAGGACCGAGAGATGAGCGACCCCATCGTGATCGTTTCGGCGGCCCGCACGCCGATCGGCGGCATGTTGGGCGATTTCAGCAGCCTGCAGGCGCACCAGCTGGGTGCGGTCGCGGTCCGCGCGGCGGTCGAGCGCGCCGGCATCGCCGGCGACAAGATCGACGAAGTGCTGCTCGGGAACTGCCTGCTGGCCGGTCAGGGCCAGGCACCTGCGCGGCAGGCGGCGCTGGGTGCCGGGCTGCCTCAATCCTGCGGCGCAGTGACGCTGTCGAAGATGTGCGGCAGCGGCATGCGCGCGGCGATGTTCGCGCACGACATGCTGGTCGCCGGCAGCGCCGACGTCGTCGTCGCCGGCGGCATGGAGAGCATGACCAACGCGCCCTACCTGGTCGCGAAGGGCCGCCAGGGCTACCGCTACGGGCATTCGACGCTGTACGACCACATGGCGCTCGACGGCCTCGAGGACGCATACGAGCGCGGCAAGGCGATGGGCGTGTTCGCCGAGGACTGCGCCTCGAAATACGAATTCACGCGGGCCGAGCAGGACCGGTACGCGATCGCGTCGACCGAGCGCGCGATCAAGGCGACGCGCCAGGGCGGCTTCGCGTGGGAGATCGTGCCGGTGAAAGTGGCGGGCAGGGGCGGCGACACCGAGATCGACAAGGACGAGCAGCCGTTCAAGGCCAAGCTCGACAAGATCCCGCAGCTCAAGCCGGCGTTCAAGAAGGACGGCTCGATCACCGCGGCCAACTCGTCGTCGATCTCGGACGGCGCGGCGGCGATGGTCCTGATGCGGCGGTCGACCGCCGAGCGCTCGGGATGCAAGCCGGTCGCGCGGATCGTCGCGCACGCGGTCCACGCCCAGGCGCCCAACTGGTTCACCACCGCGCCCGTGGGCGCGATCGACAAGGTCCTTGCCCGCAGCGGCTGGCGCGCCGAGCAGGTCGACCTGTGGGAGATCAACGAGGCGTTCGCGGTCGTGACGATGGCGGCGATGCGCGAGCACCGGCTGGCCCACGAAAAAGTCAACATCCACGGCGGCGCCTGCGCGCTCGGGCATCCGATCGGCGCCAGCGGGGCGCGCATCATCGTGACCCTGCTGGGGGCGCTCCGGCACACGGGGGGGCGGCGCGGCGTGGCGGCGCTGTGCATTGGCGGGGGGGAGGCGACGGCGGTGGCGGTGGAGGTGATTTGATGTTGTTGGTGCCCCATCCATCCCTCACCCCTTCCCCCTCTCCCCTTGGGAGAGGGGATATGGACGGCGGGACGTGGCGGTCTGTTGTGCCCCATCGACCCCTCACCCCTTCCCCCTCTCCCCTTGGGAGAGGGGAAATGGACGGCGGGACGTGGTCGGAGACCACGTCCCGGAGTCTCTGAGTGGCCACTACTCTGATCGTGGGGGCGTCGCGCGGAATCGGGCGCGAAATGGCCCGGCAGTATGCGGCCGACGGCGCGCGCGTGATCGCCACCCATCGCAAGGCCGAGGACGGCGAAGCCCTGCGCGCAATGGGAGCGAAGGCGGTCGAGCTCGACGTGCTCGACCCGGATGCCATCGCTTCGTTCGGCTGGCAGCTCGAGGGCGAGGCGATCGACATCGCGGTCATCGCCGCCGGGGTCTACGGCCCGAAGACGGGTGGGATCGGCCCGCCCGCGCGCGAGGACTTCGATGCCGTGATGCACACCAACGTGCTGGCGCCCATGCTGCTGATTCCCCTGGTCGCGCAGAGCCTGCAGGCGGCCCGCGGCAAGCTGGTGGTGCTGTCGAGCCGGATGGGATCGATCGGCACCATGAGCTCGACTTCGGCCTGGCTGTACCGGGCGAGCAAGGCGGGGCTCAATTGCGTGCTGAAGGCGGCCAGCATCGAGCTGGGCGCGCGCGAAGTCGTGTGCATGGCGCTGCACCCCGGCTGGGTGCGAACCGAAATGGGCGGCTCCGGAGCCAACCTGGACGTGCGCGACAGCGTGACCGCGATGCGGCGCGTGATCGCCGCCGCCAACCGTTCGCACAACGGCCGGTTCCTCAACTACAACGGCGAGCAGCTCGAATGGTGAACCCGACTGGGGATTCGATGACCCGGCGCCGGATCTCTTCCGGATCGACTTTCGAAAAGGTCGCCGGTTACAGCCGCGCGCTGGTCGACCGCGACACGGTGTACGTCTCGGGAACGACCGGTTTCGACTATGCGACGATGCAAATCGACCCCGATCCGGAGGCGCAGGCGCGCCAGTGCTTCCGCAACATCGGCGCGGCGCTTGCGCAGGCCGGATGCACGCTCGACGACGTGGTACGGGTGCACTATTACCTCCGCGAGGCTGCGCTGTTCGAGCGCCTCGCGCCGGTTTTCGGCGAACACTTCGCGCGCGCGCGGCCGGCCGCGACCGCGATCGTGTGCGAGTTGATCGACCCGCGCATGGCGATCGAGATCGAGGTCACCGCACGCATCCCCTGATGTCATCCCAACCATGATCTCACCCGCGACCATAGCCGCCCTCGTTTTCGGCGCATGCGGACTGCTCGCAGCCGCGGCGGTCGAGTTCCTGTTGCGCTCGTTCGCGGAGCAGGCCGGCGTCAACCGCTGGATCTTCGTCGCCGTTCCCGGCCTGTTCGCGATGCTGTACGCGATGCTGCTGTACCAGGACGCGCAGAAGAAGGTGCGCCGTCTCGGCGAGTCGGTCTCGCGCGGAATCCTGATCGCGCTGCTGACCTGGGGTTCCTTCTCCGGCATGGCGACCTGGGCCTGGTGCGAGCCGCACCAGCTCGGCCAGTGCTTCGGCAACACGCTGCTGGTGTCCGGCATCGTCGGCGGCGGGCCGATGCTGGCCGCAGCGCTGCTCGGCGGTATCCTGACCGGGGTGCTGATCATCCGTCCACCGCGCCGGACGTTCGAGGAGTAGGCCGCCGACGGCGGAGCCATCGCATGCACACCGATCCGGTCGATCCGAGGGCCCGGTTCTCCGACCGGGCTTCCGCTTACGCCGCCGCCCGACCCGCGTACCCGGACGCCGTGGCGGTCACGCTCGCTCGCGAGCTCGATCTGCGCCCGGGCGCAACCGTCGTCGACCTCGGTTCGGGCACCGGGCTGTCCTGCGAACCTTTCCTGCGCGCCGGCTTCGCGGTGGTGGGCGTCGAGCCGAATGAGGCAATGCGGGCCGAGGGCGAGCGGCACCTGGCGGCCTATCCGGCGTTTCGCAGCGTGCCGGGGCAGGCCGAGGCCACCGGGCTGCCGGCCGCCAGCTGCGGGCTCGTGATCGCGGCGCAGGCGTTCCACTGGTTCGACATCGCGGCGGCCAGGCGCGAAGCGCTGCGCATCCTGCAGGCGCCGCCGCGGGCAGCGCTGATCTGGAACGACCGGCGCGTGACCGGTTCGGCCTTCGCCGAAGGCTACGAGCGCCTGTTGCAGGAGTTCGGAACCGACTACAACGAGGTCAGGCACCGGCATGCGCACCCGGAATCCGTGAGCGCGTTCTTCGGCGATCGGAGCTGGCGCATGGCCGTCTTTCCGAACCCGACCGAGCTGGACTTCGAGACGCTCGCCGCGCGAGTGAACTCGGCTTCGTACATGCCGGGCCCGGGAGCGCCGGCGCACGCCGCGATGATGGCGCGCCTGAGGGAGCTGTTCGATTCGACCCAGCAGGCCGGCCGCGTCCTGATGGAATACGACACGCGCGCGTTCCACGGCACGATCGCCCCGGGCGCCTGACCCCCCAACACGCCGGGACCACTGTCCGCCCCTTGAGCCCGCATGCCCTCTCCGATCGAGTTCTTCTTCGACTTCTCCTCGCCGTACTCCTACCTCGCGTCGGAGGCGATCGAGGCGCTGGCGGCACGCCACGGACGCGGTGTCGTGTTCAAGCCGACGCTGCTGGGGGCGGTGTTCAAGATCTCCGGCCAGCGCCCGCTGACCGACGTGCCGCTCAAGGGCGACTACAGCCGGCGCGATTTCGAGCGCAGCGCGCGCTTCGCCGGCGTGCCCTTCCGGATGCCCGATCCGTTTCCGATCGCGACGATCCAGGCGGCACGCGCCCTGCTGTGGCTGCTGCCGGCCGACCCGGACGCCGCGCGCCGCTTCCTGCACCGCGCCTTTCGCGCCTACTTCGCCGAGACCCGCAACATCTCGGATGCGGCGGTTTTGGCACAGGTGCTGAAGGAGTCCGGGGTCGATCCCGACCTGGCGGCGAGCGCGATCCAGCAGCAGGAAGTCAAGGACCGGCTGCGTGCCGCGGTCGACGAGTCGATCGCGCGCGGCGTCTTCGGCGCGCCGTTCATCTTCGTCGACAACGAGCCGTTCTGGGGCAACGACCGCCTGCCGCAGGTCGAGCGCTGGCTCGCCAGCGGGCCGTTCTAGCCGGCGCATGGGACCGGCAACACGCGCGGCCATGAAGCGGCAGCCCGCGATCGCCTTCATCATGGTGACGGTGCTGATCGACCTGATCGGCATCGGCCTGATCATCCCGGTCCTGCCGCTGTGGGTCGGGGAATTCACGAGCGGCAGGGACACGCAGGCCTACTGGTACGGCGCGCTCGCGTTGACCTTCGGCGCGACCCAGTTCCTCTGTGCGCCGCTGCTGGGGGCCCTGTCGGACCGCTACGGGCGGCGTCCGCTGCTGCTGCTCGGGATCGGCGGCCTCGGAGCGACCTTCCTGCTCACCGCGCTGGCGCACTCGCTGTGGGTCATCCTCGCGGCGCGGATCATCGGCGGGGCGCTGTCGGCCAACATCGCGGTCGCCCAGGCCTACGTCGCCGACATCACCCCGCCCGAGAATCGCACGACGGCGCTCGGCAAGCTGGGCGCGATGTTCGGCATCGGCTTCGTGCTCGGCCCGATGCTGGGCGGCGTGCTGGGCCACATCGACCTGCGGCTGCCGATGTTCGCGGCGTGCGGCCTGTGCTGCGTCAACTGGCTCTACGGACTGCTCGTCCTGCCGGAATCGTTGCCGCCCGGACGCCGCAACCGGATCGATCGCGCCAGGCTCGACCCGTTCGCGTCGCTGGCCGGGCTGGCGCGCCTGAAAGGCGTCGGCGCGCTGGTGTTCGCGGTCGCGCTGTCGTCGCTGGCGCAGTTCATGCTGCAATCGACCTGGGTACTGTTCACCCAGTTCCGGTTCGGCTGGGGGCCGCGCGAAAACGGGCTTTCGCTGTTCTGCGTCGGCCTGGTCGCGGTGATCGTCCAGGGCGGCCTGATGCGGCCGCTGGTCAAGGTCCTCGGCGAGCGCAGCCTGGTCGTCGCCGGCCTGGCGTCGGGGAGCCTGGCCTACGCCGGTTACGGCCTGGTCCCCGAAGGCTGGATGCTGTACATGGTGATCTGCGCCAATTTCCTCGCGTTCGCGTCCGGCGTCGCGCTGCAGGGGATCGTCTCCAAGGCAGCCGATCCGCGCGAGCAGGGGCGCACCATGGCGTCGCTCTCGTCGCTCAACAGCCTGATGGCGGTCGCGGCCCCGATGCTCGGCTCGTCCGTGCTGGGGCAGGTCACCCACCTGCCGCCGGCGGACTGGCGGGTCGGCGCGCCGTTCCTGCTGTGCTCGCTGCTGCAGGCGGGGGCCTTGCTGATCGCGTGGCGGTACTTTGCCGGCCATCGCGCCGCCGCGCACGTGGTCGAGGAGGCGACCTAAGGCCCCCGGGCCCGGGTGCGGGCCGCAGGCAAGCGCGGCCGGAAGGATCTGTCTAACATCGGGGGCGCGCCGCACCGAACAAGAAAACCGGTGACGATTCTCGACTCTTCCCTGGACCGCCGCAGCCCGGAGTTCCGCGCCGCCGCCGAGCGCATGCGCGAGCTCGTGGCCGACTTGCGCGCCAAGGTGACGAGAGCGGCGTCGGGCGGCAGCGCCGAGGCGCGCTCGCGGCACAGCGCGCGGGGCAAGCTGCTGCCGCGCGAACGGGTCCAGATGCTGCTCGATCCGGGCACGCCGTTTCTCGAGCTGTCGCAGCTGGCAGCGCTCGGCATGTATGGCGACGAAGTGCCGGCCGCGGGGATCATTACCGGGATCGGCCGCGTGTGCGGGCGCGAATGCGTCGTCGTGTGCAACGACGCGACGGTCAAGGGGGGCACCTACTTTCCCCTCACGGTGAAGAAGCACCTGCGGGCGCAGGAGATCGCTCGCGAGAACCACCTTCCGTGCATCTACCTGGTCGACTCGGGCGGTGCCAATCTGCCCAACCAGGACGAGGTTTTCCCCGACCGCGAGCACTTCGGCCGCATCTTCTTCAACCAGGCGAACCTGTCGGCGGCGGGGGTGCCGCAGATCGCGGTCGTCATGGGGTCGTGCACCGCCGGCGGCGCGTACGTCCCGGCGATGAGCGACGAGTCGATCATCGTGCGCGGCCAGGGCACGATCTTCCTCGGCGGGCCGCCGCTGGTGCGCGCGGCCACCGGCGAGATCGTCAGCGCGGAGGATCTCGGCGGCGGCGACGTCCACACGCGCCTGTCCGGCGTCGCGGACCATCTGGCGCAGGACGACGGGCACGCGCTGGCGCTGGCGCGCCGGATCGTCGCCAACCTGGGCCCGGCCCGGGCGCGGCCCGCGGTGCGCGACCCGGCGCCGCCGAAGCACGATCCGGAGGATCTCTACGGCGTCGTCCCGGCCGATCCTCGCAAGCCCTACGACGTGCGCGAGATCATCGCGCGGCTCGTCGACGGCAGCGAGTTCGACGAATTCAAGGCGCGCTTCGGCACCACGCTGGTGACCGGATTCGGCCACCTGCACGGCATGCCGGTGGGGATCCTGGCGAACAACGGCATCCTGTTCTCCGAGAGCGCGCAGAAGGCCGCGCACTTCATCGAGCTTTGCTGCCAGCGCGGCACCGCGCTGGTGTTCCTGCAGAACATCACCGGCTTCATGGTCGGCCGGAAGTACGAGAACGAAGGGATCGCGCGCCACGGCGCGAAGATGGTGACAGCCGTTGCGTGCGCGCAGGTTCCCAAGTTCACGGTGATCATCGGCGGCTCGTTCGGCGCCGGCAACTACGGCATGTGCGGCCGCGCCTACTCGCCCCGCCTGCTGTGGACGTGGCCGAACGCGCGCATCAGCGTGATGGGGGGCGACCAGGCCGCCAGCGTGCTCGCCCGGGTGCGGCGCGACGGCATCGAATCCAGGGGCGGAGCCTGGAGCGATCAGGAGGAAGTCGCGTTCAAGGCGCCGATCCTTTCCCAGTACGAGCGCCAGGGGCACCCGTACTACGCGACCGCGCGCCTGTGGGACGACGGCGTGATCGATCCGCTCGACACCCGGATGTGTCTGGCGCTCGGCCTCGCGGCGGCCCTCAATGCGCCGCCGGCTCCGACGCGCTTCGGCGTCTTTCGCATGTAGCCCTCGCACAGGGGACCACGGGGCAGCCATGGAAGCTCACAACCTCGAAATCCGGATCGCCCGGCGCGTCGCCGTGGTGCGGCTCGCACGCGAGTCGGTCCGCAACGCCTTCAACGAGACGATGATCGCCGAGTTGAACGCGGCGTTCGCGACGCTGGGCGCCGACGAAGGCGTTCGCGCGATCGTGCTGGCCGCCCGGGGCCCCGCGTTCTGCGCGGGCGCCGACCTGCAATGGATGGCGAAAATGGCCGACTTCACGCCCGAGGAGAATCGCCGCGACGCCGCCGCGCTGGCGGCGATGCTGCAGACGATCTTCGCATGCCCGAAGCCGACCATCGCGAGGGTCCACGGCGACGCCGTCGCGGGCGGTGTGGGTCTTGTCGCCGCGTGCGACATCGCGTTCGCCGCCACCGGCGCATCGTTCTGCCTGAGCGAGGTGCGGCTCGGCCTGATTCCCGCCACGATCGGACCCTACGTCGTGCGCGCGATCGGCGAGCGCCATGCGCTGCGCTACATGACGACCGCCGAGCGCTTCGATGCCGCCGAGGCGCTGCGGATCGGCCTAGTGCACGGCATCGCGCCTGCCGATCAGCTCGACGCCCACGTCGACCAGGTACTGGCCTCGGTGCTGCGGGCGAGCGCCTCCGCGGTCGCCGCATCGAAGCGCCTGGTGCGCGATCTGGCGGGCCGCCCGATCACCCAGGCGCTGGTCGACGACACCGCCGAGCGCATCTCGGCCGCGCGGACCTCGGCTGACGGCCGCGAGGGCTTGCGCTCGTTTCTCGACAAGCGCAAGCCGCGCTGGCAGGCCGAATACGACGCCGAACAGGCGGCGCTGGGCGACGATGAGGAAATGTAGGCGCAACTGCAGGCGCGCCGGCGCGCGCGGCGGGTGCGCGGCGCCTGCCGGCCGCGACGGACCATGTTCGACAAGATCCTGATCGCCAACCGGGGCGAGATCGCCTGCCGCGTCGCGGCCACCGCGCGCCGCCTGGGCGTGCGCACGGTCGCCGTGTACTCGGACCCGGATTCCGCCGCCCGGCACGTCGCCGCCTGCGACGAAGCGGTCCGGATCGGGACCGCGCCGGCACGCGACAGCTATCTGCACGCAGACCGCATCGTCGCGGCCGCGCTCGCTTGCGGGGCGCGCGCGGTCCACCCGGGCTACGGTTTCCTGTCGGAGAACGAGAACTTCGCGCTCGCCTGCGCCACGGCCGGCCTGGTCTTCATCGGGCCGCCGCCCCAGGCGATCCGGCTGATGGGAAACAAGAGCGAGGCCAAGTCGCTGATGCAGCGCGCCGGGGTGCCCGTGCTGCCCGGCTATCACGGCGACGACCAGGAAGCGGCGCACCTGAAGGCGCATGCCGATGCGATCGGCTACCCGGTGCTGATCAAGGCGGCCAGCGGCGGAGGCGGCAAGGGCATGCGGGTGGTCGAGTCCGGCGACCGCTTCGACGGGGCGCTGGCCTCGTGCCGGCGCGAGTCGGCGGCCGCTTTCGGCGACGATCGGGTCCTGATCGAGCGCTACCTGCGCGGCCCGCGCCACATCGAAATCCAGGTGTTCGCGGACGGACGCGCCAACTGCGTGTTCCTGTTCGAGCGCGACTGCTCGGTGCAGCGCCGCCATCAGAAGGTGATCGAAGAGGCGCCGGCGCCGGGCATCGGCTCCGAGCAGCGGCGCGCCATGGGCGAGGCCGCGGTCGCGGCGGCGCTCGCGGTCGGCTACGTCGGCGCAGGAACGGTGGAATTCATCGTCGATCGCGATGGCGCGTTCTACTTCATGGAGATGAACACGCGGCTGCAGGTCGAGCACCCGGTGACGGAGATGATCACCGGTTACGATCTCGTCGAGTGGCAGCTGCGCGTGGCCGCCGGCGAGTCGCTGCCGGTGAGCCAGCCCGAGCTTCGCATCCGCGGCCATGCGATCGAGGCGCGCGTCTATGCCGAGAATCCGGAGCGCGACTTCATGCCTTCCACCGGGCGGATCGCGCATCTGGCGCTGCCCGCGCACGTCGCCTTCGAGCGCGGCCGCGACGGCGACGGGCCGGCGCCGATCCGGATCGACAGCGGCGTGGGGCCCGGCGACGAGATCACCCCGCACTACGATCCGATGATCGCGAAGCTGATCGCCTGGGGCGCCACGCGCGATCAGGCGCTCGCGCGCCTGCGGCGGGCGCTGGCCGGCTTCCACCTGGTCGGCGTCATGAACAACGTCGATTTTCTCGCCCGGCTGGCCGAGAACCCCGCGTTCGTCGCAGGCGATCTCGACACCGGGCTGATCGAGCGGCAGCGCGCGGCGCTGTTCGCCGAGGACGCCGAGCCGGCGCCCGAAATGCTCGCCGCCGCCTGCGCGCGCCTGCTGGCCGACGAGGCGGCGTCGCAGTCGGCCGATCCATGGTCGCACCGCAACGGCTGGCGCCTGAATTCGGGCTACCGGCGCGTGCTGTCCCTGGACGCCGGCGACGGCACGCGCAAGATCGAGATCGATTACCTGCGCAACGGATACGAGCTGCACCTGCCGGGTGCAGCGACCCCGCTGCACATCGATGCCGCGGCGGCGAGCGAGTTGCGGCTGCGATTCGGTGCGCAGTCGCTGCGGGCCGACGTCATCCGCCGCGGCGACAGCCTGCACGTGTTCATGGGCGGCCGCCACCGGGTCTTCACGCTGCTCGACCCGATCGCGCACGCCGGCGAGCACGCCGCGGGCGATCGAAGCCTCGCCGCGCCGATGCCCGGCAAGGTGACCGCGATCCACACCGCGGTCGGCGCGCGCGTCGAGAAGGGTGTCCCGCTGCTGGTGCTCGAAGCGATGAAAATGGAGCACACGATCGTCGCGCCCGCGGCGGGAACGGTCGAGCAGCTGCACTACGGCGTCGGCGAGCAGGTCGCCGAGGGCGCGCTGCTGGCGTCGCTGAAGTTCGATTGAACCGGGGCGCGGGGCGCGCGCGGATCCCGGGGCTGGGCCCCGGGGATGACCGCGGAAGCGCTTACCTCAATATCACAACCACCGCCGCATCGACCGAGCCACCGCTGTTGAGCGCTCCGAGGACCAGGACGACCGAGGCGTTGACCACATTGGCGATCGTCTTGCCGGCGGGTTCGTAGGTCGTGGCCGACGTCTCGTTGATCGTCACTGTCCTGCCAGCGCGGTCGGTCAGCGTGAAGCTGCCGGTGTTCGCGCCCGTGCTGGCGACGTTGCTGACGGTTCCGCCATAGGCCGTCACAGGCGTCGTCGGCAGCATCGGATTGGGCGGCATGATCCCGACCCATCCTGGGGGCAGGTCGATCGGCGGCAGGCCGACGAGGAAGTTCAGCGGGATCGGCGTGAAGATCAGCGAATCGGCAGTGACCCCGGTCGCGCTCGGGGTGCCGGTCACGACGACGAACGCGCCGGCCTTGATGTCGGCCGTCGTGCCGTTGATGATCTGGGCCGGCGCGAGGTGGCTGTAATCGACCGTCGTATGGCGCACGGTGAATGTCTGTGCCGTCGTGTCGACCCCGGTGATCAGGCCGGCCAGCAGCGCCTCGGCCGTCGTCCTGACCCAGATCTCGCTGGCGACCAGGGTTCCGCCGCTGTTGACGGTGCCGAGCACGAGCACCCGAACGCCGGCGGTGATGTCCTTGGTCGAGCCGGGCTTGCCGTCGGTCACGACGGTCAGCGATCCGGAGGTCGTGTCGACGTTCAATTCGTCGACCTCGAACGCCGTCAGGTTGCCCATGCTGTCGGTCACAAGCTCGCGCGCGCGGCCGCCGACCACGATGGTCTTGCCGGCCAGCGAACCCGGGAAGTGCACCCGGATCGCGGCCGCCGCCAGCGTGATCGTGCTTCCCATCACGGCCGGCGGCTTGGTACCGAACACGGTGACGGTCTGGCCGTTGGCGATCGTGGCCGACGGCGGAACGAGCCGGGTGGTGCTGTCATAGGTGACGGTCAGCCCATTGATCATGAAGCTTCCGCTCGTCGCGCCGCTCACGAGGCCTACCACGAGGTAGACGGGGGTCGACTGCATCTCCTTCTCGACCCGCGTCGCCTGGATCGAGCCGTCCGCGTTCAAGGTGCCGTGCACCTCGACGGTGTCGCCGGTCATCAGGCTCGAGAAGCCCGTATACCCGCCGCCATAGGTCGTCGAGTTCGACACGTCGATGGTCTGCCCCAGCACCGAGAACTGGTTCGCTGTCGTCGTGCTCGTCACGGGCGTGATGGTTGCGATCGGCCCGATCACGCGCGGGCGGATCACGCAGGCGCCGAGCATGCCGCCGTTGTCGTCGCAATCGATGTGATGTCCGATCTGGACGTCGGCCGTCGTCATGCCGGTCGCCGGGCTGGAAGGGTCGACTTCCTTGCTGACGGTCGCCTTCGACGCGTCGTACTCGACGCCGTCGACCACCAGGCTGGCGAATCCGGTCACGGTTCCGCTGACGCCGGTCGCCGATGAGGTGGAGGTGCCGGGCGAGCTCGACGAACCGGAGCCGCCGCCGCACGCATACAGCAGCGCGGTCAGCGCCGCCGCGCCAAGCAGATAGAGTCCCTTCTTCATACGATTCCTCTCTTTCGAACGCTCGCCAAGCGACTGCACTATTGACGCCTGGGAAGCGAAGATCAAGGGAAGTTTTCCCACCTACCGGGTAAACCTTCGGGACTAGACAAGATACGGCATGGAGTGTGAGCGCCCGCTTCAAACATAGAGTCTTCCGGGAGCCCTCGATCGAGGCGCTCGCCGATTCCCCCTGACGAAGTAGCGGCAGAACGCGCGTTTCGGACGGAGGTCACATTCAACTGCGCCCCCGGTCCACCACAACGCTGCCGATGGCCGGTAGCCTCGGCAGCTGATTCGAGCCACTCCGAAACGGACGGATCCAGATGTCCCGCATACCTTCGAGCGTCGCCGTGGTCGATGTCGGTCCGCGCGACGGCCTGCAGAACGAGGCGCAGCCGATTCCGGCCGCCACCAAGATCGAGCTGGTCGACCGTCTCGCGCGCGCCGGCGTCATGCAGATCGAGGCTGCCGCGTTCGTGTCGCCGAAGTGGGTGCCGCAGATGGCCGACAGCGCCGAGGTGATGGCGCGCATCGAGCGCCGCGGCGGTGTCGTCTATTCCGCGCTGGTTCCCAACATGCAAGGCTTCGGGGCCGCGGTGGCCGCCGGCATCGACGAAGTCGTCGTGTTCGGCGCCGCCACCGAGGCGTTTTCACGGCGCAACATCAACTGCTCGATTGCGGAGTCGATCGAGCGCTTCGCCCCCGTGTGCGCCGCGGCGCGCGACGCCGGGCTCAGGGTCCGCGGTACGATCTCGTGCGTGCTCGGCTGCCCGTACCAGGGCGCGGTTGCGCCGCAGGAGGTCGCACGGGTTGCGCGCCTGATGAAGGACATCGGCGTCCAGTACTGCGACGTCGCCGACACGATCGGCGTCGGGACGCCGGGCGCGACCCAGGCGATGCTCGACGCCGTGCTGCAGGTCTACGAGCTGCCCGCGGTCAGCGCTCATTTCCACGACACCTATGGCCAGGCGCTGGCGAACATCTATGCCAGCCTGGAGCTGGGCATCGCGACCTTCGATGCCAGCGTCGCCGGCCTGGGCGGCTGCCCCTACGCGAAAGGGGCGACCGGCAACGTGGCGACCGAGGACGTGCTCTACCTGCTGCACGGGCTGGGAATAGCGACCGGGATCGATCTCGAGCAGATCGTCGCCACGGGGCAGTGGATCAGCGCCCAGCTGGGGCGGCCTGCGCAATCGCGCGCCGGCAACGCGATCGCGGCGCGCAAGCGATGAAGCCCGGATTGCGGGCCGGCATTCGATACCGCCTCACCTACACCGTGCCCGACAGCAAGACCGTGCCGCGCCTGTATCCGGAATTCGGCGAGTTCCAGGACATGCCGGAAGTCTTCGCGACCGGGTTCATGATCGGGTTGCTCGAGGGCGCCTGCCAGCTCGCGATCAAGCCGTACTTGGACTGGCCTCGCGAACAGTCGGTCGGGACCCACGTGAACTTCTCCCACCTCGCGGCCACCCCGCCCGGCCTCACCGTCACGGTCGAGTGCGAGGTGACCGAGGTCGAGGGCCGGCGAATCCGCTTCCACGCCAGCGCGCACGACGGCCTCGACCTGATCTCCGAGGGAACGCACGAGCGCACCGTGATCGACACCGAGCGCTTCCTGCAGCGGCTCGAGCGCAAGCGGCCGCAAGAGAGTCGATGACGCCTTCGCCGATCCCGGACGCGGGCACGGTGCCGTCGCCGTGCACGTCGGTCTGCCGCATCGATCCCGCCACCGGGCTGTGCGAGGGATGTCTGCGAACGCTCGACGAGATCGCCGGCTGGTCCGCGTTCGACGACGACCGCAAGCGCCATGTCTGGTCCGAACTGGCGCGGCGGCGGGCCGGGGACACCGCTGCGCGCGGCGCGCGATGACATCGGCGCCTGCACCGCTGCCGCGGACGATGCGCGTTTTCGAGCGCGGCTGGCTGTCGTCGAACAATGTCGTGTTCGACGATGGCGACGCCATCAGCGTGGTCGACACGGGGTACGCGACGCACGCGCCGCAGACGGTCGCACTGATCGAAAATGCGGCGGCCGGCCGGCCGCTCGCCCGCATCGTCAATACGCATCTGCATTCGGATCACGTCGGCGGCAACGCGGCGCTGGCGCGCCGTCATCGTGCGCGGATCTGGATTCCGCCCGGGCAGGCCGGCGCGGTTGCCGCCTGGAACGAGCAGCAGCTGAGCTTCACGGCGACGGCGCAGCACTGCGAGCGCTTTGGCTTCGACGGACTGCTGCGGCCGGGCGAAGCGATCGAACTGGGCGGCCTGCGCTGGGAGATCCTGGCCGCGGCGGGTCACGATCCGCACATGGTGATGCTGTTCGAGGAGCATCACGGCGTGCTGATCTCGGCCGACGCGCTCTGGGAGAACGGCTTTGGCGCCATTTTTCCCGAGCTCGATGGCGACGGCGGATTCGATGCGCAGCGCGCCACGCTCGAGCTGGCGGCGCGGCGGCGGCCGCGCGTCGTGATTCCCGGGCACGGCGCCCCGTTCACCGACGTGGCGGCGGCCCTCGAGCGGGCGTCGCGCAGGCTCGACGCGCTCGCCGCCAGCCCGGAGCGCAACGCGCACCACGTGTTGAAGGTTCTGATCAAGTTCTGGCTGCTGCAGGTGCGCGAGGCCGAGGTCGCGCGGCTGGTCGATCTCTTCTCGCAGGCGCACTACCCCCGCATCATCCACGAGCGCTACTTTGCGGACCGGCCGTTCGCCGCGATGATCGATCGGGCACTCGCGGACCTCGGCGCCGCGGGTGCCGCAGCACTCGACGGCGTCCGGATTCGCAATCTGGACGGATGATCGGCCCATGATCGGTCAAATACGGCCCGGAGCAGGCGTCTGGGGGATTGCAATGATCGGAACACGCATCGGGCTGGCCGCGACGGCGCTGCTGTTGGCCAGTTGCGCGGCAGTGGGCCCGCCGTCGGCCCCTGCCCCGCCGCCGTCCTCGGCGCCACCGGCACAGGCACCGGCGCCTGCGCCGCCGGGCGGCGCGCCGCAGGCCGGGCAGCCCACGAGGCCGGCGCTGGGCCTGTTCAGCAGCATCAAGGCTCCGGACGGCGTCGAACCGGTGCTGCAGCTCGCCGGACAGGGCGTGCAGATCTTCCGCTGCGAAGCGCGCGCCGGCGGCTACCAGTGGATCTTCCGCCAGCCGGACGCGCAGCTCACGGACGCCGGCGGGCAGGCGCTGGTGCACCACGGCGCCAGCTACTCGTTCGAGCACGTCGACGGCAGCCGCCTGATCGGCGAGATCGCCGCCCACCAGTCGCCGCCCTCGTCCGACGCCCTGCCCTGGCTGCTGCTGTCGACGCGGTCGTATGGCGACGGCGCGCTCGCGGGCGTCCGCTACGTCCAGCGCATCGACACGGTCGGCGGCCTGCCGCCTTCGAAGTGCGAGGCGGCCCAGGTCAACATGCTGCTGCGCGTCGCCTTCTCGGCCAATTTCGTCTTCTATCGCTAGCCCGAAACACTCCCCTCTCCCGCTTGCGGGA
>CAZEIW010000237.1:0-4363 GCA_964512305.1 uncultured Burkholderiaceae bacterium | reverse complement strand
AAGCACCACGCCGTGGTCGGAGCGCAGCTTTTCGAGCGCCGAATCGGCCGCTCCCGGCGCCACCGCGAGCACGTAGCCGTTGGAGGCGCTCGGCCCGCCGACGATGCGCGCGCCCGCGTCGCGCACGATGCGGCGCATGTCGCGCTCGCGCAGCTCGGGGTCGAACACGACGATGAGCCGCGCGGCACCGGCGGCCGCGCCGGCGTCGACCGACCCGGGGGCGCTGAGGGTCCGATAGGCGGCCGCCGTGCCCGCGGGAGGCTCCCTGACGGCAAGCACCCAGCCGAGCGCGACGATGACGCCCAGCTGTCCGGCGAGCGCGAACCCGATCCAGCGGCCGCGCCCGAGCACGGCGGCACCGGCGCGCTGCCACGGGCGCCGCAATGGCCAGCGGTCGCTGCCGGCGGGTTCGTCGAGCCGGCCCCGCAGGCGCGCCAGAGCCGGCCCCGCGTCGGGCGCCGCCGCGGTCTCCGCGTAGGCGGCCCCGACCTGCTGCAACCACTGCAGCTCGCGCCGGCATTGCTCGCAGCCTTGCAGGTGCTGCTCGACCGCGTGCCGTTCGGCGTCGTCGAGCGTCCCGTTCGCGAGCCAGGGCAGCAGTTCCTGCGCCTCGCGATGGGCGGATTTCGACAGCGTGAAAACGCGCCCGCTCATCGGATGTCCTCCATCCGTTCCGACAACAGCAGCTTGAGGCGGCGCCGCGCATAGAACATCCGCGTCTTCACCGTCTCGACCGGACAGCCGACGACGTCCGCGATCTCGCGGCAGCTGAAGCCCTGGTAGTACGTGAGCTCGATCACGGCGCGCTGCTCGGCCGACAGCTGCCGGATTGCGTCGCCGAGCACGAGCCGCAGCTGCTGCAGCATCAGCTCGCCGTCCGGCTCCGAATCGGCCGGCCCGGCGGCCTCGGCGCCGTCGAAGTCGACCGGGTCGTCCAGGCGCTTGAGCGCCTTGAGCGCCTTGCGGTAGGCGATCGCGAAGATCCAGGTCGAGACCTTCGAGCGGCCGTTGTACGTGTCGGCCTTGCGCCACACGACCAGCATCGTGTCGTCGAGCACCTCGTCGACGACCTGCGCCCGCCGCGTCATGTTCTCGAGGAAGCGCGTCAGGCGCGGAAAGTATCCCCGGTACAGCGCCTCGAACGCCCGCCGGTCGTGCTGCGCGATCCGGTCGATCAGCACCCGCTCGGCGCGCTCCTTCGGCGGCAGGGCGCTGGAGCCGTCCTCGCCGAAGGTCGTCTGCATCATCTCATCCGCCTCGCCGCGCGCCATCGAAGGTTCCTGCAAGGTGCACACCGGCGGTTGATTCCCGCCTTCGAGCCCGCGGTTCACCGCGGCACGGCGGTGAACCTCGGCCGCGCGCTCCAGCATCCACCGCCCGCCCAGTTCGCCAACCGTGCTTCACAAGGAGGTCGTGATGCTGTCATCGTTCCTGCGGTCCCTTTTCGCATCGTCGGTGGTCGGCCTCGCGGCGGCGTCGCTTGCGAGTCTGGCGCTGCCCGCTGCGGCCGAAGAGGCCTTCCTGAACCGCTTCTCGCTGGTCGATCTGGTCGCCTCGACGGTGCCGGCCAATGGCGACCTCAATCCCTACGGCATCGCCGTGGTCATGCGATCGGTCGGCGCCCTCAAACGCGGCCACGTCCTGGTGAGCAACTTCAACAACGGCCAGAACCTCCAGGGCACGGGAACGACGATCGTCCAGATCGCGCCGGACGGGACCGTCACCCAGTTCGCCCGCCTCGACTCACCGGCCGTCGCTGCATTGTGTCCGGGCGGCGTCGGGCTGACAACCGCGCTGGCGGTGCTGGACGCCGGGTGGGTCATCGTCGGCAGCCTGCCCAGCTCGACCGGGCAGTCGGCGGACGCGGGCGCCGGGTGCCTGATCGTGCTCGACAGCGAGGGCGGGGTCGCGGAGACGTTCACCGGCGGCGGCATCGACGGGCCCTGGGACATGGTCGCGGTCGATGACGGCGACCAGGCCCAGCTGTTCGTGACCAACGTGCTCAACGGCGACGTGACGACGGGCAGCCCGCACACGGTGAACGCCGGTACCGTCCTGCGGATCACGCTCGCCGTGCCCGAAGCGCACGACGGCATTCCGCGCCGCGTCTCGACCACCGTGATCGGTTCCGGGTTCGCAGAAACCGCCGATCCGGCCGCCCTCGTGATCGGTCCCACCGGCGTGGCGCTCGGCTGGGACGGGACGCTCTACGTGGCCGACAGCCTGAACAACCGGATCGCGGCCATCGCCGATGCGCTGACGCGCACGACCTCCGCGGCGACCGGCACGACGGTTTCGCAGGGCGGCGCGTTGAACGACCCGCTCGGACTGGCAGTCGCGCCCGACGGCCACCTCATCGTGACCAACGGCAACGACGGCAATCTGGTGGAAGTGACCCCGGGCGGCGCCCAGGTCGCGGTCAAGACCGTCGAAACCGCCACCGGCGCCGGCAGCCTGTTCGGCCTGGCGATCGCGCCGCACGGGCGCGGCGTGTACTTCGTCGACGATGGGGACAACACCGTGAAGCGGTTCGGCGCGTCGCAGCGGCACTAGCGCAGAGACTCCTGCCCCGCTGCCCTCACCCCCGGCCCCTCTCCCACGCTTCGCGCGGGAGAGGGGAGATCCAAGCGACGGCGCAGATTAGTACGGTTCCCTCTCCCACGCTTCGCGCAGGAGAGGGGAGCTTTTCAGGGAGTACCGCGCTTCGCGCGGCAGACGGAAGCTTTCCGGGGACGGCGTTGATTAGCACGCTCCCCTCTCCCACGCGTCAGCGTGGGAGAGGGGCCGGGGGTGAGGGAGCGGGCCCGATGCAGCCCCCGAGCGCAACGCGCAACCGCCGATTCACATCACCGTCAAGATCGCAGTCCTGCTCGTCGCCGTTCCAGCGCTGCTGCCATAGCCGTTGCTGACAGTATTGGTGACCGTGACCGAATACTGATCGCCGTTGTTGGCCATGGTCGTCGCCGGCGTCGTGTAGCTCGCCGAGGTCGCGCCCGGGACCATGTTCCCGAATCTCATCCACTGGTAGGTCAGGGTCCCGGAGCCGGTAGCGGCGACCGTGAACGTCGCGGTATTCCCGGCCGTCACGGAGACGTCGGCAGGTTGGCTCGTGATCATCGGCGCCGAAGAGTTCGGGGCCATCGACGAGCCGCCGCCACCGTAGCCTCCGCCGCCGCAGGCGACGACGAGGGCGGCCATCGCGCCGGCTGTGGCGCCGCGCACCCAACGGCCGCGGCACCGGGATTCCCATGACGTCGAAGTATTCATCGTGACCTCCGTTCGATAGGTCGTGAATTCATCGCCCGTCGCGTTCGGTTCATCGTCCGGCGCGCAACTCTCCTTTCTACGCCGCTGGCGGGACACAACAAGCCCGACCGCGACGCGGGTAATCGGCGTCTCAGCCTTCCGTTTCGACCCGGTGAAACGCCGCCAGCAGCGCCAGGTCGTACGCGATCTTCAACGCCGCGCAGGCGACGAGCGGTGCCGCCAGCCAGCCGGCGGCGAGGAGGGCGCCGCCGAGGGTCGGGCTGGCAGCCGACGCGAGGCTGCGCGGCACGGCGGTGAAGCTCGCTGCGGCCGCGCGCTCCGCCGGCGTGACGACCGCCATCACGAACGCGCTGCGCACCGGGACGTCCATCTGCGACAGCGCGCTGCGGGCGAGCAGCAGCGCCAGCGCCGCGGGCTTGCTCGGCGCGAGCGCGGCCAGGATCAGGCAGATGCTGGCCGGGATGTGCGTGAACACCATCGTCCTGACCAGGCCGATGCGTTTGGCGACCCAGGGCGCGACGAGCTGCGAGCCCGCGCTCAGCAGCCCGGTCCAGAAAAAGAAGGTGCCGGCAGCCGCCAGCGACATGTCGAAGCGCGTGAACAGCCACAGCGCCAGCAGCGCGTTGACGCAAAGGCCGCCGGCGAAGGAGTCGACCGAGAACAGCGCTGCGAGCCTCAGCACCACGCCGCGCGACGGTCCCAGCGGCGTCGTCGGCCCGATGTCGTGACCACGCGCCGCCGGCAGCCGCCGGTAAAGAAGCCAGACCGCGCCGCCGACAGCCCCGTAGAGCAAGAACATCGCGCGCAGCGCCGACAGCCGCGTCACCGCGAAATGGGCCGCCCCCCAGTCCGGGACCGCGGCGGCGAGTGCGCCCAGCGCCGCGAACAGCGCCCCGCACAGGCTGTAGCGGGCGAACAGCGCCGTGCGCGCCTCTCCCTGCGCCGATTCCGCCAGTTGCGCGTGCTCGAGCGGCAGGAACAGGCTGACGTCGCCCGAGCTCGGATTGAGCGTGCCGACGAATGCGACCACGAGCAGCGGCCAGAACGACGACTGGGCGGCGAACGCCGCGCCGGTGGCGGCCATCAGCAGCGCGGC
>CAZEIW010000236.1:0-16902 GCA_964512305.1 uncultured Burkholderiaceae bacterium | reverse complement strand
GATCTGACCTACATCGCGCTGCAGTCGGCGCGCTGGCTGCGGGAGACGGCGTAGAACATCTCCCAACCTCCCATCACCCCCAAGCGGGAGAGGGGCCGGGGGTGAGGGTAGCGCCGAAGCTGCGCTCCTCACCCTCACCCTTACCCTCTCCCGCAAGCGGGAGAGGGGACTGCGCTACCGCTTGCGCCGCTTCTCGTACGTGCCGACCAGCTGCACCTGCTCGACGACATGCCCCTTCATGGCCGCCTCGAGCGCGGCCTTTGTCGGTCGGTGCAGGTCCGCCAGCGCTACGTCGAGGGCATACAGCTTGAAGAAATACCGGTGCCGCCCGATCGGCGGGCACGGGCCGCCGTAGCCAACCCGATTCCAGTCGTTCAGCCCCTGCAGCGTCCCGGCCGGGAGCTTGCCGCCCTCGGGCAGTCCGCCCGCTCCCGGCGGGAGGTTGTACAGCACCCAGTGCACCCACGTCATCTTCGGCGCCGCCGGATCCGGCGCGTCCGGATCGTCGACGATCAGCGCCAGTGACCGCGCGCCCGCCGGCACGTCGCTCCATGTCAGCGCGGGAGCGGTGTCCTCGCCCTCACAGGTGTGGCGCGCGGCAATCTCGGCGCCGTCGGCAAATGACGCAGACGTAAGTTTCATCGTCCTGTCTCCGCGAGCCGCCTGCGATCACGATCCGCTGCGATCGGCCAGGTCCCGCAAATTGCGCCTGTCGCGTTTCGTCGGCCGCCCCTTCAACGTCACGGCCGGCTCGGTCCCGTAACGGCGCTGCTCTCCGCGCCGTGTCCGGCGCGCGATGCTGTCGGCCGTCTCCTCGTAGAGCTGGCGCGCGATATCCGCGCCGCGCCGCTCGGTCGACAGCGCCCTCACCACCACGTCGATCCGCGTCTCGAGGATCTGGATCTGCACGGTTTCGCCGATGCGCGCCTCGTGCGCCGGCTTGACCCGCTCGCCTTCGATCCTGACCCGGCCCAGGTCGATCGCGCGGCTTGCCATCGAGCGGGTCTTGAAGAAGCGCGCGGCCCAGAGCCACTTGTCCAGCCGGATGCGATCGCCTGCATGCATCGGCCCATGATACGACGCCGGACCCCGATCGGCGGCGCGCGGCATGCGCGTCTCAGGTCGGCGCGGTGGCGTCCCCGGCGGCCTGCAACGCCGGCGTCAACGGCTGCTGCAAGGCGACGAACTGCTCGGTCGCGGCGCGCCAGGAGAACCGCTCGGCATAGGCGCGGCAGCGGTCGCGGTCGATCCGCAAGGCGCGCAGCGCCGCCTTGCGCAGGTCGTGGTCCAGCACCGCGACGTCCGTGCCGCCGACGACGTCGAGCGGTCCCTGCACCGGATAGGCGGCCACCGGCGTGCCGCAGGCGAGCGCCTCGAGCATCACCAGGCCGAAGGTGTCGGTGCGGCTGGGGAACACGAAGACGTCGACGCTCGAATACAGCTCGGCCAGCTGCTCGCGGCCCAGGACGCCGACGAAGTTCACCTCCGGGAAGCGTCTGCGCAGCAGTTCGAGCTCGGGACCGACGCCGGCGACCACCTTGCTTCCCGGCAGGTCGAGATCCAGGAAGGCGCCGATGTTCTTCTCGACCGAGACGCGGCCGACGTAGAGGAAGCGCGGGTGCGGCGCGGCTTCGACGTGCGGCGACGGGGCCGGGCTCGGCGAGAACACGTCGAGGTCGACGCCGCGCGTCCAGCGCGCCACGTGCCGGATGCCCCAGGCCGCGAGCTCGCGCTCGACCTCCTCGGTCGGCGTCAGCACGCGGGCCGCCGGGCCGTGGAACCAGCGCAGGAAGCGATAGACCCAGGCCTCGGGCACGCCGAACATCGCCTTCAAATACTGCGGGAACCGCGTGTGGTAGGCGGTCGTGAAGGGCAGGCCATTTCTCACGCAATAGCGCCGGGCCGCCTGGCCGAGCGGGCCTTCGGTCGCGATGTGGACCGCGTCGGGTTGCGCGCGCTCGAGCAGCCTTGCCAGGCGGGCGTAGGGGAGCAGCGAGAGCCGTATCTCGCCATAGCCCGGGCACGGAATCGTCGTGAAGGACTGCGGCGTGATCAGCGCGCACTCGTGCCCGGCGCGCTGCAACTCGCGGTTGGTGGCTTCGATCGTGCGGACGACGCCGTTTACCTGGGGATGCCAGGCGTCGGTCACCGTGAGGTACTTCATCGGGCGCCGGGTCCGCATCGGCGCCGTCGGAGATCGAGGGCAACCGCGGGCCGCGGCGCGGCGGTCAGGCCCCCGCCCATCGGCTCAGCATCGGCACCGCCTCGGCCGGTGAGGCCGGCAACTCCGCGTCGGCCTCGTTCCAGCGCAGCACCGGCACGCCGGGCGCGAGAATGTCGTCCCATGTAATGATCTTCAGTTCACCCTCGAGAGTTTCGACCAGGGCGGTGAGGCTTTCGACCCAGTCGCCGTCGTTGCAGTACAGCGCGCCGTCGACCGTGCGGATCTCCGCCTGGTGGATATGGCCGCACACGACGCCATCGTATCCGCGCTTGCGCGCTTCGCGGATCAGCACGTGCTCGAAATCGCTGATGAAGCTGACCGCGTTCTTGACCTTGTGCTTCACGTACTGCGACAGCGACCAGTAGCCGAAGCCCAGGCGCGCACGCAGGTTGTTGAAATGCCGGTTCAGCCACAGCAGCCAGTCGTACAGCGTGTCGCCCAGGTACGCGAGCCATTTGACGTGGCGGATCACGCCGTCGGCGAAGTCGCCGTGCACCAGCCAGAGGCGGCGGCCGTCGAGCATCCGGTGCTCGGCTTCCTCGCAGATCGCGACGTCGCCGAAATTCAGGCCGCAGAACTGGCGCGCGATCTCGTCGTGATTGCCGGGGATGTAGACCACCCGGGTGCCTTTGCGCGCCTTGCGCAGCACCTTCTGGATCACGTCGTTGTGGGACTGCTGCCAGTAGAAACGGCTGCGCAGCGCCCAGCCGTCAAGGATGTCGCCGATCAGGTACAGGTGGTCGGATTCGTTGTGCCGGAGGAAATCGAGCAAGTGGTGCGCCTTGCAACCCGGCGTTCCGAGATGGATGTCGGAGATGAAGATCGCGCGATAGCGGTGGACCGCCGGCTCCTGCGGATCGTCGCCGGACAGATCGGGCGCCTGCGAAGGCGGCGCGCCGCGGGACGGGGAGCGCCCGTCTGCGCCCGCATCGAAGGGGGCCGCGCTGAACAGCATCTGGCCAGAGACTCGCCGCATCGCGAGAGCCTAGGCCGACGACATTACGAGTGAATGACGACTACGCTCCGGAGCGAGGAACGGGGCGGGTCTCGGCCGCCACCCAGTCGAGATAGTCCGGAAGGCCGCGCTCCGCGTCGAACGCTAGGATCTCGGGCACCGAGTACGGGTGCAGCGCGCGCAACTCCCTCTCGAGCTCCGGATAGCGATCCGCCGCGGTCTTGATCAGCAGCGGCACCTCGTCGGCCTCCTCGATCGCCCCCTGCCAGCGGTACAGGGAGCGCACCGGCGCCAGCTGGTTCACGCAGGCGGCGAGGTTGCGCTCGACCAGGGCGCGCGCAATGCCCTGGGCGCTGTCCGCGTCCGGGCAGTTGGTCAGGACGAGGAGGACTCCGCTCACCGGGGCACCGCGGCCGGCGGGGCGGTCGCCCGCCCTAGGCAGCCGCTGCCTTGGTTTCGCCCTCGGCCTTGTCGGCGTCGGGTTCGGGCCGGTCGACCAGTTCCATCAGCGCCATCGGCGCGTTGTCGCCGACGCGGAAGCCGAAGCGCAGGATCCGGGTGTACCCGCCCTTGCGCTCCTTGTAGCGCGGCCCCAGCTCGGCGAAAAGCTTGACCACCATGTCGCGGTCGCGCAGGCGATTGAAGGCGAGCCGCCGGTTCGCGAGCGTGGGCTCCTTGCCGAGCGTGATCAGCGGCTCGACCACGCGCCTCAACTCCTTGGCCTTCGGCAGGGTCGTCTTGATCCGCTCGTGGCGCAGCAGGGAATTCGACATGTTGCGCAGCATCGCGAGCCGATGGCTGCTGGTGCGGTTGAGTTTCCGCAGTCCGTGTCCGTGACGCATCGTTCGTATCCTTCGTTCGTGTCTTCGAGCCGACTTCTTCGATCCCGGAGGGCGGTTCGGCTTGGCTTGCAACGGCCGGCGGGCGGAGCCCGCGGACCCGCTCTACTTCTCGAGGCCGACCGGCGGCCAGTTCTCCAGCTTCATGCCGAGCGTGAGACCGCGCGCGGCCAGGACTTCCTTGATCTCGTTGAGCGACTTGCGTCCGAGATTGGGGGTCTTCAGGAGCTCGTTCTCGGTACGCTGGATGAGGTCGCCGATGTAATAGATGTTCTCGGCCTTCAGGCAGTTGGCCGAGCGCACCGTCAGCTCCAGATCGTCGACCGGCCGCAGCAGGATCGGGTCGACCTCGGGCGAGGCGCGGTGCGTCGACACCGGCTCGACGGTCCCCTCGATCGATGCGAACACGTTCAGCTGCTCGATCAGGATGCGCGCGGACTGCCGCACGGCCTCCTCGGGGGTCAGCGCGCCGTTGGTCTCGATCGTCATGACCAGCTTGTCGAGGTCGGTGCGCTGCTCGACGCGCGCGCTCTCGACGGTGTAGCTGACCCTCCGGACGGGCGAGAACGATGCATCGAGCACGACCCGCCCGATCGTCTTGCTGTGGTCGTCGCGGAAGGCGCGCACGTTGCCGGGCACGTAGCCGCGTCCCTTCTCGACCTTGATCTGCATCTCGATGCGCCCGCCGGTCGAGAGGTGCGCGATCAGGTGGTCGGGATTGACGATCTCGACGTCGTGCGGCAGCTCGATATCGGCGGCCGTCACCAGCCCTTCGCCTTCCTTCTTCAGCGTCAGCGTGACTTCGTCGCGGTTGTGCAGCTTGAACACGATCCCCTTGAGATTGAGCAGGATGTCGACCACGTCCTCCCGGACGCCGTCGATCGTCGAGTACTCGTGCACGACGCCGGCGATCTGCGCCTCGGTCGGGGCATAGCCGACCATCGAGGACAGCAGGATGCGGCGCAGCGCATTGCCCAGCGTGTGACCGTAGCCGCGCTCGAACGGCTGCATCGTGACGATGGCAGCGTGCGGGCCGACCGACTCGATCTCGATCTCCTTGGGTTTCAACAATCCGGTCGTGTTCATGGACGATCCCTTTCAATGCCCTCGGCTCGTTACACCGATAAGGCTGGCGGATGGTCTCGGGGCGGGCCAGACCGGCATCGGGTGCCCCAACAGGCCGATGCCGGAAATGCGTTTGCCGCGGCGCGATCGCCGCGCGGCCGCCGGGCGACGGCGAAGCCGGGAATCAGCGCGAATACAGCTCGACGACGAGCGATTCGTTGACGTCCTGCGCGACGTCGCCGCGATCGGGCATCGACTTGAACTTGCCCTGCATCTTCTTCGGGTCGACGTCGAGCCACGACGGAAAGCCGCTCTGCTCGGCGAGCTGCAGCGCATCCTGGATCCGCGACTGCTTGCGCGCGCTCTCGCGCACGCCGATCACGTCGCCGGCCCTGACCAGCATCGACGAGACGTTGGCGACCTCGCCGTTGAGCTCGATCGCGCGGTGCGAAACCAGCTGGCGCGCCTCGGCGCGGGTCGAGCCGAAGCCCATCCGGTAGACGACGTTGTCCAGGCGCGATTCGAGCAGCGCGATCAGGTTGGTGCCGGTGTTGCCCCGGCGGCGCTCGGCCTCGGCGAAGTAGCGGCGGAACTGGCGCTCCAGCACGCCGTACATCCGCTTGACCTTCTGCTTCTCGCGCAGCTGCACGCCGTAGTCGGACAGGCGCGCGCCAGAGGTGCGGCCGTGCTGGCCGGGCTTGCTGTCGGCCTTGCACTTGGAGTCGAGCGAGCGCCGCGCGCTCTTCAGGAACAGATCCGTGCCTTCGCGGCGCGACTGCTTCAGTTTCGCTCCGATGTAGCGAGCCATGTCGTTCTTCCTATGCCGCGGGGAAAATCAGGTTGTCGTAGCCCATCAAGCGCTCCTGGTTGCTGCCGGAATCGGACGCGTCGGACAGTTCGTCAGACGCGCCGGCGCTTCGGCGGCCGGCAGCCGTTGTGCGGCACCGGCGTGATGTCCTGGATCGACGAGATCCGGAAGCCGCAGGCGTTGAGCGCGCGCACGGACGACTCGCGGCCAGGCCCCGGGCCCTTGATCCGGACCTCGAGGTTCTTGACCCCGCACTCGAGCGCGGCGCGCCCGGCCGCTTCCGCGGCAACCTGGGCCGCGAACGGCGTCGACTTGCGCGAACCCTTGAAGCCGGCGCCGCCGCTGCTGGCCCACGACAGCGCGTTGCCCTGGCGGTCGGTGATCGTGATGATCGTGTTGTTGAACGAGGCGTGGATGTGCGCGACACCCTCGGCCACGTTCTTCTTGACCTTCTTGCGCACCCGCTGGCCGGCTGCCTGCTGCGCGTTGGGATTCTTTGCCATCAACTACTTCCTTTTCACAAACCCCCCCTCTCCCACGCTGCGCGTGGGAGAGGGGCGGGGGTGAGGAGCCGAGCCTTCCTTTTCACGAACCTCCCCTCTCCCGCTTGCGGGAGAGGGGCGGGGGTGAGGGTGATCGCCCTGGTCATCAAGTGCCCTTCTTCAGCGCAACCCCAGCCTTGCGCGGCCCCTTGCGCGTGCGGGCGTTGGTGCGCGTGCGCTGCCCGCGCACCGGCAGCCCCTTGCGGTGGCGGACGCCGCGGTAGCAGCCGAGATCGATCAGGCGCTTGATCGAGAGCTGGATCTCGCGGCGCAGGTCGCCCTCGACCGTCAGTCGCGCGATCGCCTCGCGAATGCGCTCGAGCTCGGTGTCGGTCAGCTCCTTGACCTTGCGGTCGTGCGGAACCCGGACCGCGTCGAGGATCGCGCGCGCCCGCGCGCGCCCGATCCCGTAGATCGCCGTCAGGCCGATCTCGGCATGCTGGTGCGGAGGGATGTTGATGCCGGCTATCCGTGCCATGACGAGCTTTCCTTTTCACTTAACTCCCCTCTCCCACGCTCCGCGTGGGAGAGGGGCGGGGGTGAGGGTTCCAAACGGGCTTACCCCTGCCTTTGCTTGTGCCTCGGATCCGAACAGATCACGCGCACCACGCCCTTGCGCCTGATCACCTTGCATTTGCGGCACATCTTCTTGACCGAAGCCATCACTTTCATCGCATTTCTCCCGGCGCGCCGACCATCACTTGGCGCGGAAAACGATTCTTGCCCGCGACAGGTCGTACGGGGTTAGTTCGACCGTCACCTTGTCGCCCGGCAGGATCCTGATGTAGTGCATGCGCATCTTGCCGGAGATGTGGCCGAGCACGACGTGCCCGTTCTCCAGCCTGACGCGGAATGTCGCGTTGGGAAGGTTCTCCAGGATCTCCCCTTGCATCTGAATGACATCGTCGCGCGCCATCGGCCATGCCCCGCGTCAGCGCGTGGCGCCCGTGCCGATGCCACGGAAGTTGGCCTTCTTGAGCAGCGACTCGTACTGGTGCGTCATCAGGTAGGCCTGGACCTGCGCCATGAAGTCCATCGTGACGACGACCACGATCAGCAGCGAGGTGCCGCCGAAGTAGAACGGCACGTTCCAGCGCGCGTACAGGAATTCCGGAACCAGGCAGACCGCGGTGATGTAGATCGCCCCGACCAGGGTCAGCCGCAGCAGGATCTTGTCGACGTGGCGCGCGGTCTGGTCGCCCGGCCTGATGCCCGGCACGAACGCGCCGCTCTTCTTCAGGTTGTCCGCCTGCTCCTTGCTGTTGAACACGAGCGCGGTGTAGAAGAAGCAGAAGAACACGATCAGCGAGGCGTACAGGACGAGGTACAGCGGCTGCCCGTGCTGCAGCGCCGCCGCGAGATCGCGGATCCAGCGCGTCGCGTCACCGCTCGAGAACCACCCGGCGACGGTGGCCGGGAACAGCACGATCGACGACGCGAAGATCGGCGGGATCACGCCCGACATGTTCAGCTTCAGGGGCAGGTACGAGCTCTGCGCGCCATAGACGCGGTTGCCTACCTGGCGCTTGGCGTAGTTGACCTGGATGCGGCGCTGACCGCGCTCGACGAACACGACCACCATGGTGACGGCGGCGATCAGCGCGCCGATGACGAAGAACGAGAGGTAGCCCAGCGCGCCATTGCGCACGAGCTCGACCATGCGGCCGATCGCGCTCGGCAGGCCGGCGACGATGCCGGAGAAGATGATGATCGAGATGCCGTTGCCCAACCCGCGCTCGGTGATCTGCTCGCCCAGCCACATCAGGAACAGGCAGCCCGTGACGAGCGAAACCACGCCGACGAACTCGAACGTGAAGCCCGGCTCGGTCACGAGGTTGGGCACGGACTCGATCGCCTTGATCGCAAGATACGATTGGACGGTGGCCAGGCCGACGGTCGCGTAGCGCGTGTACTGGGTCACCTTGCGGCGCCCGGACTCGCCTTCCTTGCGCAGCGCCTCGAGTGAAGGCACGACGTAGGTGAGCATCTGCAGGATGATCGAGGCCGAGATGTACGGCATGATCCCGATCGAGAAGATCGAGAAGCGCGACAGCGCCCCGCCCGAGAACATGTTGAGCAGGCCGAGGATCCCGTTTTGCGCCTGCTGGAACGCCAGCTTGAACTGGTCGGGGTCGATCAGCGGCACCGGGATGTGGGTGCCGATCCGGTACACGACGAGCGCGAGCAGCAGAAACGTGAGCCGCCGCTTCAGGTCCGCGTACTTGCCGGTCTTGCCGAGTGTGCCGGGTTGGCTTGCCACTTCGCGTTCCGTCGCTGTTGGTCGTCGAAGCTGTCGGTTGAAGGTTGCCGCTGCGTCAGCCAGCCGGCTTCTTGGCCTCGGCCGACTTCTTGCCTTCGGCCGGCTTCTTGCCCTCGGCCGGCTTCTTGCCGTCGGCTGCCTTCTTGCCCTCTGCCGGCTTCTTGGCTTCAGCGGCCTTGTGGGCCTCGGCCTTGCTGGCCTCGGCAGCCTTGTTCGCCTCGGCCACCCTGTTGGCCACGGCCGCCTTCTTGGCCTCGGCCGCCTTCCGGGCGGCCGCCTTCTTCGAGCCGGCGGCGGGCGCGGCCGGAGGTTGGACCGCCACCGAGCCGCCCGCCGCCTCGATTGCCGCGCGCGCGCCGGCCGTCACGCCAAGGCCGCGCACGCTGATCGGGCGCTGGATCTCGCCGGTTTTCACGATCCGCGCATCCTGGGTCAGAGTCGATACCAGGCCCGCCTGCTTGAGCACGCCCAGGTCGATCTCGTCGGACGACAGGCGCTGCAGGTCGTCGAGCCGGATCGTCGCGACGAACCGCCTCGTCAGCGATGTGAAGCCGCGCTTGGGCAGGCGCCGGTGCAGGGGCATCTGCCCGCCCTCGAAGCCCACCTTGTGGAAGCCGCCGGCGCGCGCCTTCTGGCCCTTGTGGCCGCGGCCCGCGGTCTTGCCCCAGCCGCTGCCGATGCCGCGGCCGACACGGTGCCGCGGGCTCTTCGAGCCGGGCGCCGCCTTGATGGAATTCAAACGCATGGCCATCTCTCGTCGCTTCGATTACGGACGGGCGGTGCAGCCCATCAACCCACCTTCACCAGGTAGGCCACCTTGTTGATCATGCCGCGCACCTCGGGCGTGTCCTGCAGCTCGCGGGTCTGATTCATGCGCTTCAGGCCGAGACCCAGCACGGTGGCACGGTGATCCTGCTTGGTGCCCGCCACGCTGCGAACCAGCGTCACCCGCACGGTCCCGTTCGCGCCGCCTGCCGACTTGCCTGCCGTCTGTTTCGACACGGGGCGCTCCTCAGCCGAGAATCTCTTCGACCGACTTGCCGCGCTTGGCGGCGATCTCGGCCGGCGTACGCAGCCGCTCGAGCGCCTTGAGCGTCGCGCGCACCATGTTGTACGGGTTGGTCGAGCCGTGCGACTTGGCCACGATGTTGCGCACGCCCATCACGTCGAAGATCGCGCGCAGCGGCCCGCCGGCGATCACGCCCGCGCCTTCGGCGGCCGGCGCCAGCATCACCTTGGCCGCGCCGTGCTTGCCTTCGACCGCATGCTGCAGCGTTCCGTTCCTCAGCGGCATCCGACCCATGCCGCGCCGGGCGCGTTCCATCGCCTTCTGCACCGCCACCGGCACCTCGCGCGCCTTGCCCTTGCCCATGCCGATGCGGCCATCGCCATCGCAGACCACGGTGAGCGCCGCGAACCCGAGGATCCGGCCACCCTTGACCACCTTGGTCACGCGGTTGACCGCGATCATCTTCTCGCGCATCCCGTCGTCGCGCGCTTCGCCGAGATTCTTCGGTTGGATCTTTGCCATTCCGATTCTCCAGCCGGCGGCCCTACCGCCGGCTCACAAAACTCCCCTGTCCCTCAGAACTTCAACCCCGCCTCGCGCGCCGCATCCGCGAGCGCCTTGACGCGGCCGTGGTAGTGGAACCCCGAGCGGTCGAACGAGACGCGCTCGATGCCCGCGGCGGCCGCCTTGCGGGCAAGCCGCGCGCCGACGATCTTCGCCGCCGCGACGTTGCCGCCCCTTCCCTTGGCCGCGGCGAGCTCGTTGCGCACTTCCTGCTCGACCGTCGACGCCGACACCAGCACCTTGCCGCCATCGGGCGAGATCACCGCGGCGTAGATGTGCAGGTTGGAGCGATGCACCGTGAGGCGGTTGGCCCGCTGCAGGGCGATCCGCACCCGGGTGGCGCGCGCACGGCGCTGTCGTGTTTCCTTCTTGCTGATCATGATTGCCCGGTCGATCCGCTCGAGGGTTATTTCTTCTTGGTCTCTTTCAAGACCACGGTTTCATTCGCATAGCGCACGCCCTTGCCCTTGTAGGGCTCGGGCGGCTTGTAGGCGCGCAGCTCGGCCGCGACCTGCCCGACCTTCTGCTTGTCGGCGCCCTTGATCACGATCTCGGTCTGGGTCGGCGTCTCGGCCTTGATGCCGGCCGGCATCTGATGCACGACCGGGTGCGAGAACCCGAGCGACAGGTTGACCTTGTCGCCCTGCGCCTGCGCCCGATAGCCGACCCCGACGAGGGTCAGGCGCCGCTCGAAACCCCGGCTCACGCCCTCGACCATGCCGGCGACCAGCGAGCGCAGCGTGCCGCTCATCGCGTTCGCCTCGCGGCTTTCGTCCGCGGCCGCGAAACTGACCTTGCCGCCCTCGACCGTGACCTTGACCAGCGCGCCAATGGGGTGCTTGAGCGTGCCTTGCGGGCCCTTGACGGTGATCTCGCCGCCCGCGACCTGCGCATCGACGCCCTTGACCAGCGTCACCGGAATCCGTGCAACTCGCGACATCGGCGTCCCCCGGCTCAGGCCACGTAGCACAGCACTTCGCCACCGACACCCTGGTGGCGCGCGCGCCGGTCGGTCATCACGCCGCGCGAAGTGGAGATGATCGCCACGCCCAGGCCGTTCATCACCTGCGGCAGATCGTCGCGACCCTTGTAGATCCGCAGGCCGGGCCTGGAAACGCGCTCGAGCCGCTCGATCACCGGGCGTCCGGCGTAGTACTTCAGGCCGATGCGCAGCTGCTGATGGCCGGCGGACGCGCCCGCATCCGCGTCGACCTTGAAGCCCTCGATGTAGCCCTCGTCCTGCAGGACCTGGGCGATGGCCACCTTCAGCTTCGAGGCAGGCATCATCACCTCGGTCTTCTCGACGCGCTGCGCGTTGCGGATGCGCGTCAGCATGTCGGCAATCGGGTCACTCATGCTCATATTCGGACTCCGCTACCAGCTTGCCTTGGTCAGGCCCGGGATGTCGCCGCGCATCGCCGCCTCGCGGATCTTGTTGCGGCCGAGCCCGAACTTGCGGAACGTCCCGCGCGGCCTGCCCGTCAGCGCGCAGCGGTTGCGCAGGCGGGTCGGGTTGGCGTTGCGCGGCAGCGTCTGCAGCTTCTGCTGCGCCTGCAGGCGCTCTTCCATCGACAGGGTCTGGTCCGAAGCCGACGCCTTCAGCGCGGCGCGCTTGGCGGCGAACTTCTTCGCCAGCGCTTCACGCTTCGCTTCGCGGTTCTTCAGGGCTAGCTTAGCCAACGTTCACCTCGCTCAATTGCGGAACGGGAACCGGAACGCGGCAAGCAGCGCCTTGGCTTCCTCGTCCGTTTTCGCCGTCGTCGTGATGCTGATGTTCATGCCCCGCAGCTTGTCGATCTTGTCGTACTCGATCTCGGGGAAGATGATCTGTTCCTTCAGGCCGACGCTGTAGTTGCCGCGGCCGTCGAAGGCCCGCCCGGACACGCCGCGGAAGTCGCGCATGCGCGGAAACGCGATCGTGACCAGGCGGTCGAGGAACTCGTACATGCGCCGCCCGCGAAGGGTCACCATGCAGCCGATCGCCAGGCCCTGGCGGATCTTGAAGTTGGCGATCGCCTTGCGCGACTTGGTGACGACCGGCTTCTGGCCGGCGATGCGCGTCATGTCGGTGACCGCCGCGTCGATGTTCTTCTTGTCGGCGACCGCCTCGCCGACCCCCATGTTCAGGGTGATCTTGGTGATTCGCGGTGCCTGCATCGTCGTCGCATAGCCGAACTGCTTGACCAGCTCGGGGACGACCTTTTCCCGGTACAGCGTCTGCAAACGGGCCATGTGGGTTCCTCTCGCTCTCAGTCGCCCGTCCCGACCACGGCGCCGTTGCTCTTGAACACGCGCACCTTGCGGCCGTCGACCACCTTGAATCCGATCCGGTCGCCCTTGCTCGTGCCGGGGTTGTAGATCTGCACGTTGGACTGGTCGATCGGCATCGTCTTGTCGCTGATGCCGCCGGCAACGCCCTTCATCGGGTTCGGGCGGACGTGCTTCTTGACCATGTTGACGCCTTCGACCGTGACGCGGCGCTCGTCGACGCGGGCCAGCACGACGCCGCGCTTGCCCTTGTCCTTGCCTGCGATCACGATCACTTCGTCGCCTTTGCGGATGCGTTGCATCGGGGCGCTCTCCTGCGGAATTCCCTGCTGCGAGTCGATTTCGGCGCTGCGGCGCTACAGCACTTCGGGCGCCAGCGACACGATCTTCATGAAGCGCTCGGTGCGCAGTTCGCGCGTCACCGGCCCGAAGATGCGGGTGCCGATCGGCTCCATCTTGTTGTTGAGCAGCACCGCGGCGTTGCGGTCGAACTTGATCGCCGAGCCGTCGATGCGGCGCAGGCCGCTCGCGGTGCGGACCACCACCGCGTGGTATACCTCGCCCTTCTTGACGCGGCCGCGCGGCGCGGCGTCCTTCACCGTCACCTTGATGACGTCGCCGATGTTGGCGTAGCGGCGCTTTGAGCCGCCGAGCACCTTGATACACATCACCGCCCGCGCACCGGTATTGTCGGCGACGTCGAGCATCGTCTGCATCTGAATCATCGTTCGTCCCAACTTGCCCGCGTGACCCGCGCCGCCGGCCAGGCACGCAGGAACCGCGGACAGTTTTGGTCCCGTTCGGGGAGGCGGCCGGACCCTGCCGCATGCCGGAGGGCGCCGAACCGATTTGCCGCCGGTTTTCACCAGGCGAGCCAAGTATTCTAATCCGGATCGCGCCCAGGGCGCAAGGCGCCTCGGGGTCCGACCCTGGGGCCGGGGGGCCCGCCGGCGCTCCCCGGCCGGCGGTCGCGGCCCACCGCCCGCCCGACGGCGTCCCGTGTTTTAACATCGCGCGGATACGATCGGCGGTGCACCGTCGGGCCGCTACCTCAACAACCTTCCTCGGACACACGATGCACGGAGTGCAAACAGAGCGCTCGGCGCCCGCGCCGCTGGACGAGCTGCTGTGCCTGGGCTTTCGCGGAGTCATGCCGGAGCTCGGCGGAGCGCCCCGCCGCACCGGCATCGGCGCCGCGGTGTGCGGGCGCGTACGGCTGGGAGCCGGCGCGATCCTGAACGCGTATTCCGTGATCCGCGGGGACGGTCACGACGTCGACGTCGGAACCGATTTCTACCTCGGCGAGCGCTCGACCGTCCACATCGCGCACGAGCAGTATCCCGCGATCGTCGGCCACGAGGTGACCGTCGGGCGCAACGCGGTCGTCCATGCCTGCCGCGTAGGCGACCGCTGCGTGATCGAGGACAACACCGCGGTCCTGGACGGCGCCGTCGTGGGCGCCGGCAGCGTATTGACCGCCGGCTCCATCGTGTATCCGCGCGCCGAGCTGCCGCCGGGCCACTTGTGCCGGGGCAGCCCCGCGGTGCCGCTGAGGCGCCTCGAGCCCGGCGAGTTGATGCTGCTGCGTGGCCGGGTCCGCAACGCGTCGGCGGGCGAGCAGGCGGCCGACGGGCTCGAGATCGACGCGCCAGCGGCCGCGCGGGGGCGCCTGCCGGACGAGGCGCAGGGCTATGTCGCCCCGAACGCACAGGTCGAGGGCCGCCTTGCGCTGGCACCCGACGCCAGCGTCTGGTTCGGCTGCGCGCTCGACGGCGGCGGCCGCGGCATCCTGGTCGGTGCCGGCGCGAACATCCAGGACAACACCGTCATCTATGCGATGTCGTCGCCGGTCAGAATCGGGGCCGGTGTCACGATCGGCCACAACGTGTCGCTGCAGGATTGCGAGATCGGCGACTTTTCGCTGATCGGGATGGCGTCTTTCGTCGCCCCGGGGACCGTGATCGAACCGGACGTGCTGCTGGCCGCGGGCAGCTCGACCCAACCCCGGCAGGTGCTCGAAAGCGGCTGGTTGTGGGGCGGTCGGCCCGCAAGGCGGATCACGCCGATGAGCGACGTGCGCCGGGAGCTGGTCCGCAGCGTCGCCAGGATCTACTGCGAGTACGCGGTCGAATTCGCGAAGTCGGCCGGCGCCGGCTTCGGCGACTGAGTTCAGACCGCCGGGTTCAGACCGTGCGCGCCGCTTCCACCACGCGCATGACCGTCCAGGACTTCGTCCTGGACAGCGGACGCGTCTCGGCGATCTCGACCACGTCGCCTTCGTTGATGCGGTTGCTCTCGTCGTGCGCGTGCAGCTTCGTCGAGCGCACGACGTACTTGCCGTAGACGGGGTGCTTGACCCGGCGCTCGACGAGCACCGTGACGGTGCGCTCCATCTTGTTGCTCACCACGCGCCCGACCAGCGTGCGCTTGGGCGCGGCCGTTCCGGTGGCGGTCTTCGCTTGCTCGGGTGACGTCATTTGGCGGTGGCCTTCTCGGCGATCACGGTTCGCACGCGCGCGATGTCGCGGCGCAGCTTGCGCAGCTGGCTCAGGTTCTGCAGCTGCTGCGTCGCCTTCTGCATGCGCGCGGAAAATTGCGCCTTCAGCAGCTCGCGCAACTCGGTTTCGAGCGCGGCGGCATCCTTGCCGCGCAGTTCCTTGGCTTCCATCGCGTCCCCCTTACTGGCCCAGCTGGCGCGACACGAACACCGTCTTCACGGGCAGCTTGGCGGCCGCCAGCGTGAAGGCCTCGCGGGCGATGGTCTCGTCGACGCCGTCCATCTCGTAGAGCACCTTGCCGGGCTGGATCTGGGCCACCCAGTATTCCGGGTTTCCCTTGCCGTTGCCCATCCGGACCTCGGCGGGCTTCTGCGAGATCGGCTTGTCGGGGAAGATGCGGATCCAGACCCGGCCGCCGCGCTTGATATGGCGGGTGATCGCGCGTCGCGCCGCCTCGATCTGGCGCGCCGTCAGGCGGCCCCGCTCGGTCGCTTTCAGGCCGAACTCGCCGAAGGCGACATTCGCGCCGCGCGTGGCCAGGCCCCGGTTGCGGCCCTTGTGATCCTTGCGGTACTTGCGTCGTGCGGGTTGCAGCATCGTGATTCTCCGGCAGGCCCAAGTCGGCCGGCGCGTTATTCGTCCTTCTTGTCGCCCGGCGTTTCTGCGGGCTTGTCGGCGGGCTTGTCCGCGGCCTTGTCGGCGGCGGGCTTCGCCCCTGCGGGCCGCTCGGCGCCCTTCGTGGCGACCTTGCGCACGCGCTTGACGGCCGGCTTGGCGTCATCGTCCTTGGCGGGCGCCGGGGAAGGCGCGGCACCGGCTGTCGCCGGGGCGGCAGCCGCGGGTGCCGCCGAGCCTTCGGCGGGCGTTTCGGGACGGCGCGGCGGACGGCGCGCGCCACTGGGGCGGCCCGACGGTGCCGGCCGATCTCCCGGCGCGCGGCGCGGCGGGCGGCGCTCTTCGCGCTCCGCAGCCGGGGCGGCTGCTTCGACCCCCGGGCCCTCGTTGCGGCCGAGCGTGTCGCCCTTGTAGACCCAGACCTTCACGCCGATCACGCCGTAGGTCGTCTTCGCCTCCGAGAGGCCGTAGTCGATGTCGGCGCGCAGCGTGTGCAGGGGCACGCGCCCCTCGCGGTACCACTCGGTGCGCGCGATCTCGATGCCGTTCAGGCGCCCCGAGCTCATGATCTTGATGCCCTGGGCCCCCAGCCGCATCGCGTTCTGCATGGCGCGCTTCATCGCGCGCCGGAACATGATCCGCTTCTCGAGCTGCTGCGTGATCGAGTCGGCGATCAGCTGCGCGTCGAGCTCGGGCTTGCGGATCTCGTCGATGTTGACGTGCACGGGCACGCCCATCATCTTCTGCAGATCGGTCTTCAGTGTCTCGATGTCCTCGCCCTTCTTGCCGATCACGACGCCGGGCCGCGCCGAGAAGATCGTGATGCGCGCGTTCTTCGCGGGCCGCTCGATCAGGATGCGGCCGACCGAGGCGTTGCGCAGCTTGCGCCGCAGGTACTCGCGCACCTGCAGGTCCTCGCCCAGCATGCGGCTGAATTCCCGGCCGGTGGCGAACCAGCGCGAGTTCCAGTTGCGGGTGACCGCGAGCCGGAACCCCGTGGGATTGATCTTCTGGCCCATGGCAGTACCTCAGATTTGGGAAACGCCGACAGGCGTTCCCCACTCGACGTTTCCCCTCTCCCTCGAGGGAGAGGGGGAAGGGGTGAGGGTGAGAATGCGGATCATGCCTAAACCTATTTCTCGCTCTTGCCGTCGCCGACCGCGACGTAGATGTGGCAGCTCTTCTTGCTGATGCGCGTCCCGCGGCCCTTGGCGCGGGCCGAGAAGCGCCGCAGCGTCGGGCCCTGCTCCACGGA
>CAZEIW010000235.1:0-8291 GCA_964512305.1 uncultured Burkholderiaceae bacterium | reverse complement strand
CGGGAGAGGGGATCGTTACGGCTGCAACTACATCGGCACCCGTTCCGGCAATCGACGCGCGAAGCGAAAATGAAAAGCCCACCGTGAGGTGGGCTTTTGGTATCGGGACCTCGCGGCCCCATCCAGGAAAGATCCTGGATCAGAAAACGTGCTGCATTCCGAAGCCGAACAGCGTCGTGGTGACCCCGGCGCTGGCGAACAGCCCGACCGGCGTGTAGATCCCGCCCAGCGCCGCGCTCGCGCCCGCGTTGGTGTCGGTCTTCACCGATGCGACCTGCCCGTAGACCGAAGTCCGCTTCGACAGCGAGTAGATGTCGAGCAGCGCGAGCTCGGTCGTCTTGCCGCCGGCGGGAGCGCCGCTGTCCTTCGAACGGTAGTACGCGGCGTTCAGCTTGTTCGTGTCGCTGGTCTTGAAGTCGAAGCCGACGCCCCAGTTCTTGACGTCTTCCAGCGCGGTGCCGCCGTTGTTATAGGCTGACTTGTACTCGCCGTACTGGCCGCGCACCGCCCATGGTCCCATCGCGTAGGCGAGACCGAACGCGTCGATCTGGCTCGACGTATGGGCCGACGTGCAGGTGGTCGCGTTGGTCACGCATTCCGCCTTCGCGAAGCTGCCCGACACGGTGAAGCCGCTGTTCGTGTAGGTCGCGCCGAGCGCTTCGGTCGTGCCCGACGACGTGGAGCCCGCGACCCCGCCGACGCCGTACTCGACGCCCAGATACAAGCCGTTGCCCGTATACGTGTAGGTCAGCGCATTCTGGTCGAAGATGCCGCCGCCCAGCGAACCGAAGCCGGTCCCGTTGTTGTTGCCGACGGTACCGATGATCCAGTGCTCGAGGCTGCTCAGCGAGTCGGTCATGCCGCGCGGCTCGGTGCTGATCGCGGCGATGAGCCCGGGGTCGACCTGCATGCCGACGCCGAACTTGCCCCACTCGCCGCCAAGCGTGATCTCGGCGACGCGGCCGAAAATCTGGGACTGATACACACCGGGGCTGTTGTGCGTGCCGTTGGCGAGATTGAATCCGCCCTCGAGCTCGAATCCCGCCTTCAGGCCGCCGCCGAGATCCTCGGTGCCCTTGAAGCCGTAGATGCTCGGCAGGATCGGAGCGTCCTGGAACGCGGTGACCGCGCCGCCCGTGCCGGTCGGACCCGTCTTGCTCGCGTGCATGAAGCCGCCGTCGAGGATGCCGAATACCGTGACGTTACCGTCTGCATGCGCGCCCGCGCACAGCGCGAGGCCGACGGCGACAACCGACAACTTGAGTTTCATGTATCGAGTCTCCCTGGATGGACCGCCCCCGCGGTCCGGCGTCGTTATTCGAGTCAGTGCACGAACGCTTGCTGAAACTTTAATCAAGTTAGTCGGCGACCCGCACAAATCGGCCCGCCGCATCCCCAGAATTTCCGGAATTTGTGACGGAAAGGAGACATCCGACTGAATGAGTCAACCATACTGTCTCTCTCAGAGATTGGACTGAAAATCGTTCACCGAAAAGGCGCCACGGGCAGTCGGGGCAAAAAAAAAGCCCACCGAAGTGGGCTTAGACGTGCGTTGGGATTGCCGTCGCTTAGAAGCGATGGCGGAACCCGAAGTCGAGGCCGGTACGGCTTTCCTGACCGGCGAACGTGCCGATCGGGCTGTTGGCAGCCGTGACGGCAGCATCCTTCAGCGAGCTGTGATCGAGGCCCAGGTAGACGTCGGTACGCTTGGAGAGGGCGTAGTCGGCGTAGGCGGCCGCGGTCGTGATCTTGCCGCTCTCGCCGGCGCTGTCCAGGCTGTCGATCTTGTCGTACATGTAAGCGACCAGGAAGCTCCACTGCGTGCCCGCCGGGATCGAGGCGCCGATTTCCCAGTACTTGTCGGTGCGCTGCGTCGTGTTGCCGGTGTTGTTCAAGAAGCTCGTGTTGGCGAGCGGGCCGCCGCTGAGGCTGCCTGCCTTCGCAAAGCCCGGATCGCGCTTGGAGTTCAGGTAATGCACGTAGGCCTTCGCGACGCCGGCGTCATACGCGCCGCCGATGGCGTAGTTGGTCAGCTTGGTCTGGACGGCAGAGTTGCCCGCCTTCGACTCCGACCACACCCCACCGACACTCAGGGGACCTTGCGCGTACTTGACGTCGAAGCCTTCGGTCGTGCCCAGGCTGTTCGTGCCGGCCTGGCCGCCCGGGCTGTACTGCAGTTCGAGGATGACCGGGCTGCCGCCGAAGTCGTTGCTGTACTTGACCGTGTTGTCGAAGCGGATGCCGACCAGCGCCGCTTCCCACGAGTTCTCGTTCTGGTTGCCCCACCCGAGAACTTCCATGTCGCCGATCGTGGTAAACGTCACGCCGTACTGGCGGCCGAACTTGACCGTCCCCGCGCTCTTGTCGGAGAGACCGGCCCAGACCTGGCGGCCGAACAACTGACCTTGCTGGCCGGACTGGCCGTTGTAGGCCGCGTAGCCCGCTTCGATCTGGTACAGCGCCGACGTGCCGCCGCCCAGGTCCTCGGTGCCCTTGAACCCGATCCGCGACCCGTTGAACGCGCCTTCTTCCATCTTCGTCAGGCTGCAGGCGCCGGTTGCCGGGGCCGCGCAGGGCTGATTGTTCGTATGGCGAATGTCGATGTCGAGGATGCCGTAAATTGTCGAAGTCGATTGCGCAAACGCCGCGCCCGAAAAGGCGCCCGCCACGGCGAATGCAAACAGAGTTTTCTTCATCAGGGAAGCTCCACGTAGAGTCGTATTTTCCCGGTCCGGACCTTGCCAGCCGGCCGGAACCCCTAAAGCGAACCTTAGGCAGTCGGCGGACATTTGAACAAAACTGCTGCGTGGCGGCAAAGTTCCGGGGTGCTTTTCTGCCGAGAGGCATGCCTCATGTGGTGTTCGTGCAACAGCAGTCCCGCATCTTGGGTAAGAAAGGGCGATGCATGAATCAGATTTCCGCACTCGATGAATTGCTCGTGACAGGCCAGCGCGCGCTCGAATCCATTAGCGGCACAACCACGATGCGGCGCCCGTCGCCGTCGCGCGCGGTGGTCGCGCAGGAGGTGCTGTCGGTGCCCGAGCGGCGTCACGCAGCCGCGTTGATGCGAATCAATCACGTCGGCGAGGTTTGCGCACAGGCGATGTACGAGGCGCAGCGCCTCGGGGCCCGCGACCCCGCGGTCCGCTCGGCATTCGAGCGCGCGGCCGGCGAGGAGATCGATCATCTCGGGTGGACGCGGCAGAGGATCGACGAGCTCGGTGGGCGCGCGAGCCTGCTCAATCCGCTCTGGTACGCCGGCGCGTTCGCGATCGGATGGGTCGCGTCGCGCCTCGGCGACCGCGCGAGCCTGGGCTTCATGGCCGAGACCGAGCGCCAGGTCGAACAGCACCTGCTCGGACATCTGGACCGCCTGCCGCAGAACGACGCCGAATCGCGCGCGATCGTCGAGCAGATGAAGATCGACGAGGCCGGACACGGCCAGAGCGCGCAGGCGCTGGGGGCGGCAGCGATGCCGCTGCCGGTGCGGATGGCGATGAAGCTGGCGGCGAAGACGATGACGACGACGGCGTATTACGTCTGAGGCCTACAACACCTCGACCACCTCCGTCGTCACTTCCATTTTCGCCGTCTTCGCCAGCATCGCCGACGCCGAGCAGTACTTCTCGTGCGACAGCCGCACGGCCCGCTCGACCGCCTCCGGCTTGAGGCCCCGTCCGCTGACGACGAAGTGGAACGCGATTCGCGTGAACACCTTCGGATCCTCGGCGGCGCGCTCCGCGTGCAGCCGAACCTCGCACCCGCGCACGTCGTGGCGGCCGCGCCGCAGGATCAGCACCACGTCGTAGGCGGTGCAGCCGCCGGTGCCGGCAAGCACGAGCTCCATCGGGCGCGGCGCGAGGTTGCGGCCGCCGCCGTCGGGCGCACCGTCCATCGTGACCAGATGGCCGCTGCCGCTCTCGGCGATGAAATTCATCCCGGTGGGGCCTCCCCAGCGTACGGTGCAGTCCATCGCGATTCCCCGCCCGACAAGGTCCGAAACCCGCAATCCTATCCGACTTGCGCGGCCGGACGCAGGGCCGGTACAATCGAAAGCTTTTCACGGGTTGCAGGACGCGCTGGCTGGGCGCGCCCGAAGAGCCCAATCGCAGTCAGCGGCAAGGAAGAAGACGGCGGCAATGAAGACATTTTCGGCCAAGGCCCACGAAGTGCGGCGCGACTGGTTCGTGGTCGACGCGAACGAGAAGATCCTCGGCCGCCTGGCCGCGGAGATCGCGCTGCGGCTGCGCGGCAAGCACAAGCCCGAGTACACGCCCCACGTCGACACCGGCGACTACATCGTCGTCGTCAACGCGGCCAAGATCCGCGTCACCGGCGCGAAGGGGACCGACAAGGTCTACTACCGCCACTCCGGCTATCCCGGCGGCGTGCGCGAGACCTCTTTCGACAAGATGCAGCAGCGCTTTCCCGGACGCGCCCTGCAGCTGGCGGTCAAGGGCATGCTGCCCAAGGGGCCGCTGGGCTACGCGATGATCAAGAAGCTGAAGATCTACGCCGCGGGCGAGCATCCGCACTCGGCCCAGCAGCCCAAGGCGCTGCAGGTCTGACGGCCCGCGCAGACTAAGGAAACACGATGATCGGCAATCACAACTACGGGACGGGCCGCCGCAAGAGCTCGGTGGCGCGCGTGTTCCTTCGGCGGGGCAAGGGCGAGATCAAGGTCAACGGCCGCCCGCTCGACCAGTACTTCCATCGCGAGACGGGCCGCATGATCGTGCGCCAGCCGCTCGAGCTCACCGGCAACCTGACCAGTTTCGACATCCAGGTCAACGTCGACGGCGGCGGAGAATCGGGACAGGCCGGCGCGGTGCGCCACGGCATCACGCGCGCGCTCATCGACTACGACGCGACCCTCAAGCCCGCGCTCTCGGGTGCCGGTCTCGTCACGCGCGACGCGCGCGAGGTCGAACGCAAGAAGGTCGGTCTGCGCAAGGCGCGCCGGCGCAAGCAGTTCTCGAAGCGCTAAGCGCTCGGGCGGCCGCGCGGCAGCGTCGCGCACGCTTGCCATCCCCTGATCTGTCACCCCCGGGCTTGTCCCGGGGGCCCCCGTCGGCGCACACGTAGGCGCACCTCGACGTGGATGCCCGGGACAAGCCCGGGCATGACGACGGTTGGGGGTCTCGAATCCCGGATTCGTGCACCCGGATGACCGGTTTTCGGCGGTTCCGGTTCGTCGTCGTCCGCGTCAATGCTTCTATACTCGCCCTGCCGGGAGGCGTGGCTTTGGGGCCGGATATAGCGACTGCGGCCCCGATTTCCGGCGGCCGCCGCCGACAACACTCCAACAACACCTGTAGCGGGGCCACCGGCTGCGGGCGCCGCGCGTGCCGTGAGCGCGCCGGGCCGTCCCAAGCGCTCACAGCCCTTTGCGCACGGCGCAAAGGTAAGCCCGATGAGCGCGCCGGGCCGTCCCAAGCGCTCACAGCCCTTTGCGCGCAGCGCAAAGGTAACCGAATGGGCGCGCCTCGGGCGCGTCGGAACCGCAAATGGACCGCAAGATTCGAGTTGGCATCGTCGGCGGCACCGGTTACACCGGCGTCGAGCTGCTGCGTCTGCTGGCACGGCATCCGGCCGTCGAGCTGACCGCAATCACCTCGCGCAAGGACGCGGGCACGCGCGTCGACCGCATGTTCGGCTCGCTGCGGGGCGTGGTCGATCTCACGTTCTCGGAACCGGCCGCCGCGGGCCTCGATCGCTGCGACGCGGTGTTCTTCGCCACCCCGCACGGGGTCGCCATGAGCCAGGCGCGAGAGCTGCTCGCCTCCGGCGTGCGGCTGATCGATCTGGCGGCCGACTTCCGCCTCAAGGATCCGGCCGCGTTCGAGCGCTGGTACAAGATGCCGCATGCCTGCCCGGACCTGTTGCGCGAGGCCGTCTACGGGCTGCCGGAAACGGCGCGCGCGGCGCTGCGCTCCGCGCGCATCGTCGGCATGCCGGGGTGCTACCCGACCAGCATCCAGCTCGGCCTCCTGCCCCTGCTCGAGCTCGAGCGTGGCGCGCCTGGTTCGATCGATTGCGATCAGGTCATCGCCGACTGCAAGTCGGGTGTGAGCGGCGCCGGGCGCAAGGCCGAGGTCGATCTGCTGGCGGCCGAGGTCGGTGAGAACTTCCGCGCTTACGGTGTCGCCGGCCACCGGCACCATCCGGAGACCGAGCAGCAGCTCGCGGCCGCCGCCGGGCGCCGGGTCGGCCTGACCTTCGTGCCGCACCTGGTGCCGATGATCCGCGGCATCCTGTCGACGCTGTACGTGCGCCTGAAATCGGCCGCCAGGATGGAGCTGCCGGCGCTGCAGCGCTTATACGAGCGCCGCTATGGCGACGAGCCCTTCGTCGACGTGATGCCGCCCGCCAGTTTGCCGGACACGCGCTCGGTGCGCGGCTCGAATCTCGCGCGCATCGCACTGCACCGGCCGTCGGAGGACCTGCTCATCGTGCTGGTTGTCGAAGACAACCTCGTCAAAGGCGCCGCCGGACAGGCCGTGCAGGCGCTCAACCTGATGTTCGGCCGGCCCGAGAACGAGGGCCTGATGCACATCGCGCTCGTGCCCTGAGCGCGACCGGCACCACCCGACCCGCATGAAGTGGCGCCTGTTCATGCGCAACATGTCGGTGAGCGCGCCGAAGGTGACGGTGCGCTCGAAGATGTCGTGGCCGCTGCGCGGGCTGTTGGCGTTCGTGTTCGCCGCGGTCGCGGCCGCCGCCGGCGTGGCCATCTACGAGTTCGGGCGCAATTTCGCCGGGCCGGACCGCAAGGAGTTGCAGGCCGAGCTCGAGCGCGTCAATTCCCAGCTGCGCGAAACCAGCCTCGACCGCGACCGCGCAGCGGCGCTCGCCACCGCCTACGAAAGCCAGCTCAAGGTCGAACGGGTGACGCAGGAGCAGCTGATGCAGCAGGTGCGCACGCTGGAGGCCGAGACCACGCGCCTGCAGGAAGACCTGTCGTTCTTCGACAGCCTGCTGCCGGCGGGAAAGGGCGACAAGGGCGTGGTGATCCGCAGCTTCCGCGTCCAGCCCGACGACAACCCGAACCAGATGCACTACCGCCTGCTGGTGCAGCAGAACGGCAAGCCCGACAAGGACTTCGTCGGCTCGGTGGAGCTGATGGTCAACTTCACTCAGAACGCGCACAACTTCACGCTGCAGCTGCCCGATCCGAATGCCGGCGCCGCCGACGAGCGCCCGATGCAGCTGTCGTTCCGTCACTACCAGCGCATCGAGGGGACCTTCTCGCTGCCTGCCGGCGCCCTGGCGCACTCGGTGCAGGTGCGGATCGTCGCAGGAGGGGAGACGCAGTACCAGCAGACCTTCAACTTGTGATCTGGAATCCTTGGAGCGATCGATGTTCAGCAGGAAGGGCAACATACAGCAGGAGATCGGCAGCCTGATCGGCGCGACGACCACCGTGACGGGCGATGTCGACTTCTCCGGCGGTCTGCGGATCGACGGCGTCGTCAAGGGCGCGGTGCGCTGCGTAGACGGCGAGAAGAGCGGCATGCTGGTGATCAGCGAACACGGCTCGATCATCGGCGAGGTCAAGGCGGCCCACCTCGTGGTGGCCGGCCGGGTCGAGGGGCCGGTTCACGCCGCCGAGCTGGTCGAGCTGCAGCCGAAGGCTCGGATCAAGGGCGACGTTCATTACCGGGCGCTGGAAATGCACCATGGCGCCATCGTCGAGGGGATGATGGTCCATATCCCGTCGTCCCAGGTCGTCTCGGCCGGGATCCGTCCGGACTTGAAGGCGGCGGCCGGCAACCCCAAATCAGAGACTGCCGCTGGCGACACGCGCCCGGGAGCAGACCTCGTTGGCGGCAGGGTTGAATCGGCCGCCGGCTGAAATCTTGATCAGGCGCATGCCGCGTGAGCGGTGGGCAGGTACCCTATAATTCCCGCGAAGCCAATCTCATTACCGGAGTCGTGCATGAACGCCCCCACCGAAATGCCATCGCCGCTGGTCTTCTCCGAGGCTGCCGCCGCCAAGGTCAAGCAGTTGATCGACGAGGAAGGCAACCCCGAACTGAAGCTGCGCGTGTTCGTCCAGGGCGGCGGCTGCTCGGGTTTCCAGTACGGCTTCACGTTCGACGAGACGATCAACGAAGACGACACGACGATGCAGCGCAACGGCGTGACCTTGCTGATCGACTCGATGAGCTACCAGTACCTGGTCGGCGCCGAGATCGACTACAAGGACGACATCGAGGGCGCCCAGTTCGTGATCAAGAACCCCAACGCCACCACGACCTGCGGCTGCGGGTCGTCGTTCTCGGCGTAGA
>CAZEIW010000234.1:0-8737 GCA_964512305.1 uncultured Burkholderiaceae bacterium | reverse complement strand
GGCGCGGGAGAGCCTCCTGCCGCTTCGGCGGCGGCACACGGACCATGAACCGCTGCTAGCAAGAATGACGCCCGTGAATGCCGCGGGGGGTGCTCGAGGGGGGGCGCAGCCACCCCTCGAAGCCGATCCTCCCGCTTTTCGTTTCCGAAGCTGCAGGCGCCAAACGTCCAGGTACGCCGCCCTTCGGAGCTACGGTTCATGGAAAGGGGAGGTGTCGGTACGCCGCTAGGCGAACTGGATTCCTTGCGCGGACAGCGGAAGCGCCCTGACCGGCTTGCCCTCCAGCGCGAAGATCGCGTTCGCCAGCGCCGGTGCGATCACCGGCGTCCCGGGCTCACCCACGCCGCTCGGTTTCTCCCGCGAAGGCACGATGTAGACCTCGATCTTCGGCATCTGGTTGATCCTCAGCACCGGGTAGTCGTGGAAGTTGGACTGCTCCACGGCGCCGTCCTTGAGCGTGATCGCGCCGAACAGGGCTGCCGAAAGCCCGAAACCGATCCCGGATTCCATCTGCATCGCGACGATGTTCGTGTTCACGGCGGTGCCGCAGTCGATCGCGCATACCACGCGTTCCAGGCGAAGGGCGTCGCCCTGGCGCGACACCTCGGCGACCTGGGCCACGAACGTCTTGAACGACTCATGCACCGCGACGCCGCGCGCGCGGCCCTTTTCCAGCGGTCGCCCCCAGTTGCCCTTGGCCGCCGCGAGCTCGAGCGCCGCCCGGTGGCGGGGGTGGTCCTTGAGCAGCGCGCGGCGCAGCTCCACCGGATCCTTCTTCGCGGCGCGCGCGACCTCGTCGAGGAAGCACTCGGTCGCGAAAGCCGTGTGCGTCGATCCGACCGAGCGCCACCATTGGACCGGCACACCGATTTTCGGCGAATGAAGATCGACCGTGAGGTTCGGAATCGCATACGGCAGGGTCGCCGCGCCCTCGACCGACGTCGGGTCGATGCCGTCCTTCACCATCGCCTCCATCACCGAACCGGCCAGGATCGACTGCCCGACGATGGTGTGCTTCCAGGCGACCGGATTGCCTTGCGCGTCCAGGCCCGCCTTGAGCGCGTGGTAATACATCGGCCGGAAGTAGCCGGCGCGCATGTCGTCTTCCCGGGCCCAGACGAGCTTGATCGGCGCCTGGCCGGCCGGCCCGCCCGCGGCGGCTTTCGCGATCGCCGCCGCCTCCACGACGTAGTCCGCGTGCGGATTCGCGCGGCGGCCGAAACTGCCGCCGGCGTACAGCATGTTCAATTCGACCTGGTCCGGCTTCAGCCCCAGGATCGCCGCGGCGGCCATCTGGTCGGGCGTCTGGAACTGCTCGCCGTTCCAGAACTCCGCGCCGCTCGCGTCGAGCTGGACGACACAGTTGAGCGGCTCCATCGCCGCGTGTGCGAGATAGGGGAACTCGTAGGCCGCTTCGAGGACCGTCCTGGCCCCCGCAAACGCGGCCTCGGCGTCGCCGTCCTTGCGTGCGAGGGTGCCGGGGGAAGCGGCGAGCTTGCGGTACTCGCTCATCAGCTCGGCCGAGCTCGACTTGAAGGCCTGCGACTCGTCCCACTCCGCATGCACGGCGTCGCGGCCCTTCCTCGCGGTCCAGAAGTCCCTGGCGAGGACCGCGACCCCGCTCCTGACCGGGGTCGAAAAGGCGACGACATCCACGACGCCCTTGATCGCCTTGGCGCCCGAAGCATCGAAGCTCGCGAGCCTGGCGCCGAAGCGCGGCGGGTGCAACACCGCCGCGGTCAGCATGCCGGGCAGCTTCACGTCCTGCGTGAACATCGCCTTGCCGGTCGACTTCGCCACCGCGTCGACCCGGGCCGCCGGCTTGCCGATCAGCGTGAAGTTCTTGGGGTCCTTGAGCGGAGGATCCTTCGGTACCTCGAGCATGGCTGCGGCCGGGGCGAACTCGCCGAGACCCGCTTTCCGCCCCGAGGCTTTGTGAGCGAGGACGCCCTTGGAGACCGAGACTTCCTCGGGCTTCACTTTCCATTCTGCCGCGGCTGCCGCGACCAGCATCGCCCGCGCGGCCGCGCCGGCCGTTCGAAGCTGCACGAACGAGTTGGCGATCGCGGAACTGCCGCCCGTACCCTGCATTGGCCCCCAAAAGAGGTTGTTGTATCGCGTCGCATCGGCCGGCGCGCCCTCGACGCGGACCTGGGACCAGTCGGCATCGAGCTCATCGGCGACGAGCGTCGCGAGGCCGGTGTAAGTGCCCTGGCCCATTTCCAGATGCTTGGCGATCACGGTCACCGTGCCGTCGGAACCGATGCGCACGAAGGCATTCGGAGAGAACTCCGACCGCGGCTGGGACAATGCGATCTCCGGAAGCGAAACCGCGAGCACCAGTGCTCCGGTGCTCTTGAGGAAATCGCGGCGGCTGACGTTGACGACATTCATGTTCGGCTCCCGCAACGGCACGCTGCTGAACGTGACGGATCTCAGGCGAGGCTGCCCGCGGCGCGCTTGATGGCGGCCCGAATGCGGACATAGGTGGCGCAGCGGCAGATGTTGCCCGCCATCGCGGCATCGATATCGGAATCGCTCGGTTTGCGGTTCGTGGCGAGCAGTGCGGCCGCGCTCATCACCTGCCCGGACTGGCAGTAGCCGCACTGCGGCACGTTCTCTGCGATCCATGCGTCCTGCACCGCGCGTCCGACCCGGGTCTCCCCGATCGCCTCGATCGTCGTGATGCTCTTGCCGATCGCGGCCGCGACCGGCGTCGAGCACGAGCGCACCGGCGTGCCGTCCAGGTGAACCGTGCAGGCGCCGCAGAGCGCCATTCCGCAACCGTACTTCGTTCCCGTCATTCCGAGGTGATCGCGCAACACCCAGAGAAGCGGCGTGTCGTCCTCGGCTTCGATCGATACGCTCTTGCCGTTGATCTGCAGCGTGGCCATGGTGGCCTCCAGGAATGCGGAGCTCGGGAGTCGTCTTCGCGCCGCGGCGCGGTCTCGCGATGACGCCGACGATTGTGGCTCCGAAGCAGGCGGCTCGTCGACCGATGTCAATTCGCCCAGCGCGGATATGCCGGTCCCGTGAAGAAGTGACCGGCGAGTCGCAGCGAGGCTCGATCCGGCGGCTATTTGCGGTCCGGGCAAGGCGCGCCCGCGGCCGTCCACGCACGAAACGCCTGGACGAACTGCGCGTGGCCGATCGGCGGCACCTCGCGCGAAGCACCGCGCGAATCGTCACCCGGCCTCCAGGCCCAGCGCACGAGCGGCTCGGCGCCCAAGTGCTGCTCAAGGGCGGCCAGGTCGCGCCCGCCATTGCGGCTGCGGTCGAGCAGGCGGCGGCACAGCGCGGAGTCGTCCATCGCCTCACCCGGACCGGCCTCCCAGGCCATCGCCGCCGGCGCGAGCCGCCAGTTCGGCGCGCCGGGCACGCCGCTTGCCGCCTGGTTTTGGGCTTGGTGACATTGGCCGCAGCGTCCGCCGGGGACGCCCCGGTCGTCCGAGCCGCGCGCGACCAGGAACAGGTGGCGGTGCCGGTCGTTGCCCTGGCGCGGATAGTCGGAGACGGTGTGGCAGTTCAGGCAGCGCGGGTGCGTCAGGACGGCGGCGATCGGTTCGAACAGCCGCGCGTCCGAAGAAGCCGCGGACGCCACCGAAGAAAGCGTGCCCGACGACGAGCAGCCGCCCAGGCCGACGAGGGCCATGATCTGCGCGACCGCGGCGGCCAACGCGCGAACGCGCCGCGCCTTCATGTCGTGTCTCCGCGAGGCGGTTGTCCGGCGGCCCGGCGAATTGCGAGCTTCACCCGCTGATAGGTCCCGCACCGGCAGAGGTTGGTCATCGCCTGCCCGATCTGCGCGTCGGTGGGTGCCGGAACCGCCTCGAGCAGCGCGGCCGCGGCCATGATCATCCCGGACTGGCAGTAGCCGCATTGGGGAACCTGCTCGGCGATCCAGGCCTTTTGCAGCGGGTGCGATCGATCGGGCGAAAGTCCCTCGATGGTCGTGACGCGGCGACCCTCGGCGGCGCTCACCGGAAACGAGCACGAGCGGACCGCGGCGCCATCGACGTGCACGGTGCAGGCGCCGCAGGCGGCGATGCCGCAGCCGAACTTGGTGCCGGTCAGGCCCAGTTGCTCGCGCAGCACCCACAGCAGGGGCGTATCCGGATCGACATCGAGCCGATGCGGCTTGCCGTTGACGGTCAGCGCAATCACGGTCGTCTCCTCACGCGTTCGGCGCCAGCTGCAGTCCATGCTCGGAGAGCGGCATCGATCGAACCCGCCTGCCCGTGGCCGAGAAGATCGCGTTGGCGAGGGCCGGCGGCACGGTGACGGGGCTCAACTCGCCGATGCCGCCGAGCTCGCCGCCGCCATCGATGAATTCGGTGACCATGTCCGGGGATTCCGCCAGGTAGGGCAAGGTATACCGGTCGAAGTTGTCCTCGACCGCGGCACCGGCGCGAAAGGTGATCCGCGCCTTGCAGTACGCCAGGCCGAAGATCGTGCCGCCCTCGATCCCGGCCGCCGCGATGCCGGGGTCGAGCACGCGCCCGCAGTCGACGACGGTGACGACGCGCACGACCCTGACCGCATCGCCGGCGACCCCAACCTCGACGACTTGGGCCAGGTAGCTTCCGAAGGCGAGGCTGAACGCGATGCCCCTGCCCTGCCCGGATTCGAGCGGCGTTCCCCAGCGCGCCAGCGTTGCCGCGCGCTCGAGCACGGCGAGCGCGCGCGGGTCGTGCGCGAGCAGGGCGCGGCGGTAAGCCACCGGGTCGGCGCGCGCCGCCGCGGCGAGCTCGTCGATGAAACTCTCGAGCGCGAAGATGTTGGGGCCGTAGCCCGTCGTCCGCATCACCGACGTTCGTATCGGCGTCTGCAGCAGGTGGAAGTCGACGCGCCGGTGCTTCAGGCGGTACGGCACCTCGGCCATGCCTTCCATGCAGCTCGGATCGACCCCGGTCTTGTCGAGCACCGGCTTGATCGTGGGAAACACCGGCAGCAGGATCGTGGGCGAGACGACGCGTGCCGCCAGCGCGTAAGGCTGGCCACCCTCGTCGACGGCCGCCGTCAGCCGGACTCGCGTCGCGGGGCGGTAGTGATCGCGCCGGATGTCCTCCTCACGATCCCAGATGACCTTGACCGGCGCGCCGGCCGCCTTGGAAACGAGCGCGGCCTGCACGACGAAATCCGGCAGCAGCCTGCGCCCGAACCCTCCGCCGAGATAGTCGCTGCGATTGACGGCGATCTGATCGTCGCGCAACCCGAGCGCGCCTTTGAGCGCGTACAGCGCGAGTTCCTGACCCTGCGTCGGAGCCCAGATCTCGCAGCGGTCCGCCGTCACGTGCGCGGTGCAGTTCATCGGCTCCATCGTCGCGTGCGCTTCGAACGGGCTCTGATACTCCTGCGTGACGGCCCGGCTCCCGGCGCCGCGGATCGCTGCGAGCGCGTCGCCCTCGGCGGCCGCAGCCGCGAAGGGGCCGTTTTCCAGCGCGTCCGCGTATCGCTTCATGATCGCGGCGTGGTCCATCGCGGCGCCGTCGCCGGCATCGAAGGCCGGCTTCATCGCCAGCAGCGCGCTGCGGGCCCGCCACCAGGTGTCGGCCACGACAGCGACCCCGTCGGGCAGCGGTACGACCGCCTTGACCCCGGGGCGCGAGAGCGCGACTTCGCGGTCGTAGCCGATCAGGCGTCCGCCTGCGCCCGGCGCCGAGCGCACGGCTGCCAGCAACATGCCCGGTACCTTGACGTCGATGCCGAACTGCGCGCTGCCATCGACCTTCGAGGGCACGTCGACCCTCGGCACGGCCCGCCCGATCAGCTTCAGCTCACGATCGTCCTTCAACTTCGGCTCGGCCGGCGCAGCGATCCCGGCCGCATCGGCAGCGATCTCGCCGAACGCGACCCGACGGCGCCCGTCGTCGGAAATCACGTGGCTCGCTTCGGTCCGGCAGCGCGAAGCCGCAATGGCCCAGCGGGCGGCGGCGGCCTGGGTCAGCATTTCCCGCGCCGCGGCGCCCATTTTGCGGATGTGATCGTGAAAGGCCTGGGTGCTCTCGCTGTTGCCGGTGAACATCCAGCTGCGCTTCGGATTGCGGTACGCCGGGTCGAACGGGGCGGTCTCGAGCCTGACCGCTTCCCAATCGGCGCCCAGCTCGTCGGCCAAGAGGGCGGGCAGCGTCGTGCTGATGCCCTGGCCCATTTCCGCCTGAGAAAGGATCAGGGTGACGGTGTTGTCGGGGGCGATGCGGACCCATGCCGTGACCCAGCTTCCGACAGCGCCATTGCCTTCGCGCCGCCCGGCCGCCAGCGCCGGCCATCGCGCCGCCAGCAGCAGGCTGCCGCCTGCGGCGGCAATGCTCTTGAGAAAGGTCCGTCGGCCGGCGCGGGCGCCGGATCGACTCGTACGATCCGAGTCGGCAGCTGAATCGTCCCTCAAGAGGGTCTCCCGGGAAGCGGGTGAGGCGGCACGAAGCACGTCGCCGCCCTAGTGCGGAGAGGCAGGCGGCAGCTGCACGACTTGAGCCACGATCATCGTGCGGCAATGGCTCTCGAGCGACCGCTCCAGGCCGGCGAGGCGGTCCTTCCAGCGCGGCAGCAGCTCCGCATGGCATCGCCGGACCAGCTCGGCCTCGTAGTCGTCGTGCAGGAACCAGCGGTTGCCGGCGGGGACCGTCTTCAGGAACGCCGGAAACGGCAGGGCCGCGAGCTCCGCCGCCGAGACGGCCTGCAAGTCGCTGACGAATTCGAGCGAAGTCTGGACATCCTCGCGCGTGCCGAGGCGATCGACATGGCCGGCGACCAGCACGTCGAAGTCATAGGCGAGCGCGTCGCGGTGCGCCTGCGCGTAGCCGGCAACGTCGATCGCGATCCCCAGGTCGGGGTACGGCGCGTACCCGGGGTAGATCACGTCGACGAGCATCAGGACCCGCTGCCTCGGCGCGTGGATGAAGATATTGCCGGCATCGTGGTTGATGCCCTTGTAGTCGAGCTGGAGCGACTGACCGCCGACCGTCAGTGTCAGGCCGGTGTCGAAAGTCCGTGTCGGCAGCGGCCGCCGCGGATCCTTCAGGCGCGCGAGCGTCGCGGCCGTATCGCGGTGCGCGACGATCGCCGCGCCCGCCGGGAACAGTGCCGCGCCGCCGATGTGGTCGGTGTGCGCGTGGCTGTAGACGATGTGCGTGACCGGCCGGTCGGTGACCTCGGCCACCGCCTGAAGGTATTTCGCGCCGATCGTCGGCAACGGGTCGACCGCGATCACCCCTGCGTCCGACACCAGGAACATCGTGTCGTAGGCGCCGTCCGCGAGCCAGTAAAGGCCGTCGCGCAGTTCCTGCACCGAGTAGCCCTTGCGAGCGATCTGCCCCTGATCGGCCGCCGCCGCGACGGCGGCCCGCGACGGCGGCGCGATTCGATCCGCCTGCGCGGAACGCGACGCCCCCGCGGCGACGGCTGCCGAGAGCGCAGCCGCGCCGGTGATCAGTTCGCGACGGTTCATCCCTGGCCTCTTCGCCGGGTTTCGCCCCGGCGATCTCCATTCCAAGACACGTTCACAGTTCCTCGATGCGGACGTATGCTGCGTTCGCGCAGCCGGCTGCGTCAATGTCCGTTTGTTCTGACGGATTGTCCGAATGTCCCGCTACCGCGTATCCGGACGCCTCGATCGGGAGCGACAGCATGCCGAAGAAGCGCAGCAAGGTCCTTCGCGAGCTCGCGCAGTTCGATGTCCTGGGCGATGTCATGGACTCGCTCGGCCTCAAATCGAGGCTGTTCTGCCGCTCGGAGCTCGGCCCGCCGTGGGCGATGCAGTTCCCGGGCGCCGACCTGATGCACTTCCACATCATCGAGCGCGGCAGCGCCTGGCTCGAGCTCGACGCGAGGCAGCCGCTGCGGGCGCTCGCTCCGGGTGACGTCGTCGTCGTCGGCCGCGGCCACGGCCACCGCCTGTTCGATCAGCCCCGGCGCGGCGGAGTCGAGCCGATCACGTTCCCGGACGAACTGGCCGAGGGACGCTGCATGCTGGTCCGCCACGGCAGGGCCGATGGGGGAACCGTGATGATCTGCGGCTCGTTCTCGTTCGACAACGCGGCGCGCCACCCCCTGGTAAGACTTCTGCCGAGGTTCATGCAGATCAAGGCGGGCAGCGCCTCAGGGAGCGGGTGGGTGGGCCCGGTCGCGCGGCTCCTCACGGCCGAGGCAGCCACGATGCGCCCGGGCGCGCAGATGGTGATCTCCCGGCTGACCGACGTGCTCTTCGTGCAGGTGCTGCGCGACTGGATCAGCGACAGCGCGCTGCTGCCGGGCTGGCTGACGGCGCTGAGCCACCCGCAAATCGGTCCCGCGCTGGCGGCGGTGCACGAAAAGCCGGATGCGTTGTGGACCGTGGAGAAGCTCGCCAGGCACGCGCACCTGTCGCGCACCGCCTTTTCGACGCGCTTTGCCGCGACAGTCGGCGAGCCTCCGCAGAAGTACCTGGCGCGCCTGCGCATGCAGCAGGCCGCGCGCCTGCTGAACCAGGGCCAGATGAGTATCGCCAGCGTCGCCTCGACGATCGGCTACGAGTCGGAGTCGGCGTTCAACAAGGCCTTCAAGCGCTGGCACGGGAGAACCCCAGGTGCCGTCAGGCGCGAAGCGCCCCGGGCGTAGTGGTTGACTCTCAGCCGTCCCCTCTCCCGCTCGCGGCAGTCCCCTCTCCCGCGTGCGGCAGTCCCCTCTCCCGCTTGCGGGAGAGCCTGCTGCCGCGGCGGCGGCTGCACACGGACCATGAACCGGGTATTTTGCCGCACCG
>CAZEIW010000233.1:0-19304 GCA_964512305.1 uncultured Burkholderiaceae bacterium | reverse complement strand
ATCGGCGCGCCGTGTTGCGGCACGATCATCTCGATGTCGAGGTTCTTGACCATCTCGGCCCAGTAGGCGCAGACGCGCCCGCTCGCCATGTAGCGCCGGTGGAACGGCAGCGTCGCCTCGAGGTGCGCCTCCAGGTTGGTGATGCCGCGCTTGATCTGGTCGCTCGACAGCATCGAGCTGCCGAGATCGCCGGAGAACAGGATCTTGCTGATCGGGTCGTAGACCTGGAAGTTGCCCTCGCCGTGCAGGAAATGAGCGGGCAGCAGCGCGAGCTTGCTGGCGCCGAGCCAGACCGAGCCGCCGCGGTCGGGTATCGGGATCACGCGGCCTTCGGTCCGGCCGGCGGGGCAGAAGTGCGGCACGAAGCGCGCCCACAGCCGGGAGACGAGCAGTTGGGTCGACGAGCCGGTGATCCAGCGCGGCAGCGACGCCACGATGTCCGGATCGGCGTGCGATGCGAACACGTACTGCAGTTCTTTGGGCGGGAAGAAGCGGCTCATCCCGACGAAGAGCTCGTTGAAGGTCATCGTGCCGCCCGGGTCGAGCAGCATCCCGCGGCCGTGATCGACGATCAGAACCTGGTTGGCCTGGACGGCTTCCTCGGTGTCGGCCACGAGATCGACGAACAGGATGCAGGTATGGTCGTCCTGGTTGAAGAGTTCGATGCCCACGGGGTATCCCATTAGCGGAAGTGTGGTTCTTATATTCCCCCGCTTCATGAGTGGCTTGATGAAGGTCAAACCAAACCTGCGTCGAGAACATGGTTGTGGCATCCCAGGGCCCACTGGACGTGCTCCTTAACAAGTGCTGAAGGATGATCAGCGCGCGACCGCAGCGCAGCAACCACCTCGGGCGACGTTGGCGCGTTGCCGAGCCCGACTGCGAGATTGCGCAGCCAGCACTCGTAGCCGATGCGCCGGATCGCCGAGCCTGCGTGGCGGGTCTCGAAGCCGGTTTCCGACCACGAGAAGAGCTCGACCAGGGTCGCGCTGTCCAGGCCATTGCGGGGGTCGAAGTCCGGCAACTCGGACCGGCGGGCGTAGCGGTTCCAGGGGCACACGAGCTGACAGTCGTCGCAGCCGTACACCCGGTTGCCGATCAGCGGCCGCAGCTCGATCGGGATCGGCCCGCGGTGCTCGATCGTCAGGTACGAGATGCAGCGCCGCGCGTCGAGCTGGTACGGGCCGGTGATGGCCTGGGTGGGGCAGACGTCGATGCAGCGCGTGCAGGTGCCGCAGTGGTCGGACACCGCGGCGTCGACCGGCAGCGGCAGGTCGGTCATGATCTCGCCGATGAAGAACATCGACCCGGCCTCGCGCGTGAGGAGCAGCGTGTGCTTGCCCCGCCAGCCCAGGCCGGCCTTGCTCGCCAGTTCCACCTCGAGCAGTGGCGCACTGTCGGTGAAGGCGCGGAACGCCCACGGCGAGGCGACGAGCTCGATACGCTCGGCGAGCAGCTGCAGCCGCCGGCGCAGCACCTTGTGATAGTCGCGGCCGCGCGCGTAGATCGAAACGACGGCGGCGCTTCGATCCGCGATGCGGCGTTGCTCGAGCTGCGCCCAGTCGCCGCCCCCGTCGCGCGGCAGGTAGTCCATGCGCGCGACGATCACGCGCACGGCGCCCGGCACCAGCCGCGCGGGATCGGCGCGCAGCTCGGCCCCGCGCTGCAGGTACTCCATCTCGCCGTGCCGGCCCTCTGAAAGCCATTGGTCCAGGTGCCGCGCGGCGTCCGACACCTCGAGGTCGGCGATGCCCACCGCCGCGAAGCCGAGCTCCGCACCCCAGCCCTTGATGCGCTGCACCAGGCCGGCCCAATCGGCCGCGGTTCGCGGCGCGGCCCGTGACGCGACCGCGGGCCCCTCGACGGTATGCTTGCCTGCACCCACCCGCTCGCGCTTCCCGGAATCCTCTGGAGCCATTCTAGGTGTCGGACCCTGCGCTGCGCCCGTCGCCACACGCCCGATACCGCCTGCCCGACGACGGGGCCACGATGCACCTGGGCGAGGCGCTTGCCGACGCCCTGTCCGCGCTTTGGGACACCCTCGCGTTAAATGGATTGCACGTCGGGCTGTCGGGAGACCTCGGCGCGGGCAAGACGACCCTGGTGCGCGCGTTGCTGCGCCGCCTGGGTGTCTCCGGCCCGGTCAAGAGCCCGACCTTTACACTGCTTGAACCTTACGTCGTTTCGAGATTAAACTTCTATCACTTTGATTTCTATAGATTCCGTAATCCGACCGAATTCGAGGAAGCGGGCTTTCGCGAATTGTTCGGCGCCGGCAATGTCTGTCTGACTGAGTGGCCCGAGCGGGCGGGCGCGTATTTGCCCCCGCCCGACCTGGAGATAAGGCTCGAGATCGAGGACGCCGGCGGGCGCATCGCTCTGCTCGGCGCCTATTCGGAGATCGCCGAACGATGCCTGGAAAGCCTGAAGGCGAGTTGGCACAGGACCCGCGGCGCCGGCGGCTGATCCAGGGCGCCGCCGGCACCCTGGTGCTCGCTCTCGGGGTGCCTTCGATCGCCCGCGGCGCGACGCTGCTGGCCGTTCGGATATGGCCCGCGCAGGACTACACCCGGGTCACGATCGAGCACGACGCGCCGCTCAAATTCAGCCAGTTCCTGCTGCGCGACGCGCCGCCGCTGCGCCTAGTGGTCGATGTCGAGGGCATCGACCTGACACCGAAGTTCGCGCACCAGGTCGCCGACATCGACCAGGACGATCCGTACATTGCCCGCGTGCGGGTGGGTCAGAACCGGCCGAAGGTCGTGCGGCTGGTGATCGAGCTCAAGACCGACGTCAAGCCGCAGGTGTTCCTGCTCGAGCCGGTCGGGCCGTACCAGTACCGGCTGGTGCTGGACCTGTATCCGGCACAACCCACCGATCCGCTGCTCGCGCTGCTGCAGTCGGCCTCCGACGGTGCGGTCGCCGCTCCGGCCGAATCGCCGGACACGGCCGGCCGGTCCGAAGCAGCGGCACCGCCCCAACTGCCGCCGCCCGACGACGCGGCGCTCGAGCGCCAGATCGAGAACGCCGTGCGGCCGCAGGCGCCCGCCGACTCTCACCCAGCCGAGACGCCGACACCCGCGACGGCGCCCGCGGGCGCGCCTTCCCCGTCCGCGCCGCGGGTGACCACGCCCGCCGGCCGCCGCCTGATCACGATCGCGGTCGATCCGGGCCACGGAGGCGAAGACCCCGGCGCGATCGGCCGGCACGGCACCTACGAGAAAACGGTCACGCTGTCGATCGGCCGCCGCCTCGCCGCGATGCTGCACGATGAGAAGGACTTCCGCGTTCTGATGACGCGCGACGCCGACTTCTTCGTGCCGCTGGCCGTTCGGGTCGACAAGGCGCGGCGCGTGCAGGCCGACCTCTTCGTGTCGATCCACGCCGACGCCTGGATCAAGTCCGATGCCCGCGGCTCGTCGGTGTTCGCGCTGTCCGAGCGCGGCGCGAGCAGCACCGCCGCGGCCTGGCTCGCGAACCACGAGAACCAGGCCGACCTGATCGGCGGCGTCAATCTCGCGGCGCACGACCAGCAGATCGCGCGCGTGCTGCTGGACCTGTCGACCTCCGCGCAGATCAGCGACAGCCTGCGTTTCGGCGGAGCGGTGCTGCACGAGCTCGAGCACGTGAACCGGCTTCACCGCGGCCGCGTCGAGCAGGCGTCATTCGCCGTGTTGAAGGCGCCCGATATCCCGTCGATCCTGGTCGAGACCGCGTTCATCAGCAATCCGGACGAGGAGGCGCGGCTGCGCGACGAGCGCTATCAGAACCAGATGGCGCAGGCGATCTTCCTCGGCATCCGCGACTATTTCGCGAAGAATCCGCCGCCGATGCGCAATCCGGTGGGGTGAGCGGTGCCCGCGATAGCTTGCGTCATCCCCGGGCTCGTCCCGGGGATCCACGTCGGCGCACGACGAAGCGCTTCCGGTTCACGCCGACGTGGATGGCCGGGACAAGCCCGGCCATGACAGGCCTTTAGTCGCACCAATAGGTGGCGACGCCGTGGCGCAGCTTGCCGATTCAGTCGGGCGATCGCCCCGCGTCCGCCGGCGCCGCGCGGCGGCCTGACACGAGCGCGCGCCACAGGCTCACGAGTACGACCGGGCCCAGCGCACCGCACAAGCCGATGATCAGCACCAGGCCGAGGTGGTCGCGCACCACCGGCACGTTGCCGAACAGGTAGCCGCCCCCCACCAGCAGCACGCTCCACAGCAGCGCGCCGACGATGTTGAACAGCCGGAACTTGCCCAGGTCCATGCGCGAGGCGCCGGCCACCAGCGGCGCGAACGAGCGCACCACCGGGATGAAGCGGGCCGCCACGATCGTCTTGCCGCCGTGCCGCTCGTAGAAGTCGTGCGTGCGCTGCAGCGCCGCCTTGTCGATCCACCGGATCGTGCCGTCGTAGATCTTGTGCCCGAGCCAGGCACCGATCCAGTAGTTGACCGTGTTGCCGATCATCGCGCCGCTGGCGATCGTCGCGACCAGGATGCCCGCCTGCAGCGAGCCGCTGGCGGCGATCGCGCCGGCGATGAACAGCAGCGAGTCTCCGGGCAGGAAGGCCATGAACACGAGGCCGGTCTCGGAGAACACGATCAGGAACAGCGCCACGTACGCCGCCGAGCCGTAGTGGTGGACCATGGCCAGCAGGAACCGGTCGATCGAGCTGAAGAGGTCGAGCCAGGGGATGTCGTGCATCGTCATGCGGGTCGAAGGCGGCTCGCCGCCGCTGCCTGCGCCGGCCATTGCCGGCGCGGGCCGGCAGGAACGCGAGCCCGTCTTCCCGCTTAGGGGTCAGGGTCCCGGCGCGCGTGCGCGAGGATCGCATGTTACGCGACCCTGGCGATCGTCACCCGGCGGCGTCCGCGCGACGGCGGCCGCTCCCGGACGCGGGCCGGACCTGCGAGAATATCCGTAGAGGAGACAAAACCTGTATGAAAGCCTTGCAACCGGCCCGATCGCGGTCGTCGCTGGAGTTCGCCCTCCACGGCGCCGGCCGATGAATGCGGAGATCGCCGCACTACTGGCCCAGGACGGGCTGACCAACGGCGCCATCTACGCGTTGTTGTCGGTGGCGCTGGTGCTCGTCTTCGCGGTGACGCGAGTGATTTTCATTCCGCAGGGCGAGTTCGTGGCCTACGGCGCCCTGTCGCTCGCCAGCCTGCAAAACGGCAGGCTGCCGGGGTCGGCATGGCTGCTGCTGACCCTCGCCGCGGTGGCGACGCTGCTCGACGGAATCGCGATGCTGCGCGCGCACGCGGTTCGTGCGGCCGCCCTGATGGCACTGCGCACGCTGGGACCGGCGGTGCTGGTGACCGCGGCCGCCGCCTGGCTCGCACCGCGTCAGCCGGCGCTGGCGTGGCAGATCGCACTGACAGTGGCGCTTGTCACGCCGCTCGGGCCCCTGCTCTACCGGGTGGCCTACCGGCCGCTGGCGCAGTCCTCGGTGCTGGTCTTGCTGATCGCCTCGGTCGCGGTCCACCTCGCCCTCACCGGCCTCGGGCTGCTGTTCTTCGGCGCCGAAGGCACGCGCACGCCTGCATTCTCCGAGCGCCACTTCCAGCTGGCCGGGCTCGACATCAGCGCGCAGAGCTTGTGGATCGTGGCGACCGTGCTGGCGCTGATCGCGGGGCTCTATCTGTTCTTCGGGCGCACGCTGTACGGCAAGGCGCTGCGCGCGACCGCCTACAACCGCACCGGCGCGCGCCTGATCGGCTTCAGCCCCGATGCCGCCGGCACGCTCAGCTTCGGGTTCGCGGCGCTGCTCGGCACGCTGTCGGGCGTGCTGATCGGCCCGATCACGACGATCTACTACGACTCGGGCTTCCTGATCGGCCTGAAAGGGTTCGTGGCCGCGATCGTCGCCGGCCTGGCCAGCTATCCGGCCGCGCTCGCCGGCGCGATTCTGGTCGGTCTGCTGGAGTCGTTCGCGTCCTTCTGGGCCAGTGAATACAAGGAAGTGATCGTGTTCACGCTGATCCTGCCGGTGCTGCTCTGGCTGTCGCTCACCTCGCACCACCAGGAGGAAGGCGAGCAGTGACGGCGTCGCGACCGGCTCCCGACGACGCCCCGGTGCACGCGGCCGGCCTGCCGCGCCATCTGCACGGCCCGACGCGACGGGTGACGCCGGCCCGCCTGGCGCTTGCCGCGGCGCTCGCCGTCATCGTCGGGGTACCGCTGTTCGCGCCGGCCTTCTACGTCACGCTGTTCAACTACATCGGCCTTGCGAGCATCGTCACGCTCGGCCTGGTGCTGCTGACCGGCGTTGCCGGCCAGACCTCGTTCGGGCAGGCGGCCTTCGTCGGCCTGGGCGCCTATACGACCGCGGTGCTGACGACGCGCTACGGCGTCTCGCCGTGGCTGACGCTGCCGGCGGCGCTGCTCGCGACCGCGTTGGTTTCGTTCGTGCTCGGCTTCATCACGCTGAGAATGCGGGGCCACTACCTGCCGCTGGCCACGCTCGCATGGGGAATCAGCCTGTACTACCTGTTCGGCGTCATGCCGGCGCTGGGGGGCTTCACGGGGCTGACCGGCGTGCCGCCGCTGTCGGTTTTCGGCGTCGAGCTGACCGATCCGCGGCTCTTCTACGGGTTGGTGTGGACGCTGGCGCTCGGCAGCCTGTGGGCGACGCGCAACCTGCTCGATTCGCGGTTGGGCCGCGCGATCCGGGCGCTCAAGGGGCGCGCGAACATGGTCGAGGCGTTCGGGCTGGCGCCGGCGCGGCTGCGGATCCTGGTCTTCATCTATGCCGCGCTGCTCGCCTGCCTTTCGGGGTGGCTGTATGCGCACCTGCAGCGCTTCGTCAACCCGACGCCGTTCAGCCTCTATGCGGGCATCGAGTACCTGTTCATGGCGGTGGTCGGCGGCGCCGGCAACGTCTGGGGCGCCGTGATCGGCGCCACGCTGATCACGGTGCTCAAGGACGTGCTGCAGGAGACGCTGCCGCGGCTGCTCGGGCAGAGCGGGCAGTTCGAGATCATCGTGTTCGCCATCATCATGCTGCTGCTGCTGCGCTGGGCCCCCGACGGCATCTGGTCGATGCTGGGGCGGCTCATCGGCGATCGGCGCGGCGCGCCGACGGTACCGGCGCAGCCGCTGGCCGCGCGTACGCGCCCCGGCGGCAGCCCGGGGGTTTCGGCGCGGAACGCGCCGCTGCTCGAGGTGCGCGCGGTGCGCAAGCAGTTCGGCGGCCTGATCGCGGTGCGCGACGTCAGCTTCGACGTGAAGGCCGGCGAGATCCTGGGCCTGATCGGGCCCAACGGCGCTGGCAAGAGCACGACCTTCAACCTGATCAGCGGCTACCTCGCGCTCGGCGGCGGCGAGGTCGTGTTCGACGGCCGGCCGATCTCGAACCTGGAATCCTACGAAGTCGCCACGCGCGGGCTGGCGCGCACCTTCCAGCACGTGAAGCTGGTCGACTCGATGACCGTGCTCGACAACGTCGCGATCGGCGCCGGCCGGCGCGCCGGCGCCGGGGTGCTGCGCGCCTGCCTGCGGCTCGAGCGCGCGCAGGAGGCGCGCCTGCTCGCCGAAGCGGCGCGCCAGGCCGCGCGGGTGGGGCTGGGCGCGCACCTGTTCGACCCGGCGGGAACGCTGGCGCTGGGCCGGCAGCGCCTGGTCGAGATCGCCCGCGCGCTCGCCGCCGATCCGCAGCTGCTGCTGCTCGACGAGCCGGCCGCGGGCCTGCGATACCAGGAGAAGCTCGAGCTCGCCGCCCTGCTGCGCGAGCTGCGCGCGCAGGGCATCAGCGTGCTGCTGGTCGAGCACGACATGGACTTCGTGATGGGGCTGGCCGACCGCCTGGTCGTGATGGACTTCGGCTCCAAGCTGGCCGAGGGCGTGCCGGCCGTCGTCCAGCGCGATCCCGCCGTGCTGGAGGCGTACCTCGGCGGAGTGGCGTAGGCGCCGCGATGACGGATCCGCTGCTCGAGGTCGACAATCTGACCGTCAGCTACGGCAAGGTCGAAGCCGTGCACCGCATTTCGCTGCGCGTCGAAGCCGGCCGCATCGTCACGGTGATCGGGCCGAACGGCGCCGGCAAGACCACCACGATGGCGGCGATCATGGGTCTGCTGCCGGCGCGCGGCACGCTGCTGTTCGAAGGCGAACCGCTGTCGCGGCTGGCCGTCGAGCACCGGGTCGAGCGCGGCCTGTGCCTGGTGCCGGAGAAGCGCGAGCTGTTCGCGGAGATGAGCGTCGCCGACAACCTCGAGCTCGGTGCGCTGGTGCGCCGCCGCCGGCGGGAAAGCGGCATCGAAGCCGATCGGGACGCGGTCTACGAGCTCTTTCCGCGCCTGCGCGAACGCCACCGGCAGCTCGCCGGAACGTTGTCGGGCGGCGAGCGCCAGATGCTCGCGCTGGGTCGGGCGCTGATGGCGCGGCCGCGGCTGCTGATGCTCGACGAGCCCAGCCTGGGGCTGGCGCCGCTCAACGTGCGCGAGATCTTCCGCACGATCGCCGAGCTGAAAGGACGCGGCATCAGCGTGCTCCTGGTGGAGCAGAACGCGCGCGCCGCGCTGCAGGTGGCCGACTACGGCTACGTGCTCGAAACCGGCGAGATCGCGCTGCACGGTCCGAGCGGGGATCTGGCGGGCAACGACAGGGTGGCGGCGACGTACCTGGGGATCAAGGCGGCGGCGAAGTGAGCCTGGGTTTGGGCGTTGTGCCAATGCGCCAACGTGGATCCCCGGGACTGCGCCCGGGGATGACGCCTATTCCGGGATTGCCAATGGCATCGTCATGGCCGGGCTTGTCCCGGCCATCCACGTCGGCGCATTGGCACAACGCCCGGAACTTCGGCCGCAACCCCGTCCATATAATTGCCACATGCCCCCCCTGGACCTCGCGCGTCCCTCCACCGCCCGCTCGATCCGTCTGCTGCCCGACACGCTGGTGAGCCAGATCGCCGCCGGCGAGGTCGTCGAACGGCCCGCCTCGGTGGTCAAAGAACTGGTCGAGAACGCACTCGACGCCTCGGCGACCCGCATCGACGTCTGGCTGCAGGGCGGCGGCGTGCGCCGCATCAGCGTCGCCGACGACGGCGTCGGGATCGCGCGCGACGAGTTGCGCCTCGCGCTCGCCCGCCATGCGACCAGCAAGATCGCGAGCCTCGACGACCTCGAGCACGTCGCGTCGCTGGGATTCCGCGGCGAGGCGCTGGCGGCGATCGCGTCGGTGGCGGCCGTGAGCATCACCTCGCGCACCCGCGAGGCCGAGCACGCGTGGCGCATCGACGCCGGAAGCGCCGGCGAGCCCGAACCCGCATCTGGCGCGCCCGGTACGCGGATCGAGGTCGCGGAGCTCTTCTTCAACACACCGGCGCGCCGCAAGTTCCTGCGCGCGGAAGCCACGGAGCTCGCCCACTGCGTGGCCACCCTGGAACGCCTCGCGGCTGCGCACCCCGCGGTCGGCTTCACGCTGCGGCACGACGCCCGCGCGCTGCTGGACGCGCCCGCCACGACCCTGCGCTCGCGCATGGCCGCGCTGATGCCGGAAGGGTTTGCCGCCTCGGCGCGGGAAATCGAGACCGGCGCCGCCGGGGTGGAGCTTCACGGCTGGGTCGGCGCCCCGACCGCGGCGCGCGCGCGCGCCGACGCGCAGTACTTCTACGTCAATGGCCGCTTCGTGCGCGACAAAGTGCTCGCGCATGCGGTCCGCGCCGCTTACGCCGACGTGCTGCACGGCGGGGCGCAGCCTGCTTACTGCCTGTTCCTGCGCATCGATCCGGCCGTGGTCGACGTGAACGTCCACCCGACCAAGATCGAGGTGCGGTTCCGCGACGCTTCGGCCGTGCACCAGCTGGTGCTGCATGCGGTGCAACGGGCGCTGGCCGCGGCCGGCGCTGCCGGCCAGGGCGCGCAGGCCGTAGGGAGCGCTGCCTATCCGGGCGTGCTGGCCGCGACGGGCGCTGCCTACCCGGCTGCCGATGCGCAGGGCGCCGCGCCGATGCCGGCCGCCCTGCCCGGCCGCGACGCAGCCGGGTCGCCGCGTCAGGGTGCGCTCGGGATCGCGCAACCGATCGCGGACTACCTGGCGATGCTGGCACCGCTGGCTGCGGCAGCGGCCGCACCGGTCGCTCGCGGCAACGCCGCCGACGCCACCGACCCCACGTTGCCTCCGCTTGGCTTCGCGATCGCGCAGCTGGGCGGGATCTACGTGCTGGCCCGCAACCAGCGCGGGCTGGTGATCGTCGACATGCACGCCGCGCACGAGCGGGTCGTCTACGAGAAGCTCAAGCACGCCCTCGACGACGGCGCGCTCGCTCAGCAGCGGCTGCTGGTGCCGCACGTGTTCAACGCCGACGCGCTCGACATCGCGACCGCCGAGGAGCACGGCGAGACGCTGGCGCATATCGGGCTCGACCTGCGGCCGGCGGCGCCGACGCAGCTCGCGCTGCGCGCGCTGCCGGCGCTGCTGGCTCAGGCCGATGCCCCGCAGCTGGCGCGCGAAGTGCTGCGCGACCTGCGCGAGTTCGGCGCCAGCCGCGTGCTGACCGAAAGCCGCGACCATCTCCTCGCCACCCTCGCCTGCCATGGCGCGATCCGCGCCAATCGCGCCCTGACGCTCGACGAGATGAACGCGCTGCTGCGCGAGATGGAGGCGACGGAGCGCTCGGACCAGTGCAACCACGGCCGGCCGACCTGGGTGCAGCTCGCGATCGAAGACCTCGACCGGCTGTTCCTGCGGGGCCGCTGATTGCAGCACGTTGTCCCGTTCCTCGACGCTCCCCTCTCCCGCGCGAGCGTGAGAGGGGACGCCTGCCTCTCTCCCGCTCAGCGCGGGAGAGTGGACTGAGGCTCACGATGCGCCTGTTGAAGGCTGACACCTGATGGAGCGCTACGCCGAACCGGCGCGCGCAACCAGGCCGTCGACGACGCTGGTCCTGTGGCTGAGCGGGGCGCTGTTCGCGCTGCAGCCGCTGTCGACCGACCTGTACCTGCCGACGCTGCCGGCGATCGCCGCCGATTTCGGCGCCAGCGTCGCGACGGTGCAGTGGACGCTGTCGACGTTCATCGCGTCGTTCGCCTGTGCGCAGCTGATCGCCGGCCCGCTTTCGGACCGCTTCGGCCGCCTGCCGGTGATCGTCGGCGGCGTGTCGATCCACTGCGCCGCCAGCCTGATGTGCTGGGCCGCTCCGAGCATCCTGGCGCTGATCGCGGGCCGCATGCTGCAGGCGATCGGCGCCTGCACCTGCATCGTCGCCGCGCGCGCGATCGCGCGCGACCTGCACGAGGCGCGCGAAAGCGCGCGCCTGCTGGCGGCGTCGGGCGCGGTGATGAGCATCGCGATCGTCGCCGGGCCGACGGTGGGCGCGCAGCTGCAGCTCGCCTCGGGCTGGCGGGCCGCGTTCGGGTTCCTGACCGTCAATTCGCTGCTGCTGGCCGCGATCTGCGCGCGCCGGCTGTCCGAGACCAACCGCCACCTCGATCGCAACGCGCTCGCGCCGAAGGCGCTGTGGCAGTCCTACGCGGAGGTCCTGCGCTCGCCCGCCTTCCGCGCCTTCACGCTCGCCAACGTCGCGAGCTACGGCGGCTTGTTCGCCTTCCTGGCCAGTTCGTCGTTCGTGCTGATCCGGGTGCTGCAGGTGCCGGTCGGCGTGTTCGGATTCTTCCTGTCGGCGACGGTGTCCGGGTATCTTTTCGGCACGCTCTGGTGCCGGCGCCTGATGCGGCATTCGAGCCTGGCGGCGGGGCTGCACCGCGGCGCGATCGTGCAGGTGATCGCCGGCCTGTCGATGGCGGCGCTGGCGCTTGGGGGGGTGCACCACGTCGCCGCGATCCTGGTGCCGCAGTTCGTGTTCGTGGTCTCGCACGGCGTCGTGCAGCCGTTGGCGCAGGCGGGCGCGATCTCGGGCTTCCCGCGCCGCGCGGGCGCCGCCGCGGCGCTTGCCGGGTTCTTCATCCAGATCTCGGCCGCCGGCATCGGCGCGCTGATGGGCCTGACGTGGAATGGCACCGCGATCCCGATGGCGCTCACGGTCGCGACGGCCTCCCTCATCACGTTCGCGGTTTCGTTCGGCATGGTGCGCCATCACGGCCATGTCGGGTGAGGCGCCGCGGGGCGGCGGCGCCGAGGCCGGGCCGATCTTGCTGCTCGGACCCACCGCCTGCGGCAAGAGCGGGTTCGCGCTGCGGCTGGCGCGCAAGATCGCGCTCGAGATCGTGTCCGTGGATTCGGCGCAGGTCTATCGCGGCATGGACATCGGCACCGCGAAGCCGTCGGCCGCGCAGCGCGCCGAGGTCCCGCATCACCTGATCGACCTGCGCGACCCCGCGCAGCCGTACTCGGTCGCCGACTTCCTGCGCGACGCGCTCGACTCGGTGCGCGCGATCCGCGGCCGAGGCCGCCTGCCGCTGCTGGCCGGCGGCACGATGATGTACGCGCGCGCGCTGCGCCAGGGGCTGGCCGACCTGCCGCCGGCCGACGCCCGGATCAGGGCCCGCCTCGCGCTCGAGGCGCGCGAACGCGGCTGGCCGGCGCTGCACGCGCGCCTGGCGCAGCTCGACCCGGCGACCGCGGCGCGGCTGGCCCCGGGGGACAGCCAGCGCATCCAGCGCGCGCTCGAGGTGGTCGAGACGACGGGCCGGCCGATGTCGGCGCAGCTCGGCGCGGCGCCGGCTGCGGTCCCGCCGCCCACGATCGGACTGATGCCGTCGGATCGCGCCGAGCTGCACCGGCGCATCGAGCTGCGCTTCGACCGGATGCTGGCCGCCGGGCTGCTCGACGAGGTGCGCCGGTTGCGCGCTCGCGGCGACCTGGGGCCGGACCTGCCGTCGATGCGCAGCGTGGGCTACCGGCAGGCGTGGGAGCACCTGGAGCAGGGAACGCCGTTCCAGGCGTTCCGTGCCGCGGCGATCGCGGCCACGCGGCAGCTCGCGAAGCGGCAGATCACGTGGCTGCGGTCGATGAGCGACGCGGTGCTGATCGATCCTTTCGAGGAGGATGCGTTCGAGCGGATCGAGGCGGTGGTGAGCGAGGTGTCTAGGCGCTCTATCGCTTGACGCTTCGTCGCGCGCCGACGTGGATGGCCGGGCCAAGCCCGGCCATGACGATGCTACTGGCAATCCCGGGATAGGCGTCATCCCCGGGCGCAGTCCCGGGGATCCACGTCGGCGCGCGACGAAGCGTCAAGCGCGAGGCGCCTCAGCGTCCGTCAGACGACCACGCACCCTACCCCCTGCGGCGGCCGTTCGGCGATGGCGCCGATGACCCAGCACGTTTCCCCGTGCGCCGTCAGCTCGGCTCGCGCCGCCTCCGCATCGGCCGCCGCGACCACCACGACCATGCCGACGCCGCAGTTGAACACGCGGTGCATCTCGCGGTCCTCGACCTGGCCATGGTGCTGCAGCCAGTCGAAGATCGGCGGCCGCGGCCAGGCGTCGCGGCGGATCACGGCCTGCACGGCCTTGGGCAGCACCCGCGGCACGTTCTCGAGCAGGCCGCCGCCGGTGATGTGCGCGAGCGCCTTGAGGCGGACCTTGCCGATCGCCGCCAGCACGGCGCTGCAGTAGATGCGGGTCGGCTCGAGCAGCGTCTGCGCGAGCGAGCGGCCGTGGAAATCGTCGGCATAGTGCGCGCCGCTCGCCTCGACGATGCGCCGGATGAGCGAGTAGCCGTTGGAGTGCGGCCCGCTCGAGGCCAGCCCCAGCACGACGTCGCCCGCAGCGATGCCGGCACCGTCGATGATCGCGCTCTTCTCGACCACTCCGACCGCGAACCCGGCGAGGTCGTACTCGCCCTCCGGGTACATGCCCGGCATCTCCGCGGTCTCGCCGCCGATCAGCGCGCAGCCGGCGAGCTCGCAGCCGCGCGCGATGCCGGCGATCACGCGCTCGGCGACAGCGACGTCGAGGCGGCCGCAGGCGTAGTAGTCGAGGAAGAACAGCGGCCGCGCGCCCTGGACCAGGATGTCGTTGACGTTCATCGCGACCAGGTCCTGGCCGACGGTGGAGTGGCCGTCGAGCGCGAACGCGAGCTTGAGCTTGGTGCCGACGCCGTCGGTCCCGGTCACCAGCACCGGCTCGCGATAGCCGGGCGGCACCTCGAACAGCGCGCCGAACCCGCCGATGCCGCCCAGGACGCCGGGGATCAGCGTGCGGCGGGCGAGCGGCTTGATGCGCCGCACCAGCTCGTCGCCGGCGTCGATCGAGACGCCGGCGGCGGCATAGGTCATCGGACTGGTCATGGGCGGAAGGGGCGCAAGGGGCTGAAGGGCTTGGCCAATGAGGCGGTTCGTGCCGGGCCGGCGTGCAACAGGACGTAGACTTCCGCGTTTGGATCCGACCGCGGATTGTATTGGATGAGCTTCCTGACCCAGGACCGCCTCGCCTCGGGCTTCTGGATCGGCGTCGGCGTGGCGGCGCTGGTGCTGCTGGTGCTGCTCGCGCCGGTGCTGACGCCGTTCGCCCTGGCGGCGATCCTGGCCTACCTGCTGACCCCGGGGGTCGACTGGCTGCAGCGCCGCCGCCTGCCGCGCTGGGCCGCGGCGCTGGTGATGATCCTGCTGGGGGCGCTGGTGGTCGGCGGACTGGTGCTGACCCTGGTGCCGGTGCTTCAGCGTGAGGCGACCGCCCTGCGCGACCAGCTGCCCCTGCTGATCGACCGTCTCAACGAGTACGTCGCGCCGCGCTTGAACGCGTGGCTTGGACTGAGCATCTCTTTCGATTCGAGCCTGCTCAAGGACCTCGCCGCCGCCAAGGTGGCGGCGGGCGGTCCAGGCGGCCAGGCGGACCTGTTCGCCGCGGTGCTGGCGCAGTTCCGCAGCGGCGGGGAGCTGCTGTTGACCTTGCTCGGCCTCATCGTGCTGGTGCCGGTCGTGCTGTTCTATCTGCTGCTCGACGCCCACGAGCTGAAGCGGCGCCTCGAGGTCGCGATTCCGCGCCGCTGGCATGGGCCGGTGGTGGCGATGTGGGGCGAGATCGACGCCATCCTGGCGCAGTTCCTGCGTGGCCAGCTCACCGTGATGGTGGTGCTCGCGTTCTACTACTCGCTCGCGCTCACGGTGGCCGGGTTCGAGTCGGCGCTGCCGATCGGCATTCTCACCGGCCTGCTGATCTTCATTCCCTACGTCGGCTACACGCTCGGGCTGCTGCTGGCGCTGCTGGCCGCGGTGCTCCAGTTCAATGCCTGGTACGGGGTGGGGGCCGTGGCCGTGATCTACGGCCTGGGCCAGGTGCTGGAGGGATTCTTCCTCACGCCGCGCCTGGTCGGCGAGCGCATCGGCCTGCATCCGCTGGCGGTGATCTTCGCGCTGCTGGCCTTCGGCCACGTGTTCGGCTTCTTCGGCGTCCTGGCCGCGCTGCCCGCGAGCGCGGTGCTGGTGGTCGCGCTGCGGCGCCTGAAGCAGGCCTACCTGTCGAGCCCGTTCTACAACCGCCCATGAGCGCCGCCGCCCAGATCGCGCTCGACCTCCTGGCGCCGCACCAGCCCAGCCTCGAGAATTTCGTGCCGGGGCGCAACGTGCAGGCGCTGGCGGCGCTGGGCGAGGCGGCCGCGGGGCGCGGGGCCCAGTTCGTCTACCTGTGGGGCGAGACCGGATGCGGCCGCAGCCATCTGCTGGCCGCGATCCGTCCGGACCCCCCGGCGCCGGGGCGGGTCGCCGCCTACGAGCCGCAGCAGGCCCTGTACGTCGTCGACGACGTGCACCGCCTCGACGCCGACGGCCAGGCGGCGCTCTTCGCGCTGCAAAACGAGGTGCGCCAGGCACCGGCGGCCCGGCTGGTCGCGGCCGGCGACCGGCCGCCGGCACAGCTGGCCTTGCGCGAGGACGTGCGCACCCGCCTGGCGTGGGGACTGGTGTTCCAGCTGCATCCGCTGTCCGAGCCCGACCAGGCGGCGGCCCTGAAAGCCTACGCGGCCGGCCGTGGCGCGCGGGTGGACGACGAGCTCGTGCCGTACATGCTCACGCGCCTGCCGCGCGACATGCGCACGCTGACGGCGGTGCTGGAAGCGCTCGACGGCTACGCCCTGGCGCGCCAGCGGGCGCTCACCGTTCCGCTGCTGCGGGAATGGCTGGCGGGCGGCGCCCGTAGAATGTGAGGCCAATGCGAGTCGCCCTGTTCGACCTGGACCATACGCTGCTGCCCATCGACAGCGCCGACGCGTGGTCGCACTTCCTTGCGCGCGCCGCCGGACTGGATTCCGAGACGCTGGCGGCGCAGATCCGCGCTTTCGGCGAGGCCTACCGGAACGGCGGTTTCGACACCGAGGCCTATCTCGCCTTCCAGATGGGGCTGCTGGCGCGCTTCGAGCGGGCGCAGCTCGAGGCCTGGCGCTCCCGTTTCATGGATCTGCACGTGCGGCCGCATGTGCGCCGCGAGGCGCTCGACCTGATCGACGCGCACCGCCGCGACGGCGACCTGCTGGCCCTGGCCACGGGCACCAACGCCTTCGTCACCGCCCCGATCGCGGCCGCGTTCGGGCTGCCGCACCTGATCGCGGTCCGTCCCGAGGAGCGCGACGGGCGCTTCACGGGCCGATACGTGGGCGGGCACACGTACGGCGCCGGCAAGCTGCGCGCGGTCGAGGCGTTCCTCGCCGAGCGCGGAACCTCCTTCGAACGGCTGCAGTCGCTCGCGTTCTACACCGATTCGGTCAACGACCTGCCGCTGCTCGAGCGCGTGGCCGCCTGCGGCGGCCGCGCGGTGGTCACCAACGGCGACGAACGGCTGCGCCGGCTCGCGCAGGCGCGAGGCTGGCCGACGCTGGAGCTCTTCGAGCCGATGGCGCGCTTCGGCGACACGGTGCCGGCGCAATGATCAGGCGCCTGGTCCAGCGCGTCCAGAACCTGCTCAGCGCTCCGCGCTCGCGCAAGACCCCGAAACGGATCCCGGAGGACAAGCACGGCGTCGACCGGGCGCTGGTGTCGCGTTCGGCCCTGCGCACCTGCGAAACCCTGCAGGGCGCGGGCTTCCGCGCCTACATCGTCGGCGGCGCCGTGCGCGACCTGCTGCTCGGCGTGGCGCCGAAGGACTTCGACGTCGCCACTGACGCCACGCCGGAGCAGATCAAGTCCAAGTTCCGGCGCGCCATCATCATCGGCCGGCGCTTCCGCCTGGTGCACGTGATGTTCGGCTCCGAGACGATCGAGGCCTCGACCTTCCGCGCGAACGGCGGCGCCGACCGCGACACCGACGAGCATGGCCGTGTGCTGGCCGACAACGTGTTCGGCCAGCAACACGAGGATGCGGCGCGGCGCGACTTCACCGCCAACGCGCTGTACTACGACCCGTTGACCGGCGAGGTGCTCGACTACCACAACGGCGTCGCGGACATCCGGCGCCGCCGCCTGCGCATGATCGGCGACCCCGAGACGCGCTACCGGGAAGATCCAGTGCGGATGCTGCGCGCGGTGCGCTTCGCCGCCAAGCTCGGGTTCGAGATCGACTCCGCAACGCGCGAGCCGATCGGCCGGCTGGCGAGCCTGATCGAGAACGTGCCGGCGGCGCGCCTGTTCGACGAGATGCTCAAGCTCCTCACCAGCGGACACGCGGTCGCCTGCATCGAGCGCCTGCGCGCCGAGGGCCTGCACCACGGGCTGCTGCCGCTGCTCGACGTGATCCTCGAGCAGCCCAAGGGGGAGCGCTTCGTGATGCTGGCGCTGTCGCGCACCGACGAGCGCGTGCGCGCCGGCAAGCACATCGCGCCCGGGTTCCTGTTCGCGACCCTGCTCTGGCACGAGGTGCTGACGCAGTGGAACGCGCGCGTCGCGGCCGGCGAGCACCGCATCCCGGCGCTGGACGCGGCGATCGACCAGGTGTTCGAGATGCAGACCGAGAAGCTCGCGATCCAGCGCCGCTTCACCGCGGACATGCGCGAGATCTGGATGCTGCAGCCGCGCTTCGAGCGCCGCTCGGGCTCGGCGCCGCTGAAGCTGCTCGAGCACCTGCGGCTGCGGGCCGGATATGATTTTCTGATGCTGCGCTGTGCGTCCGAGGAGGCGCCGGCGGAGCTCGGCGAGTGGTGGACGCGGTTTCTGCACGCCGAGCCGCAGGAGCGCGCCGAGCTGATCGCACGCTCGGAGACGAGTGCGCCCGCCCGGCGCCGCCGGCGGCGCGGCGGGCGGCGCGACGGCGCGGCGGCGGCGTGACGGGCAACCGCGCGGCAACCCTTCGACATAGCGATCGCTGCCAGCCATGAGCGCGAACGAAACCGAGCCGTCCCCCGTGCTGCGACGCGCGTACATCGGGGTTGGCGCCAACCAGGGCGACCTCGTGTCGACTTTGAATGCGGCGATCGACTCGCTGAAGACGATCGAGGGCTCGCAGTTCGTCGCCGCCTCCCCGTTCTACCGCAGCGCGCCGGTCGATGCGGCCGGCCCGGACTACCTGAACGCCGTCGCCTGCATCGATACCGCGCTCGAACCGTATGGACTGCTGCTCCACCTGCTCGAGGTCGAGCTCATGTTCGGGCGCAAGCGGCGCGCGCACGAGGCCAAGCGCAATGCGCCGCGCAGCATCGATCTCGATCTCCTGATGGTCGGCGACCTGATCATCCGCAGCACGCCGCTCGTGCTGCCGCACCCCCGCATGCACGTGCGCGCCTTCGTGCTGCGGCCGCTGCTCGACCTCGCGCCGGCGCTGACGATCCCGGGCCACGGCGCCGCCGCCGACCTGCTCGCGCACGTCTCCGATCAGGTCGTCGAGCCGGCGTCGGCGGCCCCCAGGGCCTGACATTCCGCGCCGCGCCCGGCCGCCGGGCCCGCCGAACCCGTGACCACGAACCCGACGCTAGCCCGCCTGCGCCACATCGCGATCGAAGGCCCGATCGGCGTCGGCAAGACCTCGCTCGCGCGCCGCCTCGGCCAGCGCCTCGGCGCCCGGATGCTGCTCGAGCAGCCCGAGGCCAACCCGTTCCTGGAGCGCTTCTATCGCGACCGCGCGCGCTTCGCGCTCCCGACCCAGCTCGTGTTCCTGTTCCAGCGCGTGCAGCAGCTCGGCGAGCTGGCGCAGCTCGACCTGTTCCGCGCCCAGGTGGTGGCCGATTTCATGCTCGAGAAGGATGCGCTGTTCGCGCGCCTGACGCTGTCGGACGAGGAGCTGAAGCTGTACCGGACGATCCACGGGCACATCGCCCCCAGCGCCCCGCCCCCGGACCTGGTGATCTACCTGCAGGCCCGGGCCGAGACGCTGGCCGCGCGGGTGGCGCGCCGCGCCGATCCGATCGAGGCCGGCATGTCCGAGGCCTACCTGCGGGCGCTGGCCGAGAGCTACGCCGGCTTCTTCCACCAGTACGCTGCCGCGCCGGTGCTGATCGTCAACAGCGAGCACCTGAACCCGATCTCGCGCGACGAGGATCTGCAGCTGCTG
>CAZEIW010000232.1:0-41627 GCA_964512305.1 uncultured Burkholderiaceae bacterium | reverse complement strand
GGCGCATCAGAAGCGCGGCAGATCGGGAAACTTCAGCTGCCCGCCATGCACGTGCATCTTCCCGTACTCGGCGCAACGGGCGTGGCTCGGGATCGCCTTGCCGGGGTTGAGCAGTCCCGAGGGGTCGAACGCCCGCTTGACGCCCAGGAACGCCTCGAGCGTGTCGCGATCGAACTGGCCGCACATCGGCGACAGCTTCTCGACGCCCACGCCGTGCTCTCCGGTCACGGTACCGCCGACCGCGACACACAGCTCGAGAATCTCGGTGCCGAAGGCCTCGGCGCGTGCGACCGAGTCCGGATCGTTGGCGTCGAACAGGATGAGGGGATGCAGGTTGCCGTCGCCGGCATGGAACACGTTGGGGCAGCGCAACCGGTACTTGGCTTCCATCGCCGCGATCGCCTTGAGCACGTGCCCGAGCTGCCGGCGCGGGATCGTGCCATCCATGCAGTAGTAGTCGGGCGACACGCGCCCGGCGGCCGGAAACGCGTTCTTGCGGCCGGCCCAGAAGCGCAGCCGCTCGGCCTCGTCGCGCGATACCGCGAGGCGGGTCGCGCCCGACCGCTGCAACCGGTCCGACATGCGCGCGACCTCGTCCTCGACCTCCTCGGGCGTGCCGTCGGACTCGCACAGCAGGATCGCGGCCGCGTCGAGGTCGTAGCCGGCGCGCGCGAACGGCTCGACCATGCGCGTCGCCGGCCGGTCCATCATCTCCAGGCCGGCCGGGATGATGCCCGCCGCGATCAGGTCCGCGACGGCATTGCCTGCGACCTCGACGTCGTCGAAGCTCGCGATGATGCAGCGCGCCAGCGCGGGGCGTGGCACGAGGCGCACCGCCACCTCGGTCACGACCGCGAGCATGCCCTCGGAGCCGATCGCGAGCGACAGCAGGTCCAGCCCTGGGGCGTCGAGCGCCAGCGATCCCAGCTCGAGCGGCTCGCCCTCCATCGTCAGCGCGCGCACGCGCAGCACGTTGTGCACCGTGAGGCCGTACTTGAGGCAATGCACGCCGCCCGAGTTCTCCGCGACGTTGCCGCCGATCGTGCACGCGATCTGGCTCGACGGGTCGGGGGCGTAGAACAGCCCGTGCGGCGCGGCCGCCTCAGAGATCGCGAGGTTGCGCACGCCCGGCTGCACGCGCGCGACGCGCGCGACCGGATCGAGCGAAAGGATGCGGTTCATCTTCGCCATCGACAGCAGCACGCCCGCCGCGTGCGGCAGCGCGCCCCCCGACAGCGAAGTCCCGGCGCCGCGCGCGACCACCGGCGCGCCGAGCGCGCGGCACGTGCGCAGCGTGCCGATCGCCTGATCCTCGGTCTCCGGCAGCGCGACGACCATCGGTGGCTGTCGGAACAGCGTCAGCGCGTCGCACTCGTACGGCCGCGTGTCCTCGTCGCGCACCAGCAGGCAGTGCTCGGGCAGCACCGCGCGCAGCGCGGACGCGACTCGGGCCTGGCGCGCGCGGTCGATCGTGCCCACGCCTTCGATCGCGGTCGTGGCGGGATGTGTCGCGGCAGGCGCGTGAGCCGACATCGGGGTCGCCGATCGAGTGCGCTCGGGCCAACAGTATTGCACGGATCGAATGCTGCCCCTGGCCGGCAGGGCAGCCGCTGCCGTCGGCGCCTTACCAATGCGCCGACGTGGATCCCCGGGACAAGCCCGGGGATGACGGCGCTACAGAGGACGCCAATAGCACCGTCATGGCCGGGCTTGTCCCGGCCATCCACGTCGGCACCGGTCGAAGCGCTTTCAGCTCACGCCGATCCTCGAGGCAGGCCCCTGAGGGCGGGCGTGGATCCCCGGGACAAGCCCGGGGATGATGGCGCTACAGAGGACGCCAATAGCACTGTCATGGCCGGGCTTGTCCCGGCCATCCACGTCGGCGTGGGTCGAAGCGCTTTCAGCTCACGCCGACCCTCGAGGCAGGCCCCTGAGGGCGGGCGCGGATCCCCGGGACAAGCCCGGAGATGACGCCGACTAGCGGCGTGGCCAGCCTCAGATCCTCAGCACCTTGCCCGGATTCAGGATGTTCGACGGGTCGAACGCGCGCTTGATGCGGGCCATCAGGTCGATCGCGTCGTCGCCGTGCTCCTCGACCAGGAAGTCGAGTTTGTGCAGCCCGACGCCGTGCTCGCCGCTGCAGGTGCCATCCATCGCCAGCGCGCGCTGCACCAGGCGGTGGTTGAGCTGCTCTGCCTCTTCGTGCTCGGCCGCCGAAGCGGGATCGATCAGCATCTGCACGTGGAAATTGCCGTCGCCGACGTGGCCGATCACGGTCGACGGGAAGGAGGCGCGCGCGAGATCGGCCTGCGTGTGCGCGATGCAGTCGGCCAGGCGCGAGATGGGCACGCAGACGTCGGTGGTCACCGAGCGGCAGCCCGGCCGCAGCAGCAGCGTGGCGAAGTACGCGTTGTGGCGTGCCGCCCACAGCCGGCTGCGCTCCTCCTGCGTCTCGGCCCACGCGAAGTCCATGCCGCCGTGCTCCCTGGCGAGCGCCTGCACGGCCTCGGTCTGCTCCCGCACCGACGCCCGGCTGCCGTGGAACTCGAACAGCAGCAGCGGCGTCTCGCGCAGCGTGAGCTTGCTGTAGGCGTTGATCGCCCGCACGCCGGTCGCATCGAGGAGCTCGCACCGCGCCACCGGCACGCCGAGCTGGATCGTTTCGATCGTCGTGGCCACGGCATCGGCGACCGCCGGAAAGTTGCACACCGCGACCGCCATCGCCTCCGGCTGCGGATACAGCCGCAGCGTGACCTCGGTGATGATGCCGAGCGTGCCTTCGGAGCCGACGAACACGCGCGTGAGGTCGTAGCCGGCGGCCGACTTCCGGGCCCGGCGCGCGGTGCGCACCACCTTGCCCTCGGCGGTGACGACGCTGAGCGCGAGCACGTTCTCGCGCATCGTGCCGTAGCGCACGGCGTTGGTTCCGGACGCACGGGTCGCGGCCATGCCGCCGAGCGTGGCGTCCGCTCCCGGATCGATCGGGAAGAACAGGCCCGTGTCCTTGATCTCCGTATTGAGCTGCTTGCGGGTCACGCCCGCCTGCACCGTCACGGTCAGATCCTCGGGATGCAGATCGAGCACCTGGTTCATCCGCGACAGGTCGAGGCAGATGCCGCCGCCGACGGCGAGCACGTGGCCTTCCAGCGAGGAGCCCGCGCCGAACGCGATCAGCGGGATCCGATAGGCGTTGCACAGCTCGACCACCGCCACCACGTCTTCGGTGGACTGCGCGAACACCACCGCGTCGGGCGGCATCGCGGGGAACGCCGATTCGTCGCGCCCGTGGTGCTCGCGCATCGCGGCGGATGTCGCGAGACGGTCGCCGAAGCGTGCGCGCAGCGCGGCGGTCATCGCCACTGGCACCACGACGCTCAACTGCCGGATCGAGTTCGGAGCGTTCATGCGTTCTCCTTGCCGTGCTTGTGGTCCGCCCGCGTGCCTGGCAGCCCCCGGACGGGCGGCTGCCTCCCTCGAAGGGCCCCGTGACCGCGGGCCGCGACCTCAGTATGCTAGCGCGCAAATGGGCCCCGCTCGGGGCCGCAGATCCGTCCTGCCGACGACTCAGGTGGCAAACCGCCTTTCGAAGATCGCAACCCGCACCGGCGACGATGGCACCACCGGCCTCGGCGACGGGTCGCGCACCGCCAAGGACAGCCAGCGCATCCGCGCGATGGGCGAGGTCGACGAGCTCAATTCCCAGCTCGGGCTGCTGCTCGCCGAGACGCTGCCGGCGGACGTGCGCGCCGACCTGCTCGACATCCAGCATGACCTGTTCGACCTTGGCGGCGAGCTGTGCATTCCCGGCCACTCGATGCTGAGCGGCGCACAGGTGGCGCGGCTCGACGCGCGGCTCGAGCACTACAACGCGACGCTGCCGCGGCTGGCAGAGTTCGTGCTGCCCGGCGGCACGCGGGCGGCGGCGCTCGCGCACGTTGGCCGCACCGTCTGCCGGCGCGCCGAGCGCGCGCTGGTCGAGCTCGGCCGCAGCGAGCCCGTCGGCACCGCGCCGCGGCAGTACGTCAACCGGCTGTCCGACCTGCTGTTCGTCCTGGCGCGCGTGCTCAACCGCGCCGGTGGCGGCGCCGACGTGCTGTGGCAGCCGCGCAAGAACGCGTCGTGATCGAAATCGCCTGAAAGCGAGGAGCCCGATGTTTCGGCCCGGAACTGCGCACGGACCATGAACCGCGTGCCAGCAAGAATGACGCCCGTGAATGCCGCGGGGGGTGCTCGAGGGGGGGCGCAGCCACCCCTCGAAGCCGATCCTCCCGTTTTTCGGTTCCGAGGCTGCCGGCGCCAAACGACCTGTTCCGCCGCCCTTCGGAGCTACGGTTCATGGAGAGGAACTCAGCGCTTCGCGAGGGCGCGCGCGATCTCCTTCGTCAGCCCCTCGACGAACCTGCGGTCGCGCTCGGCCGAGCGCTCGCCGCTCGCGAACTGCTGGCTGAACTCGTAGCCGAAGCACGAGAAGAGCAGCATCGCGGCGACCGCTTCGGTGTCCGCGGCCGGGGCGATGCGCCCGATGCGCTGCTCCGCCTCGAGATAGCCGGAGATCGCCTGCAGCCCGCGGTGAGGGCCGCCGTTGCGAGCGCACAGCCCGCAGCGATAGGCCTCCAGCAGCGCCGGCTCGGCAAGCAGCCCGGCGAACATCGGCAGCATCTCGTGGTGGAACCGCAACGCCGCCTCGGCGACTTCACGCAGGTTGGTGCGGACGGTCCTGCGGCCGACCCGCGACGGCAGCCTGCGCAGCGGCTCGACCACCACCGGCAGGCGCTCTTCCATCAGCGCGAGGAACAGCTCCGATCGATCGCCGAAGTGGACGTACAGCGTGCCGTCGGCGCAGCCCGCCTCGCGCGCGATCTCGCGCGTAGTCGCGCCCGCCGGCCCCTTGGTGGCCAGCACGCGCTCGGCCGCGCGAAGTATCCGCTCGCGCGTATCCGGCGATTCCGGCACGGCACGGCCGGCCGGCGGGACATGACTGGATCGTGTCAAGGCAATGCTTCCTGCCGCTGGACTCTGGAATCCCGGTTGGTAGATTATGAGCAATTGATCACATGATGTATAGAGGGTCTTCCTCGTGATGACGTGAGTTGACACGCCGGTCTCAAATGCAATAATGAGCAAGCGCTCATCGATTTGGCCGACGCGAATCGTTCGGATCGGCGAATCGTCCGGATGCTCCGGCCGGCCCGTATCGACGGCGTGCTCCTGATTTCCCGGGTTTGGAAGAGAAGAGGGCGCGTCCGGCCGGTCGCGCGCTTGCGAATCGCCGCCCGCGTCGCGGGCGGTGCCAGTCACGAGGGAGGGTCGGCGTGAATCGAATCCCCGGGGTACGTCCTGGGATCGCGGTCGCATGGTCGGCGCTGCTGGCCGCGTGCGCGGTCGGGCCGGATTTTCAGCGGCCGCCGCCCCCGTCGACCGGCGCCTATTCGGAGACCCCGCTGCCGGAGGGCACCGCTTCGGCGCCCGTGGGCGGCGGGCAGGCGCAGAACTTCCAGGCGGGCAGGGAAATCTCGCGGCAGTGGTGGACGCTGTTCCGCAACGAGCCTCTCAACCGCCTCGTCGACGATGCGCTGCGCGACAGCCCGACCGTGTCCGCCGCCTCGGCCGCGCTGCGGCAGGCGCAGGAGGTCCTGAACGCGGAGCGCGGCAGCCTGACGCTGCCGGCGGTCAACGCGCAGGCGAGCGTGGCGCGCGACCGCGGCAACGGCGCTTCGCTCGGGCTGCCCAGCGGCGGCCACGCGTTCGACCTGTACAACGCCTCGGTCGGCGTCTCCTACACGTTCGACCTCTTCGGCGGCGTGCGGCGCCAGCTGGAAGGCGCGCAGGCCCAGGTCGACTACGAGTCCTACCAGCTGCGCGCGGCGCAGCTCGCGCTGACCACGAACCTGGTGACCACGGCGATCCGCGAAGCGTCGCTCAGGGCGCAGACCGCCGCCGTGCGCGACATCGAGAAGCTGCAGCAGACGCAGCTCGACGTGGTCGAGCGGCGCTTCAACCTGGGCGCGGTGTCGCGTTCCGATGTGCTGTCGGAGCGCACGACGCTGGCGCAGACGCGCGCCAGCCTCCCGCCGCTGGAGCGCGAGCTGGCGCAGACGCGCCACCAGCTCGCGGTATACGCGGGCCGGCCGCCCTCCGAACTCGGGCCGGCCCGCTTCGAGCTCGACGAACTGGAGCTGCCGGTCGAGCTTCCGCTGACGGTTCCCTCCGAGCTGGTGCGGCAGCGCCCCGACGTGCTGGCGGCGGAATCGCTGCTGCACGCGGCCGCCGCGCAGGTCGGGGTCGCCACCGCCAACCTGTATCCGCAGCTGACGCTCGGCGGAAGCTACGGCTTCCAGTCGCTGAAGGCGAGCGACCTGTTCAGGTCCGATTCGATCGTCTGGGGCCTGAGCGCGGGCATCGTCGAGCCGCTGTTTCGCGGCGGGGCGCTGCAGGCGCAGCGGCGGGCGGCGATCGCGGGCTTCGACGTGGCCGCCGCGAGCTACCGGCAGACGGTGCTGGTGGCGCTGCAGAATGTCGCCGATACGCTGCGGGCGCTCGAGCTCGACGCGCTGACCCTGAAGGCGCAGTCCGACGCCCTGGTCCAGGCGCAGCAGGCGCTCGAAATGGCCGAGCGGCAGTTCGCGATCGGCGCGATCAGCTATCTCAGTCTGCTCAACGCTCAGCAGCAGTACCAGCAGGCGAGAATCGCGGTCGTGCAGGCGCGCGCGGCTCGCTACGCAGACACCGCGGCCTTGTTCCAGGCGCTCGGCGGCGGCTGGTGGAACCAGGAGCCGTCGCCCGGCGCGCAGGCGCCGGCGCGCGGTTGAACGACCTTCGAAGCGGGATCCTACCGATGGAAAAGACGGGTATCGAGGCGGCACCGGGGACCAAGCGGCCCCGGATCGCGCGCCGCATGGCGGTCATGGTGGGGCTGTTCGTGGTGCTGTTCGGCCTCGTCGTCGGCTACCACCTGCTCGGCAACTACATGATGAAGAAGGGCATGGCGGCGGGCGGCATACCGCCGGCGACCGTGTCGACGATGAAGGCCGAGTTCACGGACTGGCAGAACGAGCTCGAGGCCGTCGGCAGCCTGCGCGCGCTGCGCGGCGTCGACATCAGCACCGAGATCGCCGGCCTGGTGCGGAGCGTCAACTTCCGCTCCGGGCAGGACGTGGCGGCGGGGGAGGTCCTGGTCGAGCTCAATGGCGACGCCGAGCGCGCGCAGCTCGAGTCGATGCAGGCAGCCGCGGAGCTGGCGCAGACCACGCTGGCGCGCGATCGCGAGCAGTTCGCAGTCCAGGCCGTGAGCCAGGCGACCATCGATGCGGACCAGGCCGACCTGAAGGGGAAGACGGCACAGGTCGCGCAGTTGAAGGCGGCGCTCGCCAAGAAGACCATCCTCGCGCCGTTCGCGGGGCGGGTCGGCATCACGACCGTCAATCCGGGCCAGTACCTGAACGCCGGCGACAAGATCGTCACGCTGCAGACGATCGATCCGGTGCTGATCGACTTCTACGTGCCGCAGCGGGAAATCGCACGCATGGCGCTCGGTCAGGCGGTCGACGTGACCGCCGACGGCTGGCCGCAGCGCACCTTCCCGGGCCGCGTCACGGCGATCAACGCCACGGTCGATCCGGCGACGCGCAACATCCAGGTCGAGGCCACTGTGCGCAATCCAAAGCGCGAGCTGCTGCCCGGGATGTTCGTGCGCGCCAGCGTATCGCTCGGCGGCAAGCAGCACCTGATCACGCTGCCGCAGGCGGCGATCGCGTACAACCCCTACGGCGCGACCGTGTTCATCGCGAAATCGTCGAAAGACGCCAAGGGGGCGCCGGTCGAGGTCGCCCAGCAGGTGTTCGTGACGCCCGGCCCCACGCGCGGCGACCAGGTCGGGATCCTCAAGGGGGTCGACGAGTCCGCCGTGGTCGTGACCAGCGGGCAGCTCAAGCTCAGGAACGGCACGCCGCTGATCGTCAACAACGCGACGTCGCCGCTGAACGATCCGAATCCGACGCCTCAGGAGCACTAAGCGTGAAGATTACGGACATCTTCATCGAACGGCCGGTGCTGTCGGTCGTGATCAGCCTGCTGATCCTGGTGCTGGGGTTGCGGTCGGTCGCCAGCCTGCCGGTCAACCAGTATCCCAAGACGCAGAACGCGGTCGTCACGATCTCCACCGCGTACTACGGCGCCGACGCGGAGACCGTGGCGGGCTTCATCACGCAGCCGCTCGAGGCCGCGATCGCGCAGGCCCAGGGGATCGACTACATGGCGTCGAACAGCATCAGCGGCGCATCGGTCATCACCGCGACGCTGCGGCTGAACTACGACGCCAACCGCGCGCTCACCGAGATCAACACCCAGGTGGCCTCCGTCAAGAACCAGCTGCCGCCGCAGGCGCAGCAGCCGGTGCTCACGGTCCAGGTCGGCCAGACCACCGACGCGATGTACCTGGGGTTCTACAGCGACGTGCTGCCCAGCAACAGCGTGACCGACTACCTGGCTCGCGTCGTCAAGCCGAAGCTCGACGCGGTCGACGGCGTTCAGACCGCCGAGATCCTGGGCGGGCGGCAGTTCGCGCTGCGCGCCTGGCTCGACGCCGACCGCATGGCGGCGCTCGGCGTGACCGCGGCGGACGTCTCGGCGGCGCTCGCGGCCAACAACTACCTGGCGGCGCTGGGTTCGAGCAAGGGTCAGATGGTCAGCGTCGACCTGCGGGCCGGTACCGACCTGCACAGCGTCGACGAGTTCAAGAAGCTCGTCGTCAAGCAGAGCAACGGCGCGATGGTGCGGCTCGAGGACGTCGCCAACGTGACGCTGGGCGCCGAGAACTACGACGTCAACGTCGCGTTCAGCGGCCGCAACGCCGTGTTCATCGGCATCAAGGTCGCGCCCGAGGCCAACCTGCTCGACGTCGCGCAGCGGGTGCACGACGTCTTCCCGTCGATCGAGGCTCAGTTTCCCGCCGGCCTGACCGGCAAGATCGTCTACGACGCGACGAAGTTCGTCAATTCCGCGATCAACGAGGTCGTGAAGACGCTGATCCAGGCCCTGGTGATCGTAACCATCGTCGTGTTCCTGTTCCTCGGCAGCGTGCGCGCGGTCATCGTGCCCGTGGTCGCGATCCCGCTGTCGCTGATCGGCGCGTTCTTCGGCATGCTCGCGCTCGGCTACTCGATCAACCTGCTGACGCTGCTCGCGCTGGTGCTGGCGATCGGCCTGGTGGTCGACGACGCCATTATCGTCGTGGAGAACGTGTACCGGCACATCAACGAGGAAGGGCGCACGCCGATGCAGGCCTCGCTGATCGCCGCGCGCGAGCTCGGCGGCCCGATCACGGCGATGACGATCGTGCTGGTCGCGGTGTACGTGCCGATCGGCTTCCAGGGCGGCCTCACGGGTGCGCTGTTCACCGAGTTCGCGTTCACTCTCGCCGCCGCGGTCGCGGTGTCGGGCGTGATCGCGCTGACCCTGTCGCCGATGATGTGCTCGCTGTTCTTCAAGTCCAGCGGCGAAAGCGGGCGCCTGGTCCAGTTCCTCGACCGCCAGTTCAACAACCTGCACGCGTCCTACATGCGCGTGCTGGGGCGCACGCTGGCGACCTGGCAGGTCACGGTCGTCATGGGCGCGCTGCTGCTGGGTGCCGCCGTGTACCTGTTCGAGACCTCGAAGTTCGAGCTGGCGCCGCAGGAAGACCAGGGCATCGTCCTGTACCAGCTGATCGGCCCGCCCGATGCGACGGCCGGTCAGATGCTGACGTATTCGCGGCAGGTGTTCGATATCGCGAAGAAGACGCCCGAATACGAGCAGATGTTCCAGATCTCGGGCTTCCCCAGCATCAACCAGGGCTTCGGCGGCGTCCTGTTCACGCCCTGGAACGAGCGCAGCCGCAACGCGCTCCAGATCCAGCAGGAACTGCAGCGCAAGTGGAGCGGCATCGCGGGGGGCAACGTGGTCGCGTTCCAGTTCCCGCCGCTGCCCGGCTCGCAGGGGCTTCCGGTGCAATTCGTCATCACCACGACCGAGCCTTTCGTGAACTTGAACGAGGTCGCGCAGGGGGTTCTCGCCAAGGCGCGCGCCAGCGGCATGTTCTTCTTCATCGACGGCGACCTGAAGATCGACAAGCCGCAGACGACGCTGGTGGTCGACCGCGATCTGGTCGGATCGCTCGGGATGACCCAGGCCGACGTCGGCTCCGCGCTCAGCGGCGCGCTTGGCGGCGGCTACGTCAACTACTTCTCGATCGCCGGCCGCTCTTACAAGGTGATCCCGCAGGTGCAGCAGGTCGACCGCCTCAACCCGACCCAGGTGCTCGACTATCACCTGCGCACCCCTGGCGGCGCGGTGATTCCCGCAAGCACGGTCGGCCACCTGGTCAGCAAGGTCGTCCCGGAGACGGTCACGCACTTCCAGCAGCTCAATTCGGTCACCATTGCCGGGGTCGCGACGCCCGCGGTGTCGCAGAGCGAAGCGCTGCAGTTCCTGCGCGACACGACGCGGGAGGTCGCGTCCAACGCCTACTCGGTCGACTACTCCGGCCAGTCGCGCCAGTTCGTCCAGGAGTCCGGCGGCTTCGTCGTCACCCTGTTCTTCGCCGTGATCATCGTGTTCCTGGTCCTGGCGGCCCTGTTCGAGAGCTTCCGGGATCCGGTCGTGATCCTGGTCTCCGTGCCGATGGCGCTGTTCGGGGCGCTGCTGTTCATCAACATGAGCAGCATCCTGAACCTGTTCGGTCTCGGCCACCTCGCGCTGTCGCTGAACATCTACACGCAGGTCGGGCTGGTCACGCTGATGGGGCTGATCAGCAAGCACGGGATCCTGATCGTCCAGTTCGCCAATCAGCTGCAGCTGGCGGGACGCAGCAAGGTGGACGCCGTGATCGAGGCCGCCGGCGTGCGGTTGCGTCCGATCCTGATGACCACCGCGGCGATGGTGATCGGCGTCGTGCCGCTCGTGATCGCCTCCGGCGCCGGCGCCGCCGGGCGGCGCTCGATGGGCGTGGTGGTGTTCAGCGGCCTGTCGATCGGTACGCTGTTCACGCTGTTCGTCGTGCCGGCGATGTACGTCCTGCTCGGCACCGACCATGCGAAGAAGGCAGCGAAGGCTGCGGGCTCGGGGGCTGCTGAAGCCGCGACGGCATAGACGGCATGGACTCGGCGCGCCGCAGTTCTCCCTCTCCCGCTTGCGGGAGAGGGCAGGGGTGAGGGCGCGCATCGGGCACGTTTCGGCGCCTGCATCGTCAGGCCGCAACCGCCCTCACCCCCGCCCTCTCCCGCAAGCGGGAGAGGGGGTGTTTGTGCCGCGCTAATTTAGCTCCTACACCGCTTCAATCTGATCGTAATACCGCGCGCGCAGCACCAGCCGCTGCGCTCCGGGTTCGTCGACGAACGCGGACCGGTCATGCAGCACGTTGCGGCAGATCAGTCCCATTCCCGGCTGCAGCGCGAGGCGCCTGATATGCGGCGACCGGCTGCCCATCAGGTCTTCCAGCGCGGCAACCGCCGATCGCGTCGGCGCATCCGCCTTCCACTCGATGCTGCGGGTGCGTGCCGTGTACCGCATGTGCAGGCGGCCGCTGGCGGGATCGACGTGGAAAACCGGCCCCGTCTGCGCCGCCCGGGCGACCCCGGTGTCGTCCTCGCGCGGCGGAATGGTCATCGCATCCGCGGCCATCAGCGCATGCACGAGCTCAGGCGCCAGGTCGCGCAGGTGCAGGTAGGCGATCTCGTGGTCGAGCAGCGCGTTTCCGCCTCCCTGCGCGGCGCCGCGCACGCAGTGCAGGATCAGCGACCAGACGCGGCGCTCGGGCGGGTTGTAATAGCCGTCGGTATGCCAGCGGATCGCGCGGTTCGTATACGGGATGAAATCGCCGCGATCGCCGGGCGAACCGGGCCCGGCCGCGGTGATCCGGCTGATGCCGTCGCCGCCCGCGAGCAAGTTGCGATCGAGGCGGCGCAGCCCGAACTGCATCCCGACCGCGCGCGCCGCCTGCTCGCCGTCGATATGAGCCGGCCCGGCGTAGACCGCCCAGTTGGAGCCGCGCAGGCGCTGCGCGATCGCCGCGCGCTCGGCCGGCGAGAGGTGCCGCGGGTCGAGCACCTCGACGATCGCGTCGTCGTGCGCCGCCTCTGCCGCAAGCAGCTTGCGGTCGCGCCAGCTCCGGTACGCGCCGTCCTCGTCGAGAGCGAACGGCGAAGGCGCGGCCGCCGGCCGAACGGCGGCCGCCGTCCTCAATCTCCGCTCGCGTGCTGCGCCGGCCGCCGCGGGCGCGGCTCGGCTTCGAACAGGCCCCGCAGCCCCTTGCGCAGCAGCGCCGCCGCCTCGGGCGCCTCGATCTCCATCACCTGGTCGTGAACCCAGACCGCATCGTGCTCGCCCACTACCTGCCGCACGAGGTCGGCCAGGTAGCGCAGGACGCCGTAGTCGAGCCGGCCGTCGCCGCACTCGAAATCGGCGTAATCGGCCGATCGCAGGTTGAGCAGGTCGATGAACCGTCCCTTGTAGAGCGGGCTGTCGTCGCCGCCGTCGGCCGCACCGAGCAGATCGTTGCGGTTGTCGGCCAGGATCTCACCGACGCGGTTCGCCAGCGCCGAGGTGAATTCGATCCGCTGCTCCGGCCCCAGGTGGTCGAGCGCCATCGCATCGGCGATCTGGACCAGGAAGATCAGCCACTCCGACAGGAAGTCGAAGTACCGCGCTCCGGGTTCGATCTGGAAGTCCGCGGCACGCATGTTGGCGAGAACGCGCTGCGCGATGCGCCAGGCGACGAAAGCCGCCGCGCCCGCGACCTCGCGCGTGCTCTTGGGGCGCTCACTCTGGAACCAGTGGTTCTTGATGCGCATCGCGGGCCGTCCGTGCCGCCGTCGCCGGCGGTCAGCCTTTGCGGATGTAGAACTCGAACTGCCCCGGACCGATCTCGGCGGAATCGACCAGCTGCATGCCAGTCGCGTCCGCCCAGCCGGCGATATCGCCCCGAACGCCCGGGCAGTCGCTGACCAGGCGCAGGACCTCCCCGCTGCTCATCGTCGCGAGCAGACGGCGCGCCTCGACGATCGGCCCCGGGCAGACCGAGCCGCGCGCGTCCAGCACCGCGTTGGCGCGGGGATGACGCGTGCTGCCCTTGCGGATGTAATAGCCGTGCCCTCCCTGCGCGAGCTTTTCGATGTCGATCACCTGATTGCCGGTCACTCGAGCCCAGGCGAACAGGTCGGCCTCGGTCCCCGGGCAGTCCGAGATCAGAAGCAGGATGCCTCCCTCGTGGAGATCGTCGACCAGGCGCTTGGCGCCGACCAGCGGGCCGGGGCAGCTGACGCCCTTGACGTCCAGCGTGATATCGGCGTGCGGCGCCTCACGTTTGCTCATCGGTCTTTTCCTCGTTTCCGGCGCCCGCGCCGGCGTCCAACTGCCGCGCGGCCCACTGCTGCATCGAGCCGCCCCACTGCCGCGCGGTCTGCGCGTCGATATCGAAGACGGTGAAACGGCGCCCTTCGCGGATCCGGACCCGCAGCAGCGGCAGGCCGCCGCCGTCGAAACGGATTTCCTGCAGCGTCACCTGCTGCCGGCCCCAGGGCACCGTGATGCTCGCGAGCGGGCTCGATGGATCGATCGCCGCCGGCATGCGGTCGGCGGTCATGGCTTGAGCTTCATGATGCCCAGCGCTCGCAGCACCATCTTCTCGAACACGTGCTCCGAAGTGCCCTGGCGCATCTTGCGCAGGAAGTAGCGCTCGAACGCGACCTTGGCCAGGTGCACCCACCGGCCCTCTGAGAACCAGCTGACGTTGCGCGGTGGAATCTGCGGCAGCGCGACGAACGCGATGCCGGTGTCCCCCATGTCGGCCAGGCAGACCGCGTTCCACGTGGCCTTCTTGCAGGGCTCGCGGCCGTCGAGTCCCGCCCGGATGTTGTGCGCGGTCGCGGTCACCATCGATTCGATCATGTAGCCGGTCTTCGGCGCGCCGGTCGGCACCGCGGTAACTTCGACCGGCGGGATGGCCACGCACACCCCCACCGCGTACACGTTGCCGAACCTCGGGTTGCGCTGGTACTCGTCGATCAGCACGAAGCCGCGCGGGTTGACCAATCCTTCGATGCCGGCCACCGCGTCGACGCCCTTGAAGGCCGGCAGCATCATCGAGTAGGCGAACGGGAGCTCGTGCTCCCTCTTCGGCCTGCCGTCCTCGTCGTGCTCGGTGACGAACACGCGGCCGGCCTCGATCCGCGTCGTCCTGGCGTTGCAGATCCACTTGATGTGGCGGGCCCGCAGCGCCGATTCGAGGAGGCCCTTGGAGTCGCCGACACCGCCCAGCCCGAGGTGCCCGACGTAGGGCTCGGCGGTGACGAGCGTCATCGGCACCCGGTCGCGGATGCGGCGGCGCCGAAGATCGGTGTCCATGATCATGGCGAATTCGTAGGCCGGGCCGTAGCACGACGCGCCCTGGACGGCGCCGACCACGATCGGGCCCGGGCTGGCCACGAACGCCTGCCAGGCCTGCTCGGCGCGCACCGCGTGGTCGACGTGGCAGATCGACTGCGTATGCCCGCCTTCGGGTCCCAGCCCGGGGACTTCGTCGAACGCCAGCTTGGGCCCGGTGGCGAGCACGAGGTAGTCGTACGCCAGGCTGCTGCCGTCGGCGAGCTCGACGCGGTTCTCGGCCGGGTGCACGCGCCGGGCGCCGACGGGCGTGAAGCCGATCCCGCGCCGCTCGAGCGGCGGCTTGATCTCCAGTTCGATGTCGCCACGGCGGCGCCAGCCGACCGCGACCCACGGGTTGCTGGGAACGAAATGGAAGCGGGGCGAATTGCCGACGACCGTGATGCGATCGCCTGGGTTCGCGAGGTCGCGCATCTCGTAGGCCATCGGCATGCCGCCGATGCCGGCGCCGATGATCACGATGTGGGCCATGTCCGGGTGGCTCGCGCGCTGCGCAGCAGGCGATATTGAGCCCGCCGGGGCGGTCATGCGTCTATAGCTGCGGTGAGCGGGCGTCGGATACCCCATCCGGGTAGCTCCCCGATGCCCCGAAAGGCTTGGCGCCCGTTACCGACCGGAAGAATGGTCCGGGGCCTGAGCCGCACCTAGGATGGCAGGGCGAAATTCACCCTGGCGCCCGGCGCAAACGGCACCGGCCGTACCGGCACCTCGAACGCGCCGCGCCGGCGCAACCTTGCGGAGATGAGTCGATGGCGAAGAAGCCACACCCGACGCCGATGCTCGACACGCTGGAAAACGGCCCGTGGCCGAGTTTCGTGACCGGGCTCAAGCGCCTGGCGCAGGACAAGGACTACGTCGTCGACCTGCTCGGCCAGCTCGAGACCTCCTACCGGACGCGCAAGGGCTACTGGAAGGGCGGAACGGTCGGCGTGTTCGGCTACGGCGGCGGGGTGATCCCGCGCTTCACCGAGCTCAAGGACGACAAGGACCAGCCGAAGTTCAAGGATGCGGCCGAGTTCCACACGCTGCGCGTGATGCCTCCGGCCGGCATGCACTACACGACCGACCTCCTGCGCAAGTTCTGCGACATCTGGGAGCGGCACGGCTCCGGGCTGATCGCGCTGCACGGCCAGTCGGGCGACATCATGTTCCAGGGCTGCACGACCGAGAACGTGCAGAAGGCCTTCGACGAGATCAACGAGCTCGGGTTCGACCTCGGGGGCGCCGGCCCCGCGGTGCGCACCTCGATGTCGTGCGTCGGCGCGGCGCGCTGCGAGCAGTCGTGCTACGACGAGGGGAAGGTCCACCGGACCGTGATCAACAACTTCCTCGACGAGATCCACCGGCCGGCGCTGCCGTACAAGTTCAAGTTCAAGTTCTCGGGCTGCCCGAACGACTGCATGAACTCGATCCAGCGCTCGGACATGGCGGTGATCGGGACGTGGCGCGACAACATCCGCGCCGACGAGGCGCTGGTGCGCCGCTACTTCCAGCGCCACGGCATGAACGAGCTGGTCAACAACGTGGTCGCGCGGTGTCCGACCAACGCGATACAGATCAAGCGCGCCGAGGACGTGCGCACCGGCCCGGGCATCACGTCGGTGAAGTTCGACGACGCGCAGGCGATCGAGATCGACAACCGCGACTGCGTGCGCTGCATGCACTGCATCAATGTGATCACGGGCGGCCTCGCCCCGGGCCTCGACAAGGGCGCGACGATCCTGGTCGGCGGCAAGCGCGCGCTGAAGATCGGCGACCTGATGGGCACGGTCGTGGTGCCGTTCATGAAGCTCGAGACCGACGAGGACATCGAGCGGCTGGTCGAGCTGGCGAAGAAGATCATCGACTTCTTCGCCGAGAACGCGCTCGAGCACGAGCGCACCGGCGAGATGATCGAGCGCATCGGGCTGGTCAACTTTCTCGAGGCCGTCGGCCTCGAGGTCGACCCGAACATGGTGTCGTGCCCGCGCACCAATCCGTACGTGCGCACCGACGGCTGGGACGACGAGGTCGCCCGGATCAGGCAGCGCAAGAGCGCCGCCTGAGGCGGCGCGCCACGGACACGGAGGGATGCACATGGCCCAAGCACAGATGCGGCGCGCCGTCGAGTGCGGCGTTCCCGACAACCGTCAGTACCTGCACCCGGCACTGGCGAGGAACTACGGCAACTGGAAGTACCACGACCGCCCCCGCCCGGGCGTGCTGCACCATGTCGCGCACGGCGGCGACCAGGTGTGGACGGTGCGCGCAGGCACGCAGCGGCAGATGGACGTGCACACGATCCGCAGGCTGTGCGACATCGCCGACCGGTACGCGGAAGGGCACGTCCGCTTCACGATCCGCTCGAACATCGAGTTCATCGTGTCCGACCGATCCAAGGTCGAACCGCTGATCGCAGCGCTGGAGTCGGCCGGTTTCCCGGTCGGCGGCACCGGCAATTCGGTCTCGATGATCGCGCACACGCAGGGCTGGCTGCACTGCGACATCCCGGGCACCGACGCATCGGGCGTGGTCAAGGCGCTGATGGACGAGCTGTACGAGGAATTCAAGCGGGAGGAGATGCCCAACCGCGTTCACCTGTCGACCTCCTGCTGCGAGATCAACTGCGGCGGCCAGGCCGACATCGCCGTGATCATCCAGCACACGAAGCCGCCGAAGATCAACCACGACCTGGTGGCCAACGTCTGCGAGCGCCCGGCCGTCGTGGCGCGCTGCCCGGTGGCCGCGATCCGGCCGGCGCTGGTGAACGGCAAGCCGTCGCTCGAGGTCGACGAGAAGAAGTGCATCTGCTGCGGCGCCTGCTACCCCCCGTGCCCGCCGATGCAGATCAACGATCCGGAGCATTCGAAGCTCGCGATCTGGGTCGGCGGCAAGAACTCCAACGCGCGCGGCAAGCCGACGTTCATGAAGATGGTCGCCGCGGGGCTGCCCAACAATCCGCCGCGCTGGACCGAGGTCGCTGAGGTCGTGAAGAAGATCCTGTACACGTACAAGGACGACGCCCGCTCGTGGGAGCGGCTGTCGGACTGGGTCGAACGGATCGGCTGGCCCCGGTTCTTCGAGAAGACCGGCCTGCCTTTCACGAAGTACCTGATCGACGACTGGCGCGGGGCGCGGGTGAACCTGAACGCGTCGACGCACATCCGGTTCTGAGTTCGAGATCCTGCGGACGCGCGCCATGAAATTCGGGATCCTGGTCAACGAAGGGCCGTACCAGCACCAGGCCAGCGACAGCGCCTACCTGTTCTGCAAGGCGGCACTGGCGAAAGGTCATGAGATCCATCGGGTGTTCTTCTATCACGACGGCGTGAACAACGCGAACAAGCTGACTGAACCTCCGCAGGACGACCGCAACATCGTCCAGCGCTGGAGCAAGCTCGCCGAGGACCACGGCGTCGACCTGGTGGTCTGCGTGGCGGCGGCGCTGCGGCGCGGCATCAAGGACGAGGGGCTGGCGCCGGGGTTCCGCATCTCGGGCCTCGGGCAGCTGGTCGAGTCGGGCATCCAGGCCGACCGGCTGGTCGTGTTCGGCGACTGAAGGCTCAAAGATGGCGGCCAAGAAGTTCATGTTCGTCAATCGCAAGGCGCCGTACGGCACCGTGTACGCGCTCGAGTCGCTCGAGGTCGTGCTGATCACCGCGGCGTTCGACCAGGACGTGTCGCTCGTCTTCCTCGACGACGGCGTCTACCAGCTGAAGAAAGGCCAGCAGACCAAGGGCATCGAGACCAAGAACTTCTCGCCGACCTACCGCGCGCTCGAGGGCTACGACGTCGAGAAGCTGTACGTCGAGCGCGAGTCGCTCGAGGCGCGCGGTCTGGAAGAGGAAGACCTGCTGGTGCCGGTCACGGTGCTGGGGCGCGCGGAGCTGGGCGACCTCATGCAGCAGCAGGACGTCGTACTGAGCTGCTAGACGGGGAGCCCCCTTTGCTGCACATCGTCAACAAGTCGCCGCTCGACCGCAACTCGCTCGATTCCTGCGTGCGGGTCGCCCGCGGCGGCGCGATTCTGCTGATCGAGGACGGCGTTTACGCGGCGACCCGGGGCAATCCCGGGCAGGCGATGCTGCGGGCGGCGTCGGAACGCTTCAAGGTGTACGCGCTGGCGCCGGATCTCGAGGCGCGCGGCGTGATCGACCGCGTGATCGAGGGCGTCACCCTGGTCGATTACGGCGGTTTCGTGGACCTCGCGGCCGAGCACGCGAGCAGCCATTCGTGGCTGTAGCGGCGGCACGGGAATCAAGGAGAAAGCATGAGCACGATCGAAGCGGAAGGCAAGACGTTCGAAACCGACGAGGAGGGCTACCTCGTCAACCTCGGCGACTGGAGCGAGGAAATCGCCAATGTCATCGCCGCGGCGGAGAACGTCACGATGACGCCTCAGCACTGGGAAGTCGTCAACTTCCTGCGCAAGTACTACGAGGAATACCAGATCGCGCCGGCGGTTCGGGTGCTGACCAAGGCGATCGGGAAGGCGCTCGGCGCCGACAAGGGCAACAGCCAGTACCTGTACGAGCTGTTCCCGTACGGACCGGCCAAGCAGGCATGCAAGATCGCCGGCCTGCCCAAGCCCACCGGCTGCGTCTGAGCCCTCCGCCCGAGGGTCGAAGATGAACGCGGCCCCGGTCACGGCGCTGGCGCTCGCCTACGCGGCGCTGTTCTACCTGGCCGCGGCCGTGATGGCCGGCGGGGTCGCGTACCGGATCGCCGACTACTGGCGCACGCCGGCGCCGTTGAAGATCCCGACCACGCCGGCGCCGCTGACTGCCGGCGGCGTGGCCTTGCGCCTTGCCCGCGAGGTGGTGCTGTTCGAGAGCCTGTTCAAGGCGAACCTGTGGACCTGGGCCTGCGGTTGGGTGTTCCACGCCGGCCTGCTGCTCGTGCTCGTGCGGCACCTGCGCTACTTCACCGAGCCGGTGTGGTTCTGGGTCGCCTGGGCGCAGCCTTTCGGCGTGCTGGCCGGCTTCGCGATGGCTGCGGGGCTGGCCGGTCTGTGGGCGCGCCGCCTGCTGGTCGAGCGCATCCGCTTCATCTCGACGGTTTCCGACCACCTGTGGCTCGCGGTCCTGGCGTCGATCGCGGCCAGCGGACTGGCGATGAAGTTCCTGGTGCACACGGACGTGATCGCGGTCAAGGTCTTCTTCCTCGGCCTGATTCGGTTCACGCCGCAGCCGCTGCCGGCCGACCCCCTGCTGCTCGCGCACCTGGCGCTGGTCGCGCTGCTGATGATCGCCTTCCCGTTCAGCAAGCTGATGCACGCGCCGGCCTTGTTCTTCTCGCCGACCCGCAACCAGGCCGACGATCCGCGCGAGCGCCGTCACCTGTCGCCGTGGGCCGCGCGGCTGGAAGGAGGGCGTTGAGATGGCTGCCGAGGTGACCGCGCCGGCGCTGCGCGAATTTCCGCTGGTGCCGATGCTCAAGCCGGGTGCGATGGCGGGAAGCCGTCCGTACGCGGCCGGCGACAAGATCCAGCAGGCGATCGGGTATCCGGGCGAGCTGGTGGCCGACTGGCAGGACAAGGCGGTCTCGAAGCTGGGCGAGCTGCTCGGCAAGTACCGCTCGCTGAAGGTCTACCTGGACGCATGCGTGCACTGCGGCGCCTGCACCGACAAGTGCCACTACTTCATCGGCACCGGCGATCCGGGCAACATGCCGGTGGCCCGCCAGGAGCTGATGCGCAGCGTCTACCGGCGCCATTTCACGACTGCCGGAAAGATCGCACCGGGGCTGGTCGGCGCGCAGGACTTCTCGCGCGAGCTGCTCGACCGCTGGTTCAGCTACTTCCACCAGTGCTCGGAGTGCCGTCGCTGCTCGGTGTTCTGCCCGTACGGCATCGACACGGCCGAGATCACGATGGCTGCGCGCGAGGTCATGGATTCGATCGGCCTGGGGCAGAAGTACTCGAACGAGATCATCGGCAAGGTGCACCGGATCGGCAACAACCTGGGCCTGCCGGAGCGCGCACTCGCCGACACGCTGCTGGGCCTGGAAGAGGACGTCAAGGAAGCCACCGGCGCCGACGTGCGCTATCCGCTCGACCAGAAGGGCGCCGAGGTGCTGCTGGTGACGCCGTCGGCGGATTTCTTCGCCGAGCCGCACGTCGAAAGCCTGATCGGATACGGCAAGGTGTTCCACGCGGCCGGCATTTCATGGACGCTGTCGTCCAGCGCCTCCGAGGCCGGCAACTTCGGGATGTTCATCGGCAGCTACGAGCAGCTGCGCAAGATCGCGCTCAGGATCCGGGAGGCGGCGCTCGAGCTGGGGGTCAAGCGCATCGTGGTCGGCGAATGCGGACACGCGTGGCGGGTGGCCTACAGCTTCTGGAACACGCTGGTCGGCATCGGCGCCGGCGGCGCCGACCCGTTCGCGCGCCAGCTGCAGAGCCAGCTCGATTCGCGCTACCGCCAGCCGGCCCATATCTGCGAAGTGACGTGGGACCTGATCCAGCGCGGCGCGTTGCGGCTCGACAAGTCGGCCAACGACGGCCGCGTCGTGACCTTCCACGACTCCTGCAACGTCGCGCGCGCCTCGCGCATGGGCGACCTTCCCGGCGGGCAATTCGAGATCCCGCGCCAGATCATCCGCGCGGTGGCCAACCGCTTCGTCGACATGGCGCCCGACACGATCCGCGAGGCGACGTGGTGCTGCGGCGGCGGCGGCGGGCTCCTGACCGACGAGCTGCTCGACCTGCGCGTCAAGGGCGCTGCGCCGCGCATGGAGGCGCTCAAGCAGGTGGTCGACGGCCACGACGTCAACTTCATGGCGACGATCTGCGCGATCTGCAAGGCGCAGTTCACCAAGATCCTGCCGTACTACGGCTACAAGATGAGCATGGTCGGCGGCGTGCATCAGCTCGTCAGCTCGGCGATCGTGCTCGGAGACCGCTGATGCCGACCCCTTCCCAGCCCGCGACCGAACCCCTGCAGTTCCGCCGCTACGCCGACGGCGACGATCATGTCGCCTCGTGGCGCGAGCAGATCTTCCAGGCCAGCCACTCCTACAAGTGCCCGACCTACGTGCAGTCGACGCCCCCGTGCCAGGGCAGCTGCCCGTCCGGAGAGGACATACGCGGCTACCTGGCGATCGCGCGCGGCACGGAGAAGCCGCCGGCCGGCGTGCCCTGGCAGGAGTACGCGTGGCGGCGCCTGACGCGGGCCAATCCGTTCCCGTCGGTGATGGGCCGCGTCTGCCCGGCCCCGTGCGAGAGCGGCTGCAACCGCAACGAGGTCGAGGATCATGTCGGCATCAACGCGGTCGAGCACTTCCTCGGCGAATATGCGATCGCGCACGGGCTGAAGTTCCAGGCGCAGGTCGCGCCCAGCGGCAAGCGCGTCGCGGTCATCGGCGGCGGGCCGGCCGGCCTGTCGTGCGCGTACCAGCTGGCGCTGAAAGGCCACGAGGTCACGATCTTCGACGAGCACGAGTTCCTCGGCGGCATGATGCGCTACGGGATCCCGGGCTTCCGGACGCCGCGCGAAACGCTCGATGCCGAGATCCAGCGCATCCTCGACCTCGGCGTGCAGGCGCGGACGAACTGCCGCGTCGGGCGCGACGTCACGATGGAGGAGATCCGCGCCCGGTTCGATTCGGTGTTCCTCGGCCTGGGCGCGCAGTCGGGGCGCGCGCTGCCGATCGAGGACGGCGTGGCGCCCAACGTCGTCAGCGCCACCGCGTTCCTGCGGGCATTCAACGACGGCAGGCTGCAGCACGTCGGCCGGCGCGTGGTCGTGGTCGGCGGCGGCGATACGTCGATCGACGTCGCGACGGTGGCGCGCCGCCTCGGCCACATCCAGCACGCCCATCCGACCGATTTCGAGTCGGTGATCGGCGGCCGCGCCGCGCACGACGTCGCCGAGATCAGCGCCAGGCAGGGCTCGGAGGTCACGCTGACCTCGGTGTTCGCGGTCGACAGGATGCAGGCGAACCGGCACGAAGTCGAGCAGGCGCTCGCCGAAGGCATCCAGATCCTGGGTGGACTGGCGCCGGTGGGCCTGGTGCGCGGCGCCGACGGGCGCGCCACCGCCCTGCGCGTCGCCCGCTGCGAGGCGCGCTTCGTCGGGCCGAAGCTCGAGGTCAGGATCGCCGAGGGCACCGCGCAGGAGCTCGAGGCCGACCTGATCGTCTCGGCGATCGGGCAGGCGGTCGACTTCAGCGGGCTCGAGGAGTTCGACAACGGGCGCGGCGCGGTCAACGCCGACCGGGGCCTGCAGGTTGCCGGCAAGGCCGGGACGTTCGCGGGCGGCGACGTGCTTCGGCCGCACCTGCTGACCACCGCGATCGGCCACGGCGCGATCGCGGCCGAGGGAATCGACCGCTTCCTGCGCGGGCTGGAGGCAGGCAAGCGCCCGAAGGTCGATGTGCGCTCGTTCGACCTGCCGGCCAAGATGGCGGAGAAGGGGCTGAAGATCGACGCCGTCGCGGAGCCGATCCGCGGCACCGCCGAGCAGCCGGTCGCGGTCCACAACTTCGAGAACCGCGCCGACCGCTACGTGATCGCGCACGATGAGCTCTTCCTCGGCCACTTCACCCATGTGCCGCGCCACGTGCGCCGCGTGATCACGCTCGATCGGGCGGCCGCGCTGGGCAATTTCCAGGAACGCATCGAGGCGCTTTCCGAAGCCGACGCGATCGCCGAGGCCAAGCGCTGCATGAGCTGCGGCATGTGCTTCGAGTGCGACAACTGCGTCGTGTACTGCCCGCAGCACGCGGTGTCTCGCGTGCCGAAGAAGGAAGCGACGCTCGGTCGCTACGTGATGACCGACTACGACAAGTGCATCGGCTGCCACATCTGCCGCGACGTCTGCCCGACCGGCTACATCCAGATGGGCCTCGGGGAGTGAGCGCGAAGCCCGGGAGCCGCTGACGTGAACGCCCGTGCCATCGTCGGCTTCGCGTTCCGCGCATGGTGCTGCGCCATGCTCGCGGGCGCGGCAGCGCCCGCGCCTGCCGGCCAGGACGCGTCGGTGCCGGCGCCGGCGATCGTGATCGAGCGCGGCGAGCACTGCATCGCACCCGCCGCCGAGATGCGGCGCAACCACCCGGACATGCTCAGGCACCAGCGCGACCTGACGCTGCGGCGGGGCGAACGCGGGTCGCCCGTCAGCCTGAACCGGTGCATCGAGTGTCATGCCAGCCGCAGCAACGGATCGGTGCTGGGAAGCGACCGCAATTTCTGCCAGGGGTGCCACCGCTACGCGGCGGTCAGCATCGACTGCTTCGAATGCCACCAGGCGGCGCCCGCTTCCGCGCGGACCTCGGCGGCGGCCGTGGAGTCGCCGCGATGAGCGCGCCGGCGCCGGATCGGGCCCGCCGGGCCGCGTTGCGCGCCGGCGCCGCGGTTGCGGTGGGCGTGCTGGTCGCGCCCGGCTTGCGGCTGATCGAGATCGCTGCCGCCCGGCCGGCCGGCGAGCCGGCATCGGCCGCGGCGCGCTGGGGCCTGCTGATCGATACCGGCAGGTGCACCCCGGGCTGTGATGCCTGCGTGGGCGCGTGCGACCGCGAAAATGGGCTGCAATCGGACATCGACCCGCGCCAGCGCCCGCGCTGGATCCGCAAGGTCGAGCTGAAGCAGATCGGGACCGGGCGCGAGGTCTCGGTGCCGGTGATGTGCCAGCACTGCGCGCAGCCGCCCTGCGTCGATGTGTGCCCGACGGGCGCCTCGTTCAAGCGTGCCGACGGCATCGTGCTGGTCGACCGCCACGCCTGCATCGGCTGCCGCTACTGCATGATGGCCTGCCCGTACAAGGCGCGCTCGTTCGTGCACGAGCCGCTGTCGGGTCAGAACCCCCAGGTGCCGCGCGGCAAGGGCTGCGTCGAGGGCTGCACGCTGTGCGTTCAGCGGATCGACCGCGACCTGCCGCCCGCCTGCGTCGAGGCCTGCGCGGCGGCCGGCGGCGCAATGCTGTTCGGCGACCTCGCCGACCAGGGAAGCGAGATCGCGCGCCGCCTGCGCGAGGTCGCCAGCGCCGAGGTGCGCGCCGATCTCGGCCTGCGGACGGCGGTCCGCTACCAGGGACTGTGAAAATGCGGCGCGAAGCGTTCGAAAGGCTCGAGCAGCGCTACTTCTACGCGCTGCTGTATCTGGGCGCGGCGCTCGTCGCGGCCGGGCTTAGCGCGGCCTTCGTGATGGAAGAGCGCGGCCACGCGATCACCGGCATGAGCAACCAGGTGGTGTGGGGACTGCCGCACGTGTTCGCGATCTTCATGATCGTCGCCGCCTCGGGCGTGCTCAACGTCGCCTCGATCGGGTCGGTCTTCGGCCAGCCCGCGTACAAGGCGCGCGCGCCCCTTTCGGGCCTGCTGTCGCTGACGCTGCTCGCGGGCGGTCTGACGGTGCTGATGCTCGACCTCGGCCGCCCCGACCGGATCGCCGTGGCCGCGACCCGCTTCAACTTCAAGTCGGTGTTCGCGTGGAACGTGTTCCTGTACTCGGGGCTGTTCACGATCGTCGGGGTGTACCTCTGGACCCTGATGGAGCGCCGCATGAACCGATACGCGAAGGCGGCCGGCATCGCGGCCCTGTTCTGGCGCTTCGTGCTGACCACGGGGACCGGGTCGATCTTCGGCTTCCTGGTCGCGCGCCAGGCCTACCAGTCGGCGCTGCTGGCGCCGATGTTCATCGTGCTTTCGTTCGGCTGGGGGCTGGCCGTATTCCTGATCGTGCAGTCGACGATGTACGCGTGGACCGGCGCGAGCCTCGATCCGGCGATCCAGCGCCGCCTGGCGCGGCTGCTGGGCGTGTTCGTGGCAGCAGCGCTGTATTTCGTCTGGGTCTACCACATGACCAACCTGTACTACGCGCGCGAGGTCGGGTTCGAGCGCTTCATCCTGCTGCAGGGCGAGCCGTATCCGGCGCTGTTCTGGCTCGGATACGTCGGCGCCGGATCGATGCTGCCGCTGCTGCTGCTGTTCCACCCGCGCCTCGGGGGACCGCGCGCCACGCTGGCGGCTGGGCTGCTGACCATCGCCGGCGCGTTCCTGTTGCTTTACGTCTTCATCATCGGCGGCCAGGCATATCCGCTCGAGATATTCCCCGGCTATGCCGTGCGCAGCGACTTCATGGACGGCGCGATCGAGACTTACCAGCCGAGCCTGCCCGAGCTCCTGCTCGGCATCGGCGGCCTCGGGCTTGCCTTCGTCGCGACGACGATCGGAGTGCGGGTGCTGCGATTCATGCCGGAGGACGACCTCGGCATGCCCCGCGGCCGAGCGACGCGGGTGGGGACAAGTGAACGCGCCTGAGCGCGGGCCGGCACGGATGCCCTGGGAGCATCGCTTCGCGGGCTTCATCAGGGCCATGGGCAAGGGCCCGCACACCGCGCGCGCGCTCACGCGGGACGAGGCAGCCGAGGCGATGCGGATGATCCTCGCCGGCCAGGTCGAACCGGTCCAGCTCGGCGCCTTCCTGACCCTGATGAGGGTGAAATCGGAGACGCCGGCCGAAGTCGCGGGAATGGCGCAAACGGCCCAGGAGGCGATCGCGCTCCCGCCCGGTTTTCCCGAAGTCAGGCTCGACTGGCCGGCGTATGCGGGCAAGCGCCGCCGGCCGCCCTGGTTCGTGCTGTCCGCGTTGCTGCTGGCCGCCAACGGGATACCGGTGCTGATGCACGGCACCGCCGGCTACGATCCCGCGCGCGTCTTCGTGCCCGAAGCGCTGCGCCAGCTCGGAGTGGCGGCGTGCGGCTCGCTGGCGGAGGCGGCAAAGAGAATCGGCGCCGAACGCTTCGCGTTCGTCCCTCTTTCGGCAGTCAGCCCCTTGCTCGAGCAGCTGATCCTGCTGCGCCCGCTGCTCGGACTGCGATCGCCGATGCACACGGTCGTGCGGCATCTCAATCCCGCCCGTGCCGCGGCGATCCTGCAGGGCGTCTTTCATCCGGCTTACGCGCAGACGCACCAGGCCGCGGCGGCGATACTCGGTCCGGCGCGGGTCGCGGTGTTCAAGGGCGACGGCGGGGAGGCCGAACGCAAGCCCGACCTCCCGTGCCTGGTCAGGTATTCGCTCGCCGGCGAGTTGAGCGAGGAGGAGTGGCCGGCGACCTTCGATTCCGGGCGTCATCCGGACCAGCCCGACGTCGACCCCGGCCGGCTGGCGGCAGTGTGGCGGGGCGAGACCCACGACGAATACGGCGAGGCGGCGGTGGTCGGGACGGCCGCGATCGCGCTGCAGCTGCTGGGCGAAGTGAAATCGCCGGCCGACGCGGTCGACGTCGCGCGCTGCCTCTGGCGCCGGCGGCCGTCGCGCTGCCACGCGGCGGCCTGAGCGGCACCCGAGCGACCCCCGAGCCCGCCTGACCGCCCATCCCGATCTGCTGCCTACCGGCCCGACTGCGCATCCCATGCCGCACATCTTCATCTCCGCGACGCACAGGTCCTCGGGCAAGACGACGCTGTCGATCGGCCTGTGCGCGGCTTTTGCGGCGCGCGGTCTGACGGTGCAGGCGTTCAAGAAGGGGCCGGACTACATCGACCCGATGTGGCTCGCGCGCGTCACCGGCCGCGCCTGCTACAACCTGGATCCCCGGCTGATGCGATGGGAAGAGATCGACGCGCTGTTTGCCCGGCACGCGGCCGGCAGCGACCTGGCGCTGGTCGAGGGCAACCAGGGCCTTTACGACGGCCTGGCGCTCGACGGCAGCAACAGCAACGCCGCGCTGGCGCATCGCCTCGGCGCTCCGGTCGTGCTGGTGGTCGACGCGCGCGGCATGACCCGCGGCATCGCGCCGCTCCTGCTGGGCTACCAGGCGTTCGATCGCGCGATCCGCATTGGCGGCGTGATCCTGAACCGCGTCGGCGGCTCGCGTCACGAAACCAAGCTGCGCGCGGTGATCGAGCACTACACGGACATCCCGGTGCTCGGGGCCGTCCACCTGGACGAGCGCATTTCGATCGTCGAGCGCCATCTTGGGCTGGTCCCGAGCAACGAGGCACGGGAAGCGGCGGCGCAGATCGAGCGGATCGGCGCCGCAGTGGCGGCGCAGGTCGACCTCCCGCGCCTGCTGGACACCGCGCGCGAGGCACCGGCGCCGGCGGTCGGTGCGCTTGGGCCGCCGCGCGTGGCGCGCGGGCGCGGCAGGCGGCCGCGGATCGGCGTGGCGATGGACCGGGCTTTCGGCTTCTACTACGCCGACGATCTGGAGGCGCTGCGAGCGTCCGGCGCCGATCTGGTGCCCTTTGACACGCTCCGCGACGGTTCGCTGCCGCCCCTCGATGGGGCGTTCATCGGCGGCGGCTTTCCCGAAAGCTGCGCCGCGGAACTCGAGGCGAACGCCGGCATGCGATCGCAGTTGCGTGCCGCGATCGAGGCGGGCCTGCCCGTCTATGCGGAGTGCGGCGGGCTGATGTACCTCGCGCGCAGTCTGACCGTCGCGGGCCGCACCTACGCGATGGTCGGCGCGATCGGCGGCGACGTCACGATGCACCGCCGCCCCGTCGGGCGCGGCTATGTCGAATTGGAAGCGACCGGCGCGGCTCCCTGGGCAGCCGCGGCGGGCGGGAGCTGCCTCCAAGGGCACGAATTCCACTACTCGCGGCTTGAGAACCTCGGGTCCGAGGCCTGCTTCGCCTACCGCGTGCGGCGCGGCTACGGCATCGACGGCGAGAACGACGGCATCGTGGTCCAGAACGTGCTTGCCTCTTATTCGCACCTGCGGGGGGTCGGGGGCTGCCATTGGCCGCAGCGCTTCGTCGAGTTCGTGCGGCAGGTGCAGGGCACGCGCGGCGCCGCGCGCCGGCCGTTAGAGGGCGGGTACCGTGCGGCCGGATCGGCGGCCGGGTAAGCGGAAGGCGTTCGAGAGAGGCGTTCGATGGACAGAGGTCCGATGACATTGATGAGCAGCGCGCGCCTGGCGGGCGAAACCCGAGGCGAGGTGTTCCTCGTCGGCACCGGGCCGGGCGACCCGGAGCTGCTGACGCTGCGCGCGCTGCGCCGGATGCAGCAGGCGGACGTCGTGCTGTACGACAACCTGGTCGCGCCGGAGATCCTCGCGCTGGTGCCCGACAGCGCGGAGCGGATCTATGTCGGCAAGCGCCGCAACGCGCATGCGCTGCCCCAGGCGTCGATCAACGAGTTGATGGTCGTGCTGGCGCGCCAGGGCCGCCGGGTCGTGCGCCTGAAGGGCGGCGATCCTTTCGTGTTCGGCCGCGGCGGCGAGGAGATCGAGACGCTCTCCGCGGCCGGCGTGCCGTTCGAAGTCGTGCCGGGCATCACCGCGGCGCTCGGGGTCTCGGCATATGCCGGCATCCCGCTCACGCATCGAGATCACGCGCAAGCCGTGACCTTCGTGACCGGCCACTTGAAGGACGGCACGATGGACCTCGACTGGCCGGCGCTCGCGCGTCCGCGCCAGACGGTCGTGATCTACATGGGACTGCAGGGACTGCCCGTGCTGTGCCGCAAGCTGATCGAACACGGTCGCGCGGCCGAAACGCCGGCGGCGATCGTCCAGCAGGGAACGCGCAGCGACCAGCGTGTGGTCACCGGCACGCTTGCCGACCTCGCGCAGCGCGCCGAAGCCGCGCAACTGCAGGCCCCGACGCTGATCATCGTCGGGGAGGTGGTGCGGCTGAGGGAGAAGCTTGAATGGTTCGAGCGGCGTCGGCAGATCGGCGCTGCTGCGTCTGCTTCGCAGCTCTGATCTCGCCTCTCCCGCAAGCGGGAGAGGGGACTATGGGTTAAGCCGCCTTCGCCGGCGTCGGCGCGCGGTGCCCGGGCTGCGCGGCCACGCCGTGCTCGACGGCGAACACGGCGGCTTCGACGCGCGAGCTCATGTTGAGCTTGGCCAGGATGTGCCGCACGTGCAGTTTGACGGTGTCGTGGCTGATGTTGAGCGCCCTGGCGATCGCCTTGTTGCTGTTGCCGCCCGCGAGGAAGCGCAGGATCTCCTTTTCGCGCTCCGTCAGCTTGGGTGCCTGCTCCTTCGGCTGCTCGGCGGGAGCATTGTGCTGCAGCAGGTTCGTGAGCTTGACCGCCATCGCCGGCGCCACGACGAGCTCGCCGCGCGCGGTGCGCAGGATCCCGTCGAGCACGTCCTCCGGGTCCATGTCCTTCAGCAGGTAGCCGCGAACGCCCGCGCGCAACGCGCTTGCCATGTCCTCCTGCGAATCGCTCATGGTGAGGATCACGACCGGGACGTCGAACCCCTGCGAGCGCAGCCGCTGCAACAGGCTGAGGCCGTCCATCATCGGCATGCGCAGGTCCATCACGACCAGGTCGGGCGCCAGTTCCCGAATCAGCGTCTCGGCCTGCGCCGGGTCGGCGGTCGACCCGAGCACTTTCGCGCCGCCGCCGCGTTCGAGCAGTTCCGCCAGCCCCTGGCGGCAAAGGCGGTGGTCGTCGACGAGGACGACGCGGATCTGTTCGCTCATAAGGTGGCCTCGCTCCGAAAACAGCCGGCGCTGGCCGGGAATCGCAGCCGCAGCCGGGTGCCTTGCCCGCGCGGGCTGTCGAAATCGATCTCGCCGCCCAGGTAACGCGCGCGCTCGCGCATGATATTGAGGCCGTAGTGGCCGTGGCGGCTCTCGTGCGACGGATCGAGCCCGATGCCGTCATCCTCGACCGCGATCTCCCACCCGCCGAGGGCCGGCTCGATCGATATCCGCGCGTGCGCCGCCTGCGAGTGCTTGATCACGTTGATCAGGGCTTCGCGCACGATGTGGAAGACCTGCAGCTCGTCGTCGGCCGACAGCGCCAGATCGCGCACGGGGCTGCGGAAATCGATCTGCATCGGCCCGACGCCGCGCAGCTCATCGACGGTCTTGCGCAGCGCCGGAACCAGGCCGCCGGGGTCCATCTGCGTTCGGAAGTGGGTGATCAACTCGCGCACGCGCGACTGCATCGTGGAAATCGACTGGTCGATCTCGCGCAGATAGCCGAAAGCGCGCGCCGAGTCGTTCTTGGCGATCGCGTCGCGCAGCACCGTGGAGCGCATCCGCACCGACGTCAGGTTCTGGGCCAGCGAATCGTGAACTTCGCTGGCCAGCAGATGACGCTCCTGCGTCAGGCTCGCGTGCAGGCTCTGGTGGGAGCGGCGCGTGGTCTCGACCGCGAGGCCGAGCAGGTCGGCGAGCGCGGGCAGCAGCGCGGAAATATCGCTCTGGCCCGCGGCTGCGTCCGGAGGCAGGAACAGGCTCAGCACGCCGCAGGCTTCGCCGTGATGACGCAGCGGCACCGCCTGGACGCGCACGCGCGCGTCGTTCGCGCCCGTGCCGTTCGACAGCGCGCGGGCGCAGGCGCAGGTGGCGCCGGACCAGTCGCGCGCGGAATTCTCGGTGACCGCTTGCGCGCAGCCGCCGCAGCTGGCGTCCACGCCGGCGAGCTGCTCGTCGAACCCGGGCGGCACGCCGGCGGCGCCGACCAGGTGCAGGCAGCTTTCTTCGTCGTGCAGGAGGCGGACCGTCGCCGCTCGCGCGCCGCCGAGCGCGCTGACGGCCTGCAGCAGGCTTCGCAACGGCGCCGCGAAGTCTCCTTCCGACGTGGGGGCGCGGCCCGCGGCACGGTCCGGACCGCTGGCGGCCGGTGCTCCAGTCTGCTGTGGCAAGGTGCCTGTCTCCACTGCGCCGCCGCGAATGGCGGCCGGGGTCGTCTGTTTGCGACCGTTTATCAATTGTGTCAACGCGACAACCGCGTGGTTTTAACCCAGATCACTTCCGGCGCAACTAGTGCCCGCCAGCGACGCCGGTCGGGACGATCGTGCGTCCCGTTGCGATGTCTAGGCGGCATTCGGGCTGATCCGGATCATAACCCTTGCGGGCTCGTGTATTACTCTTTTCTAATATTTTTGCGACGCAGCATCGAGCGGTGACGCGGGAGTGCACTGCAGCATCCACCGGGTCGGGTTCCGGTTCGCGTCGGGCCTGCGTGAGGGGGGCGAGATGAACGCGATACGGCCGCTCGAACAGAGACTGCGCGATCTGGGCGTCGACCGCCGCCGCTTTCTGGGCTACTGCGCGGCACTGGCGTCGGCGCTTGCCCTTCCGCCTTCGGCCGCCCCGGCGATAGCCGCCGCGCTCGGCCGCGCCCGCCCATCAGTGATCTGGCTGTCGTTCCAGGAGTGCACGGGCTGCACCGAATCGCTGACGCGGTCGCATGCACCGACGCTCGAAAGCCTGATCTTCGAGGCACTGTCGCTCGACTACCACCACACGCTGCAGGCGGCCAGCGGAGAGGCGGCCGAGCAGGCGCGCGAGCGCGCGATGGCGCCGGGCGGGCACCTGCTCGTCGTCGATGGCTCGGTGCCCCTGGGCAATCCCGGCTATTCGACGATCGCCGGAGTCGCCAATCGCGACCTGCTGCTGCAGGCGGCGGCCGGTGCCGCAGCGGTGATCGCCGTCGGAAGCTGCGCCGCGTTCGGAGGCCTGCCGCAGGCGCGGCCCAATCCGACCGGTGCGGTGGCCGTCGACAAGGTCCTCACCGGCCGGCCCGTTGTCAACGTGCCGGGCTGTCCGCCGATTCCGGTCGTGATCACTGGCGTGCTGGCGCACTTCCTGACCTTCGGCCGGCTGCCGGAGCTCGATTCGCTCGGCCGGCCCAGGGCGTTTTACGGCGAAACGATCCACGATCGCTGCTACCGGCGGCCTTTCTACGATCGCGGCCTGTTCGCCGAGACCTTCGACGACGAGGGCGCGCGCAAGGGTTGGTGCCTGTTCAAGCTCGGCTGCAAAGGGCCGGTGACCCGCAACGCATGCGCGACCGTGAAGTGGAACCAGGGCGTGAGCTTCCCGATCCAGTCCGGTCACGGATGCATCGGCTGCTCCGAGCCGCAGTTCTGGGATCTCGGCGGCGTCTACCGCCCGTTGCCGGCACCGACCCAGGACTGGGTGCGGGTCGCCGGGATCGCGGCGGTCGCGGGCGCGGCAGCCGGCGCGGCGGTGCTCGCAGCCAATCGCCGGATGAAGCGCCGCGCGAAGGCCGAGCACGTGGAGGTCGGAGCGGACGACCTGGAGCGGAGCCGATGAGCGTGAACCCGATCGAACTTCTGATCTGGGCGCGCGGGCCCGGATTCTCGGCGGCGGTCGCAGTGTGCGTGTTCGGCCTCGTGCTGCGCGGCTTCGAGATCCTCTCCCTCGGCCGCAAGACCGACCTCGCGCCCGCGCGAGCCGGTTCGCCGGGGTCGGGCGCCAGGACCGTGCTTTCACGCTTCGCGCCGGCGCCTGGAATGCTGAGGCAAGCCCCGCTCACCGTGGTCGGCGGCTACGTCTTCCACCTCGGGTGGTTCGCCGTGCTTCTGCTGTTCGTGCCGCACGTCGAGATCGCGCGCGCCGCACTGGGTATCGGATGGCCCGGGCTGCCGAGCCCGCTGGTCGACGCGCTGGCGCTCGCCAGCATGGGCGCGCTCGCGCTGCTGCTGGCCGACCGGCTCATCGACCGGGTCAAGCGCCTGCTGTCCGATGCAGGCGACTACCTGGCCTGGGGTCTCAGTTTCCTGCCGCTGCTGACCGGCTACCTGGCGCTGCACCACCTGCTGCTCGACTACACGCTGATGCTGGCGCTGCATGTGTTGAGCGCCGAGTTGCTGCTCGCGCTGCTGCCGTTCACCAGGCTCACGCACGCGCTGACGTCGTTCCTTGCCCGCTGGTACACCGGCAAGGCGTTCGGCCGCCGCGGGGTGGCCGCGTGAGCAGGCACCGGGGAGGGTGATCCCGATGAGCGCGAGCTTCGAGCGCGGCTACAACGCGTTGAAGGAGGTGCTCGATGCGCCGGTGGCGAGCTTCTTCGCGAGCTGCGTGCATTGCGGTCTGTGCGCGCAGGCCTGCATGTTCTACACGGAAACCGGGGACCCTCGCTACACGCCGATCCACAAGCTCGAACCGCTGCGCCGCGTCTGGTTCCGGGAAGCGACGCTGGCGGGCCGGCTGGCGAAAATGGCGCGCCTCGCGCCGCCGGTCACCGACCGGATGCTGGCCGAGTGGAGCCCGCTGGTCTACGACAGCTGCTCGCTGTGCGCCCGCTGTTCGCTGGTCTGCCCGGTCGGCAACGACATCACCTACATGGTGCGCAAGCTGCGCGAGGGCATGGCGGCCGCGGGTCACGCGCCGCACGGCCTGGTTGAGGCGTCGAAGCGCAGCCTGACGGTGGGCAGCCCGATGGGCGTCAAGTGGCACGCGGTGGCCGCGCAGATCAGGCACGTGCAGCAGGAGACCGGACTGACGGTTCCGGTCGACCGGCACGGCGCGCAGTACCTGGTGATCATGTCGTCGATGGAGATCATCAACTACCCCGAATACCTGTCGGCGCTGACGCGGATCTTCCACCGCGCCGGCGTCGCCTGGACCCTGTCGGAGCAGGCGTTCGAAGCCACCAACAGCGGCATTCAGATCGGATCGAGCGACATCGCGCGCGAAATCGTCGCGCGGGTCGTCCGCGCGGCCGAGGCGCTCGGCGTCGCCGCGGTGATCAGTCCCGAATGCGGGCACGCGTTCACGGCGATCAGGTGGGAGGGGCCGAACCTGGTCGGCAGGCAGTTTCGCTTCGAGGTCAAGCACGTCCTTGAAGTGCTCGACGAGCTGCGGGCCGAGGGCAGGTTGCGCACGCGCGGGCGGCGCGAGGGCGCCGTCACCTACCACGACCCGTGCCAGATCGCGCGCCGCGGCGCCGTGGTCGAGCAGCCGCGCCGCCTGCTCGGCATGGTCGCGGCCGAGGTGCGCGAGATGGAGGACCACGGCACCTGGAACTGGTGCTGCGGCGGCGGGGGCGGGATCTCGGCGAACGAACGCGCCGAGCCGCTCAAGCTCAGGGCATTCAAGCGCAAGCAGGAGCAGATCGAGCGCACCGGGACCCGCACCGTCGTGACCGCGTGCGCCAACTGCCGCATCACGCTCGAGGAGGGCATCGAACACTACAAGTCCGGCGTCGAGGTGCTCGGGCTGACCGAGCTGATCGCCGAATACCTGGACGACGGGACGATGGAAGACCGGCAGCCTGGCGCGGCGGCCGATAGGGAGGTCATCGGGTGAGCGAACGGCTGGTCGTCGATCCCGTCACGCGGATCGAGGGACACCTGCGGATCGAGGCGAAAATGGACGGCGCGCGAGTCGCGCAAGCCTGGTCGTCGGGCACGATGGTGCGCGGGCTCGAGATCATCCTGCGCGATCGCGACCCGCGCGACGCCTGGGCGCTCGCGCAGCGCATCTGCGGCGTTTGCACGGTGGTGCACGGGATGGCGTCGGTGCGCGCGGTCGAGGATGCGCTGCGCTGGCCGATCCCGCCCAACGCGCAGCTGATCCGCAACCTGATGATCGCCGCCCAGTACGTGCACGACCACGTGATGCACTTCTATCACCTGCACGCGCTCGACTGGGTCGACGTTACCGCGGCGCTGCGGGCGGACCCGAAGTCCACTTCCGAGCTGGCGCAGACCTTGAGCCCGTTTCCGAAAGCCTCGCGCGGCTATTTCGCCGACGTCAAGCGCAGGCTCGCGGCATTCGTCGAAGGCGGGCAGCTCGGCATCTTCGCCAACGGCTACTGGGGGCATCCTGGCTACCGGCTTCCGCCGGAGGCCAACCTGCTGGCGCTGGCACACTACCTGGAGGCGCTTGCCTGGCAGCGCGACGTGGTGGCGCTGCACGCGATCTTCGGCGGCAAGAACCCGCACCCGATGTTCGTCGTCGGCGGGGTGCCGTGCGCGATCAGCGTGGACCCCGGCGCGCAAAGCGGCACCGCGCTCGACGAGGTCGGCCTGCAGCGGATCGGCGACGTGATCCGCCGGATGCGCGAATTCGTCGAGCAGGTCTACGTGCCCGATACGCTCGCGATCGCGGGCTGGTACAAGGACTGGGCAACCCTGGGTGAAGGCCTTGGCAACTTCCTCGTCTATGGCGAGTTTCCGGCCGCCGATGGCTTGCCGGACCGGCGCGGCCCGCTGATTCCGCGCGGCGCCATCCTGAATCGCGACCTGAGCACGGTGCACGAAGTCGATCTCGCGCGCGAGGACGAGATCCAGGAGTTCGTCTCGCACTCGTGGTACCGGTATGCGGCCGGAAAGGACGCCGGCCTGCATCCGTACGCCGGCGAGACCGCGCTCGATTACGACGGCCCGGTGCCGCCGTACCGCCAGCTCGATGTCGATCGCGCCTATTCGTGGATGAAGTCCCCGCGCTGGAACGGGCATCCGATGGAGGTCGGCCCGCTGGCGCGCGTGCTGATGCTGGTTGCGACCGGTCACGAGCGGACCCGCGAGCTGGTCGGGTCGGCCTTAAAGCAGCTCGATCTGCCGCCGGCGGCGCTGTTCTCGACCCTCGGTCGCACGGCCGCGCGCGCCCTCGAGACCCAGCTCATCGTCGAAGCGATGCAGGGCTGGTTCGATGAGCTCGTCGCGCGCATCCGTGCCGGCGACCTTCGCACGTTCAATGCCGACCTGTGGGAGCCGTCCCGCTGGCCGTCGAGCAGCCGCGGTGTCGGCTTCTGCGAGGCGCCGCGCGGCGGGCTGGCGCACTGGATCGTGATCGACCGGGGCCGCATAGCCAACTATCAGGCCGTCGTGCCCAGCACCTGGAACGCCGGTCCGCGCGACCCGCGGGGACGCAGCGGTCCTTACGAGGCCGCGCTCGAGGGACACGTGCTGCAGGATCCGAGCCGGCCGCTGGAGATCCTGCGCACGATCCACAGCTTCGATCCGTGCATCGCCTGCGCCGTGCATCTGGTGGGGGAGGATGGGCGCGAGCTCGGGGAAGTCAGGGTCGTTTAGGAGCTCCCTACCCAAGTGGGTAAGAGTTTCCTCCCCGCCCCGGTGATAGACAGCGTGGGGGGCGGTTGCGCCTAATGGAGGCTGTCCCGCCGTGCGCCCGGCACGGGCGGGGCGCCGTCACGCCCCCAAGAACCCGATGCCTCCGCTGCACGACCCGATCTCGTCCCCGCTTCCCGGCGCCGAAAGCGAAGTCCGCACGACGACCTGCTACATGTGCGCCTGCCGGTGCGGCATCCGCGTGCACCTGCGCAACGGCGAGGTCCGCTACATCGACGGCAACCCCGACCACCCGGTCAATCGCGGCGTGATCTGCGCCAAGGGTTCCTCCGGCATCATGAAGCAGTACTCGCCGGCGCGGCTGACGCGACCCCTGATGCGCAAGCCGGGCGCCGATCGCGGCGCGGGCGACTTCGTCGAGATCGGTTGGGAGCAGGCGTTCGACCTGCTCGAGCGGCGGTTGTCGGCGATCCGCGCGACCGATCCGAAGAAGTTCGCCCTGTTCACCGGCCGCGACCAGATGCAGGCGCTGACCGGGCTGTTCGCGCGCCAGTTCGGCACTCCCAATTACGCCGCCCACGGCGGGTTGTGCTCGGTCAACATGGCCGCGGGACTCATCTACACCATCGGCGGCTCCTTCTGGGAGTTCGGCGGGCCGGACCTGGAGCGGGCGAAGCTCTTCGTGATGATCGGCACCGCGGAAGACCACCATTCGAATCCGCTGAAGATCGCGATTTCGCGCCTCAAGCGCGACGGCGGCCGTTTCATCTCGATCAATCCGGTGCGCACCGGCTATTCGGCGATCGCCGACGAATGGGTGCCGATCCGGCCCGGCACCGACGGCGCCTTCCTGCTCGCCGTGATCCACGAGATCCTCGAGCGCGGCCTGTACGACCGGGATTTCCTGGTCCGATACACCAACGGCGGCGAGCTGGTGAACTGCGACCCGGCGAGCGACGAGTTCGGCATGTTCGTGCGCACCGAGGTGCCTCAACAGGAAGCATGCTACGACCCCCAGAACAAGCTCTGGTGGGACCGCAACACCAACCGCGCGGTGCTGTCGCATGCCCCCGGCGCCGATCCCTTCCTGCTGGGCGAGTTTCGCCTGCCCGATGGCACGCCGGTCAAGCCGGCCTTCCAGCTGCTGCAGGAGCGGGTGCGCGACTACACACCCGAGTGGGCGGCGCAGATCACCGGCATCGACACCGCGACGATCCGGCGCCTAGCGCACGAGATGGGCGTCACCGCGCGCGACCAGCGGATCGAGCTGCCGATCCCCTGGACCGACGCCTGGGGCGTCGAGCACGAGACCGTCACAGGCAACCCCGTCGCCTTCCACGCGATGCGCGGGCTGGCTGCGCACTCCAACGGTTTCCAGACCATCCGCGCGCTCGGCATCCTGATGAGTGTGCTGGGCACGATCGACCGGCCTGGGGGTTTCCGCCACAAGGCGCCGTTTCCGCGGCCGATTCCGCCGTGCGCGCGTACGCCCAACGACGCGCGCGCCGTGCAGCCGAACCGGCCGCTCGACGGCCTGGCGCTCGGTTGGCCGTCGGACCCCGACGACCTGTTCGTCAACGACGACGGCAGCCCGGTACGCATCGACAAGGCGTTTTCCTGGGAATACCCGCTGTCGGTGCACGGGCTGATGCACAACGCGATCACCAACGCATGGCGCGGCGACCCGTACCCGATCGACACGCTGCTGGTGTTCATGGCCAACATGGCCTGGAACTCGTCGATGAACACCACCGGCGTGCGCGAGATGCTCGCCGACCGCCACGACAACGGCGAATACAAGATCCCGTTTCTGGTGGTCGCGGACGCATTCCAGTCGGAGATGACGGCCTTCGCCGACCTGATCCTGCCCGACACCACCTATCTCGAGCGTCACGATGTGATGTCCATGCTCGACCGGCCGATCTCGGAGTTCGACGGCCCGGTCGATTCGGTGCGCATCCCGGTGCTGCCGCCTGCCGGCCAGTGCCGGCCGTTTCAGGAGGTGCTGATCGAGCTCGGCGCACGGTTGAAGCTGCCCACGTTCGTCCGCGCCGACGGCACCCGAAAGTACCGCGACTACCGCGATTTCATCGTCAACTGGGAGCCGGAGCCGGGCGCGGGCATCGGCTTTCTGGCCGGCTGGCGCGGCAAGGGTGGAGAGAAGTCGCTGGTCGGGGAGCCCAACCCCCGCCAGTGGGAGATGTACCAGCAGAACGGCTGCGTGTTCCGCTACGAGCTGCCGCGAAGCTACCAGTACATGCGCAACTGGAACCTCGGCTACCTGGAATGGTCGCGGCGCAACAGGATCACGCGCTACGCCGAGCCCATCCTGATCCACCTGTACTCGGAGGTGCTGCAGAAGTTCCGGCTCGCGGCGCAAGGCAAGGGCATCTCGCGCAAGCCGCCGCAGCACCTGGCGCGCCGCGTCGAGACCTACTTCGATCCGCTGCCGTTCTACTACGAACCGCTCGAGAGCGGGGCCGTCGACCGGCAGGCCTATCCGCTGTCCGCGATCACGCAACGGCCGATGGCGATGTACCACTCGTGGGATTCGCAGAACGCCTGGCTGCGGCAGATCCACGCGCACAACCACCTGATCGTCAACGCCAGCACCGCGCGCGCGCTGGCGATCGAGGACGACGACTGGATCTGGATCGAGTCCGCCTGGGGAGCGGTGCGCTGCCAGGCGCGGCTGTCCGAAGCGGTCGAGCCGGGCACGGTCTGGACCTGGAACGCGATCGGCAAGGCTGCGGGCGCCTGGAGCCTCGCGCCGGACGCCAACGAATCGCAGCGCGGCTTCCTGCTCAACCATCTGATCCGCGAGGAACTGCGGCTGCGCGACGGCAACCTCGTGTCCAATTCCGACCCCGTCACCGGCCAGGCCGCGTGGTACGACGTGCGGGTGCGAATCCGCAAGGCCGGCGCCGGCGAGCCGCGCCGCACCGAGCCTCAATTCGAGCCGATGAAGACCTATCCCGGCATGAAGGCGGCACGCCGCATGCTCGCGTTCATCGGCGGCGCGAAGGATGCCCGATGACGCAGCTCGCGCTGGTGATCGACCTGAACGTCTGCGTCGGCTGCCACGCCTGCGTGACGAGCTGCAAGGAGTGGAACACTTCCGGCGCGGCCGGCCCGCTGGCCGATTTCAACCCCTACGGCGCCGACCCGACCGGAACGTTCTTCAATCGCGTACAGACCTTCGAGATCGGCGAGTTCCCGCTGACCGAGACGCTGCACCTGCCCAAGTCCTGCCTGCACTGCGAGGACCCGCCCTGCGTGCCGGTGTGCCCGACCGGCGCCTCCTACAAGCGCAAGGAGGACGGCATCGTGCTGGTCGACTACGACCGGTGCATCGGGTGCAAGTACTGCTCCTGGGCCTGTCCGTACGGCGCGCGCGAGTTCGACGAGCACGGCAAGGTGATGAAGAAATGCACGCTGTGTGTCGACCGGATCCATGACGCCTCGCTGCCCGCCGCGGACCGCCGGCCGGCGTGCGTCAAGGCGTGTCCGACTTCGGCGCGGCTGTTCGGCGATATCGACGATCCCGACTCCGAAGTGTCGAATGCGATCCGGGAGGGCGGCGGTTACCAGCTGATGCCGGAGTGGAACACGCGCCCGGCCAACCACTACCTGCCCCGCCGCAAGAACCGGCTGCGCATCCACGCCGACGAGCTGATCCGTGCCGACAACCCGCGCAAGCTCGACGCGCAGCTGCCCACTCCGGGCGAGTCGGAGCCGACGCTGGAAGACGCGACGGGGTATTGAGTGCAAGTGAGTGACGTTCGGAGCCCCATCCGCACCCTCACCCCTTTCCCCTCTCCCTCGAGGGAGAGGGGAAAGGGTCACCGGGAAACGGTCTGCGACCGTTTCCCGAAGGATTAGCACGTGCGCCCGTCCTTCTCTGTGATTTTCCTGACGACTCTGATCGGCGCCGGCCAGGGGCTTTTCCTGGCCGTGGTCACGGTGCAGGCCTACACGTTGGTCGGCCTGCTGCCGCCGAGCGACCCGCAGTCGTTCTACGCCGTCGGCAGCGTGGTCGCGGAGGCGCTGCTCGCGGCGGGCCTGGCGGCGTCGTTCCTCCACCTGGGTCATCCGGAGCGCGCCTGGCGCGCGGCCACGCAATGGCGCACGTCGTGGCTGTCGCGCGAGGTGATCGCACTGCCGGCGATGATGGGCGTGGTGCTGCTGTACGGCGCGGCGCAGTGGAGCGGCTTCAAGCCGGTGCTGGCCACGCTCGCCTCGGGCGTGCCGGTCGATGGCACGGTGATCCTGGGCCTCCTCGGGGCGCTGCTTGCGTTCGCGCTGTTCGTCTGCACGGCGATGATCTATGCCTGCCTGCCGATGCTGCGCGAATGGCACACGCCGCTGACCCTGGCCAATTTCATCCTGCTCGGCGGCGCCTCGGGCTTCACGCTGGCCACGGCGCTGGCGCTCGCCGCGGCACCCGGGCTGGTCGGATTCCTGGGCGCGTGGTCGCTCGTGATCACGGCGCTGGCCGCGGTCGCGCGCGCGGCCACGCTGGTGCGCAACGCGCGGCTGCTTCCGCGTTCGACCCTGCAGTCGGCCATCGGCGTCAAGCACCCGCGGATCGTGCAGAAGTCCCAGGGAGCGATGGGAGGCTCGTTCAACACGCGCGAGTTCTTCCACGGCGCTTCGCAGCCGACCGTGCGCCGGATCCGCCAGGCGGCCATCGCTCTCGGTTTCGTGGTCCCGATCGCGATGCTGCTCGCGTCGGCCGCCACCTCGTCCATGCTGCTCGCGGTGCTGGCTTCGCCGGTGCAATTCGCCGGGCTGCTCGCCGAGCGCTGGGTGTTCTTCGCCGACGCGCGCCACCCGCAGAATCTGTACTACGCATCGACTTCGTGAGGCAGCCCGTGTCAGTCCTCAAGACACCGACCGGCACCACGCTCCCCTCTGCGGATCGGAGCCGATGGAGGCGTTGGGGCGCGGGTCTCGCAAAGCGATTGGTCGAACGCGCCGGCCTGAAGTCGGACACCTTCCGCGACGACCTGATGGCGGGCGTCACCGTGTCGCTGGTCGCGATTCCGCAGTCGCTCGCGTACGCCCAGCTGGCCGGCGTGCCGCCGTACTACGGCCTTTACGCGGCGCTGCTGCCGACGATCGTCGGCGCGCTGTTCGGATCCTCGGCCCAGCTGTCGACCGGGCCGGTCGCGATGACCTCGCTGCTGACGGCGGCGAGCGTCGCGCCGCTGGCGATCCGCGGCACCGATCCCTATATCGCCTTCGTGATCGGCCTGGCCCTGATCTCGGGCGTGCTGCAGATCGTGCTCGGGCTGCTGCGCGCGGGCGTGCTGCTGAACTTCCTGTCGCACCCGGTCCTGATGGGCTTCATCAACGCGGCGGCCATCATCATCGGGCTGTCGCAGCTGCCGACGCTGCTGGGCATGTCGTCGCGCCAGTCGGAGCACTTCCTGCTCGACATCTGGCAGGTCGTCTCGAACCTCGACCTGACGCACGCGCTGTCGCTGGCGTTCGGCGTCGCGGCGCTCGGCCTGCTGTTCGTGTTCCGGCGCTTCG
>CAZEIW010000231.1:0-27790 GCA_964512305.1 uncultured Burkholderiaceae bacterium | reverse complement strand
TACCAGTACCTGGTCGGCGCCGAGATCGACTACAAGGACGACATCGAGGGCGCCCAGTTCGTGATCAAGAACCCCAACGCCACCACGACCTGCGGCTGCGGGTCGTCGTTCTCGGCGTAGACCTCAAACCTCTCCCCTCTCCCGCGCGGCGGGAGAGGGGCCGGGGGTGAGGGCGCGCGCCGAGGCTCCGCTTCGCACCCTCACCCTAACCCTCTCCCGCGAGCGGGAGAGGGGACGGCCCTCACGCCGGATAAAGCGCGCCCAAGATCCTCGGCCCCCTGGCACCCGTGACCGCGGGCAGGCTGGCGGGCCGGCGCAGCAGGTGTTCGCGCGCCAGCCACGCGATGGCCAGCGCCTCGACGTGCTCGGGCGCCACGTCGAGTGCGGCCGTGGTGGTGACCTGCCGCGGGGCGCATTCCTCCGCGAGCATCCGCAGCAGGGTCTGGTTGAACGCGCCGCCGCCGCAGACCACGACGTCGGCCGCGCGCGGAAAGTAATCGTTGACCGCCGCCCCGATGCAACTGGCCGTCAGGCGGGTCAGTGTCGCCTGGACGTCGCGCGGCTCGATGTTGCGCTGGGCGAGCTTGCGATCGAGCCACTGCGCGTTGAAAAGGTCGCGCCCGGTGCTCTTGGGGGGCGGGAGCCTGAAATACGGCTCGTCGAGCAGCGCCGCCAGCAGCGCCGCATGGCTGCGGCCGCCGGCCGCCCAGTCGCCGTCGCGATCGAACGATTCGCGCAGATGGCGCGCGGCCCACGTGTCGATGAGCACGTTGCCGGGACCGCAATCGAAACCGGTCACGGGCGCGTCGCCGTCGAACGGCGGCAGCCCCGTCAGGTTGGCGATGCCGCCGATATTGACGACGGCGCGCGCCACGTTCGTGCGGAACAGCGCCGCATGGAAAGACGGCACCATCGGCGCGCCCTGGCCGCCGGCGGCGATGTCGCGGCTGCGGAAATCGGCGATGACATCGATCCCGGTCAACTCGGCGATCGTTGCCGGCGCATTGAGCTGGATTGTGTAGCCGGCGTCGGGCCGGTGCCTGACGGTCTGCCCGTGCGCGCCGATCGCTCGCACGCTCTCGGCCTCGACGCCGGCGTGCAGCAGCACTTCCTCGACCGCCGAAGCGTAGGCGCGCGCCAGGTGCTGGGCGGCGACCGCCGCGCGGTGCAGCTCGTCCTTGCCGGGGGCGTTGAGCTCCAGCATGGCCGCGCGCAGGTCGGGCGCGAAGCCATGGTGCGTGTGGGCGACGAGCTGCGGACGCGCGCCGCCGAGGTCGGTCAGCACCGCATCGACGCCGTCCAGGCTGGTGCCCGTCATCAGGCCGATGAAGAGGTCGGGCTCGGAATTCGGCTCGGGATTCGTCGCGGAGTTCATTCCGTTTGAATTAGACTCCCCTTCCCACGAGCGCGCCAGCGGCGCGCCGCATGACACGGGCGGCGCTGCAGCAGGCGCCCAGAACAAATCGCGTTATGTCCCGAGCCGACCACCCCCCTTCGCCGCCTGCGCTGCAATATCCGGTCACGACCGAAGTCGAGCGCGCGCTCGCGATCGTCAAGCGCGGCTGCGAAGAGCTGCTGGTCGAGTCGGACTTTCTCGGCAAGCTGGCGCGCGCGCAGGCCACTGGCAGGCCGCTGCGCTGCAAGCTCGGCCTCGATCCGACCGCGCCCGACATCCATCTCGGCCACACGGTGGTGCTGAACAAGCTGCGCCAGCTGCAGGACCTCGGGCATACGGTGATCTTCCTGATCGGCGACTTCACCGCGATGATCGGCGATCCCTCGGGACGCAACGCGACGCGGCCGCCGCTCACGCGCGAGCAGATCCAGGCCAACGCCCAGACCTATTTCGACCAGGCCGCGCTCGTGCTCGACCGCGCGCGCACCGAGATCCGCTACAACTCCGAATGGTCGGCCCCGCTCGGCGCCGACGGCATGATCCGGCTGGCGGCCCACTACACGCTGGCGCGCCTCCTCGAGCGCGACGATTTCAGCAAGCGCTACCGCGACGGCGTGCCGATCGCGATGCACGAGCTGCTGTATCCGTTGATGCAGGGCTACGACTCCGTCGCGCTGGCTTCCGATCTCGAGCTCGGCGGAACCGACCAGAAGTTCAACCTGCTGGTCGGGCGCGAGCTGCAGAAGCACTACGGCCAGGAACCGCAGTGCATCCTGACGATGCCCTTGCTGGAGGGGATCGACGGCGTCGACAAGATGTCGAAGTCCAAGGGCAACTACATCGGTATCAGCGAGGCGCCGGACGAGATGTTCGGCAAGCTGATGTCGATCTCCGATCAACTGATGTGGCGCTACTACGAACTGCTGTCGGCGGCGAGCCTCGAACGCGTCGCGCAGCTGCGCCACGAGGTCGAGGCCGGCCGCAATCCGCGAGACGTCAAGGTCGAGCTGGCGCAGGAGATGGTCGCGCGGTTCCACTCGCCGCAGGCGGCGCAGCGTGCGCTCGCCGCGTTCGAGGCGCGGTTCCGGCAGGGCGCCGTTCCGGAGAACATGCCCGAGGTGCGCCTGGAGCGCGAAGGCGCCGCCGGGGTGGCGATCGGCGCGCTGCTCAAACGCGCCGGACTGGCGCCGTCGACCAGCGAAGCGGTTCGCAGCGTCGAGCAGGGCGGCGTGCGCATCGACGGGCAGAAGGTGGAGGATCGGGCGCTGGTCGTCACACCGGGCACCTACGTCGTGCAGATCGGCAAGCGGCGCTGGGCTCGGGTGACGGTGGTTTAGGGCGCGCGCGTGTCATCCCCGGGCTTGTCCCGGGGATCCACGTCGGCGCCGGACGAAGCGCTCGCGCCCCACCCCGACGTGGATGGCCGGGACAAGCCCGGCCATGACCCGCATTGACCGCACGCCGATAACAGGCGTCATCCCCGGGCGAAGTCCCGGGGATCCACGTCGGTGCGAGGCGGAGGCGCTCCAGCCCTGCGCCGACGTGGATGGCCGGGACAAGCCCGGCCATGACCCGCATTGACCGCACGCCGATAACAGGCGTCATCCCCGGGCGAAGTCCCGGGGATCCACGTCGGTGCGAGGCGGAGGCGCTCCAGCCATGCGCCGACGTGGATGGCCGGGACAAGCCGGGCCATGACGATGCTATTGGCGTTGCCCCAATCGGGTGTCGTCACCACGCGCGCGCGACAATCGCGTCGACATCGCACCCGCCCGGCAGCGTCCCGAACGCCGCGCCGTGATCGCGCTGCAGGCGCGAGGCGCAGAAAGCTTCCGCGAGCGCCGTCGGCGCATGCTTGAGCAGCAGCGCCGCCTGCATGCCCAGCGCCAGGTTCTCGGTCAATCGGCGTGCCCGCAATTCGAAACCGTCGGGGCGCGCGAACTCGCGCTCGAGCCCGCTCAGGAATGCATCGAGCCGGCTGTCGCCGCCGCGCGCGGCGCGCAGCTCCTCGAAATACGCGTCGACGGCCTGCGGCTCGTGGGCCGCCACGCGCAGCACGTCCAGGCACATCACGTTGCCCGCGCCTTCCCAGATCGAGTTGAGCGGCGACTCGCGGAAGATCCGCGGCAGCGCCGACTCCTCGACATAGCCGTTGCCGCCGAGCACCTCCATCGCTTCCGCCGCGAAGGCGGGCAGGCGCTTGCAGATCCAGTACTTGGTCGCCGGGGTCAGCAGGCGGCGCAGCGCGACCTCGCGTTCGGAGCTGGCATGGTCGTAGGCACCGGCCAGGCGCATCGCCAGCAAAGTGGCCGCCTCGGATTCGAGCGCAAGGTCGGCCAGGACGTTCTTCATCAGCGGCTGCTCGGCGAGCAGACGGCCGAACGCGCTGCGGTGGCGCGCGTGGTGCAGCGCCTGCGACAGCGCCGCGCGCATGATGCCGGCGCTGCCGATCGCGCAATCCAGGCGCGTGTAGTTGACCATCTCGAGGATGGTGGGCACGCCGCGCCCCTCGTCGCCCAGCAGCCATGCGGTGGCGCCCTCGAACTCGACCTCGCTGCTGGCGTTCGAATGGTTGCCCATCTTGTCCTTGAGCCGCAGCAGGCGCACCGCGTTGATGCGGTCCTCGTGGAAGCGCGGCAGGAAGAAGCACGACAGGCCGCCGGGCGCCTGCGCCAGGATCAGGAAGGCGTCGCACATCGGCGCCGACATGAACCACTTGTGCCCGGTGATCCGGTACGGACGGCCGGTGCCGCGCGCACCGGTCGGCTCGGCGCGCGTCGAGTTCGTGCGCACGTCGGAGCCGCCCTGTTTCTCGGTCATGCCCATGCCGATCATGGCGCCGGTCTTGGCATCGACGGGCGCGAACCGGCGGTCGTACTGGCGTGACCGGATTCGCGGCAGCCAGCGGGTCGACAGCACCGGCAGCGCGCCGGCATGGCGCTCGAGCACTGGTACCGCCGCATAGGTCATCGTGATCGGGCACTGGGTCCCGTTTTCGACCTGGCCGTAGAGCAGGTAAGCCGCCGCCCGCGCCGCGTGCGCACCGGGACGGGGCTCGGCCCAGGGACCCGCATGCAGCGCTTGGGCGACCCCGAGCGACATCAGTTCGTGATAGGCGGGGTGGAACTCGACCTCGTCACGGCGGCTGCCGAAGCGGTCGTGCGTGCGCAGGATGGGGCGGTTCTGGTTTGCGAGCCGACCGAGCTCGAGCGTCTGCGGCTGCCCCAGCTGCTGCCCGAACGCGCTCAGGCTCTCGCCGGCCCAGCCGGCGCCCTCCCGCCGGACCGCCTCCTGCAGCGCACGGTCGACCGCGAAGAGATTGGCCCCCTCGAGCGGGGGCGGCTGATTCGCCACCTCGTGAGTCGAGAACTGGCCCGCGCCCGCGCCCGCCATGGCATCGTCCTTCATCGCTTGCAACTCCTGGCCGGCGCCGGATTCCGGCGGCGGCGCTCCGGTTCTTCCGCCACTACAATTTGTGCATGATCGCGCTGATTCAACGGGTGTCGCAAGCGCGGGTCCGGGTCGGTGGCCAGGTGGTCGGGCAGATCGGGGCTGGCCTGCTGGCGCTGGTGTGCGCCGAGCGCGACGACTCCGAGCGCGAGGCCGACGCGCTGGCCGAGCGCGTGCTCGACTATCGCGTCTTTGCCGACGAGGCAGGGCGAATGAATCTCAGTCTGCGGGCGGTGCAGGGGGGCCTGCTGGCAGTGCCGCAATTCACGCTCGCGGCGGATACCGCGAGCGGCCTGCGCCCCAGCTTCACGCCCGCCGCGGCCCCCGAACTGGCGCGGCACCTTTTCGAGCGCTTCGTCGAGCGCGCCCGCGCCGGCCATGGCGCCGTCGCCACCGGCGAATTCGGCGCGACGATGCAGGTCGATCTGACCAACGAGGGGCCGGTGACCTTCTGGCTGCAATCGCGAACGAAGTCCTGAGGAGAACGACGATGAAGATCCTGAGCCAGTCATTCAAGGACGGCGGCGTGATCCCGGGCGAATTCGCCTTCGCCGTGACGGATCCGGTGCATCACGTCAAGCTGTCGTCCAACCGCAATCCGCACCTGGCATGGGAGGTGGCGCCGGCCGGCACGCGCTCGTTCGCCGTCATCTGCCACGATCGCGACGTGCCGAGCCGCGCCGACGACGTGAACCAGGAAGGACGCAGCGTGCCGGCGAGCCTTCCCCGGGTCGACTTCTTCCACTGGGTGCTGGTCGACATCCCGCCGGCGATGACCGAGGTCGAGGCGGGAGCGTTCTCGCACGCGGTGACCCCGCGCGGCAAGGCGGGCCCCCACGCGCCGCGCGGCATGCGCCAGGGCATCAACGACTACACGGGCTGGTTCGCCGGCGACCACGACATGAGCGGCGACTACTACGGCTACGACGGCCCGTGCCCGCCGTGGAACGATTCGATCGTCCACCACTACACGTTCACCGTGTTCGCGCTCGACGTCGAGCGGGTGGGCGTCGACGGCCGCTTCGGCGGCGCGGACGTGCGGCGCGCGATCGAGGGCCACGTGCTGGCCCGCGCCTCGATCGAAGGCACCTACTCGCTGAATCCCGCGCTGGCATAATTCCACGTTTTGCGCCGGGCGTTGCGCGCCGGTGGCCCGCCCTTCGTGCCGGGCCCGCGCGGCCGCGCCCGGCCGGGCCTCCAGGCTCGCCGTCAGACTCATCCGCGCGTTGCGCATCGCCAGCAGAGGTCAAGCGCCATGTTCGACCGTAGCCAGACCCTCGACCGGGCCGACCCCGAAGTGTGGGCCGCGATCACCGCGGAGAACCGGCGGCAGGAGGATCACATCGAGCTGATCGCCTCCGAGAACTACACCAGCCCGGCGGTGCTGCAGGCGCAGGGCTCGCAGCTCACGAACAAGTATGCCGAGGGCTACCCCGGCAAGCGCTACTACGGGGGCTGCGAGTACGTCGACCAGGTCGAGACGCTGGCGCTGGAGCGCGTGAAGTCGCTGTTCGGCGCGCAGGCCGCCAACGTGCAGCCGAACTCCGGCTCGCAGGCCAACCAGGCGGCGTTCATGGCCGTGCTGAAGCCCGGCGACACCTTCCTGGGCATGTCGCTTGCGATGGGCGGGCACCTGACACATGGCTCGCCGGTGAACATGAGCGGCAAGTGGTTCAACGTGATCAGCTACGGGCTCGACGAGCGCGAGGAGATCGACTACGAGCAGGTCGAACGGCTGGCGCGTGAGCATCGCCCCAAGCTGATCCTGGCCGGCGCTTCCGCCTACGCGCTGCGGATCGACTTCGAACGTTTCGGCCGCATCTCGCGCGAGGTCGGCGCGTGTCTGATGGTCGACATGGCGCACTACGCGGGGCTGGTGGCGGCCGGCGTCTACCCGAATCCGGTTCCGCACGCGGACATCGTCACCTCGACCACCCACAAGAGCCTGCGCGGGCCGCGGGGCGGGTTCATCCTGATGACGACGCAGTACGAGAGGGCGGTCAACTCGGCGATCTTCCCGGGGCTGCAGGGCGGGCCGCTGATGCACGTGATCGCGGCCAAGGCGGTCGGGTTCCGCGAGGCGGCCACGCCGGCGTTCAAGACCTACCAGCAGCAGGTCGTGCGCAACGCCCAGGCGCTGGCGCGCGCGCTGTCGGCGCGCGGCCTTCGGATCGTCTCGGGCCGCACCGAGAGCCACGTGATGCTGGTCGACCTGCGGCCGAAGCGGATCACCGGCAAGCAGGCGGAAGACGCCCTCGGAGCCGCACACATCACGGTCAACAAGAATTCGATCCCCAACGATCCGGAAAAGCCGATGGTCACCAGCGGCATCCGGGTCGGCTCGCCCGCGATCACGACGCGCGGCTTCGGCGAGGCCGAGGCCGAGCTGACCGCGAACCTCATCGCCGAGGTGCTCGACCGGCCCGGCGACGCGGCGGTCGCAAAGTCCGTGCGGGAGAGGGTAGGGGAGTTGACGCGGCGGTTTCCGGTGTACGGGTGATCGCCCTGCTCCCTGGAGTATTGGCGTGAAGTGTCCCTTCTGCGCCCACCAGGACACGCAAGTGATCGACTCGCGCGCGTCCGACGAAGGGGCGACGATCCGCAGGCGGCGGCGCTGCCTCGCCTGCGCGAAGCGCTTCACCACCTATGAGCGCGTCGAACTGGCGCTGCCCACGATCGTCAAGCGCGGCGGCAGCCGCGCCGATTACGACCGCGACAAGCTGCGCGCGTCGATGCTGCTCGCGCTGCGCAAGCGCCCCGTGCCGCGCGAGGCGGTCGAGGACGCGATCGGACGCATCGAGGACAAGCTGCTCACCAGCGCGCAACGCGAGGTCAAGAGCGAGAAGCTGGGCGAGCTCGTGATGCGCGAGCTCAAGCGCCTGGACAAGGTTGCCTACATCCGCTTCGCCTCCGTGTACCGGAGCTTCGAGGACGTCGACGAGTTTGCCGAAGTGGTCAAGGAGGTCCGGCCGCCGCACCGCCGGCCGCGCCGGCGGGCCGCTTGAAGTCCGGGCGGGCGGCCCCAGCTACACGGGTCGACGGAAGCAGATCTGCCGCAGCGCCGAGGCACGCCGCCGCGGCCTGATTTGCCACGGCGACCGGCCCGCACCGAGCCGGCCCACGAAAACCGGCGACCAGCATCCCGATCCGGCCGGTGCGCTTGAATTCCGCCGCGGCCGGCCCCAACTAGCGAGGGTCCGGTAGTCAAGGGGCAATCGGCCCCATGAACCGAAAAGGAGATGCTCATGACGGCACTGATACGCCGCGAGCCGTTCGGCTCGCTGTTCGACGAGGTTTTCAACGACTTCTTCAACCGGGGCGGCTGGTCGGTGGTTGCGCGCAATGGCCAACTGCCCGCAGCCACGCGGGCGCGGATGGACGTGGTCGACAAGGGTGACCGCTTCGCCGTGGCCGTCGATCTGCCCGGAGTCAAGAAGGAAGACATCCAGATCACGGTCGAGGGTCCGCGCATTTCGATCGCGGCCCAGGCGAAGACCGAGTCGGAAGTGAAGAACGGCGACAACCTGCTTCACCGCGAGCGCTTCGCGACCAGCTATGCGCGCAGCTTCGAATTGCCGGCCGACGTCACCGAGGAAGGCGCCGAGGCCAGCTTCGACAACGGCGTGCTGAAGCTGTCGCTGCCGAAGCGCGCCGAAGCCAGCAAGCGGTTGACGGTTCGCTGAGGCGCACGTCGACGCCGGTTAGGAGGCGTCGACCGCTAAGCAGTGTCATGGCCGGGCTTGTCCCGGCCATCCACGTCGGCGCGCAACGCGGACGCTTCGTCACACACCGGCGTGGATCCCCGGGACTTCGCCCGGGGATGACGCCGGGTTTTGGGTTCGCCAACGCCGGATGGCCGCGGCCCGCCGCGTAGAATCGGCGCCCATGTACACGGAGCAGGATCATCAGTTCATGCAGCGCGCGCTCGAGCTCGCGGCGCGCGCGATGATCCATTCGACGCCGAACCCGCGCGTGGGCTGCGTGATCGTGCGCGAGGGGCGGGTGCTGGGAGAGGGCCATACGCAGCCGCCCGGGTCGAACCACGCCGAAGTGGAGGCGCTGCTCGACGCGCGAAGAAACGGCCATGACGTGCACGGCGCGACCGCCTACGTGACGCTCGAGCCATGCTCGCATTTCGGCCGCACGCCGCCATGCGCGACCGCGCTGATCGAGGCGCGCATCGCGCGCGTCAATGCCGCCGTCGAGGACCCGAATCCGCAGGTGGCAGGTGGCGGGCTCGAAATGCTGCGCAGCGCCGGCATCGACGTCCGTTGCGGCCTGCTGCGCCAGCAGGCGATCGAGGTCAACGCCGGCTTCTTCTCCCGCATGACGCGCGGCAGGCCCTGGTTGCGGCTGAAGATCGCGGCCAGCCTCGACGGCCGCACCGCGCTCGAAAACGGGACCTCGCAATGGATCACGTCGGAGGCGGCCCGCACGGACGGCCACGCGTGGCGCGCGCGCGCATGCGCCGTGCTCACCGGCATCGGCACCGTGCGTGCCGACAACCCGAATCTCGCCGTCCGGCTGATCGAGACCCCGCGCCAGCCGCTGAAGGTCCTGGTCGACAGCCGCCTGGAGGTCGATCCCGCGGCGCGCCTGTTCGACGGCAATCGGGTGCTGGTGGCGTGCGCACGCTCCGATCCGGAGCAGGTCGCACGGCTGGCGGAGCGCAACGCTCAGGTCGTCGAGGTCGGCAACCCGCGCGGCAAGGTCGACCTCGCGGCTCTGATGCGCGAGCTTGCGCGCCGAGGCATCAACGAAGTGCACGCCGAGGCCGGGTTCCGTCTCAACGGCGCGCTGCTGGACGCCGGCGTGGTCGACGAGCTGCTGGTGTACGTGGCGCCGATGCTGATCGGCCCGGGCCAGGGGATGATCGAAATGGCGGCGCTGTCCGACCTTGCACAGGCGCGGCGGCTGACCCTGAAGGAAGTGTCGCCAGTGGGCGGCGACATCCGGCTCCTGGCCAGGTTCGAGTAACGCTTTCAAACATCCAGGTTGTCATGTTCACAGGACTCGTGCAGGCGGTCGGCCGTGTCGTGGAAGTCAAGCCGCAGGCGGCCGGCGTGCGCATCACCATCGACGCCTCCGCGCTGGCGCCGCGCCCGATCCGGATCGGCGACAGCATCGCGGTCGGCGGAGCCTGCCTGACCGCGACCGCGATCGAAGGCGGGCGCTTCAGCGCCGACGTCTCGCGCGAAACCCTGTCGAAGACCGTCGCCGTCGCGCCCGGCGACGAGGTCAATCTCGAAACATCGCTCGCACTCGGCGACAGCCTGGGCGGACACCTGGTGTCCGGGCACGTCGACGGGGTGGGCGAGGTCACCCGGATGACGCCGGTCGGCGAGTCGACCGAGCTGGTGCTGCGCGCACCGCTCGCGCTCGCGCGCTACCTGGCGGTCAAGGGCTCGGTGGCGGTCGACGGCGTCAGCCTGACCGTGAACCGGGTCGGCGACGACGCAGACGGATGCGAGATCTCGATCAACCTGATTCCGCACACGCTGCTGGCGACGACGCTGCGCCATCTTGCGCCCGGCCGGCGCGTGAACCTGGAGATCGACATGGTCGCGCGCTATGTCGAGCGGATGCTGTCGGCCCCGCTGCCAGCCCCGCAGTCAGCGCCGCTGTCGACGCCGCGGTCGACGACAGCGCCGGCCGCGGTGCAATCGCCGGGCGGAAAATCCGGCGCGCCGGCGTCTTGAACGGCGTCCAAAGCGCCTAGAATCGCGTTCTCGGCGGGGCTTGTCCGCCGCACTGCCTTGACCGATCGACCACGGAGCCGTCCGGCCGCCATGCTGTCCGCCGTACCCGCCACTCAGCCGCAGTCGCCGTTCACGCCGACCGCCGAGATCATCGACGAGATCAGGCGCGGCAACATCGTCGTGCTCATCGACGACGAGGACCGCGAGAACGAGGGCGACCTCGTGTTCGCGGCCGACTTCGTCAGCGCCGAGAAGATCAACTTCCTTGCCACGCACGGGCGCGGGCTGGTGTGCATGCCGATCACTGCCGAGCACGCGCAGCGCCTGCAGCTCGCGCCGATGGCGGCGCGCAACCGCAGCGTGCACGGCACCAATTTCACGGTCGCGATCGAGGCCGCGTTCGGCGTGACGACCGGGATCTCCGCCGCCGACCGGGCGCACACGATCCGCGTCGCCTCGCGCCCCGATGCGAAGCCGTCGGACATCGTGCAGCCGGGGCACGTCTTTCCGCTGGTGTCGCAGCCGGGCGGCGTGCTGATGCGCGCCGGCCACACCGAGGCCTGCTGCGACCTCGCGCGCCTGGCCGGCCTGACCCCGGTGGCCGTGCTGTGCGAGATCATGAACCCCGACGGCACGATGGCGCGGCTGCCCGACCTGGTCGAGTTCTCCCGCCGTCACGGCCTGAAACTGGGCACGATCGCCGACCTGATCCACTACCGCGCCGCGAACGAATCGATGATCGAGCGGGTCGGCCGGCGCCCCGTGCGCACGGTTGCCGGCCTGCTCGAGCTCTACCTTTATCGCGACAAGCCCAGCGGCTCGATGCACCTCGCGCTCGTGCGCGGCCAGCCGGCGCCCGATCGCGAAGTGCTGGTGCGGGTGCACGAGCCGCTGTCCGTGCTCGACCTGATCGATGCCGACGACGCGCGCCACTCGTGGCCGCTGCCCCGCGCGCTGGAGACGATCGCCCGGTCCGAATGCGGCGTGCTCGTGCTCCTGAACTGCGGCGAATCGCCGGAGCGCCTGGGCGAGCGCTTCGAAAGCGCCCCTGCCGACGCCGGCGAAGATGCCGCCGTCGGCGCGCGGTCGGCGCACGTGGACCTTCGCACCTACGGAGTCGGGGCGCAGATCCTGCGCGACCTGAACGTGGGGCGCATGAAACTGCTGGCCAAGCCTCGCAAGATGCCGTCGATGGCCGGCTTCGGACTGGTTTCCACCGGATACCTGGAAAGCTGAGGAAAAATGGCTCTCGACACAATCAAACCGGACCTGGACGGCGCGGGGCTGCGGATCGGCATCGTGCAGTCGCGCTTCAACGCCTGGGCGGGCGAGGCGCTGCTCGGCGCCTGCGTCGCCGAACTGACGCTGCTCGGTGTCGACGAGGACGACATCACGCACCTCACCGTCCCCGGCGCGCTCGAGATTCCGGTGGCGCTTTCCAAGCTCGCGCAGGCGGAAGACTTCGATGCGCTGATCGCGCTCGGCTGCGTGATCCGCGGCGAGTCCTACCACTTCGAGGTCGTCTCCAACGAGTCGGCCGGCGGGGTTGCGCGCGTGGCGCTCGACTACGGCGTGCCGGTGGTCAACGCGATCCTGACCACCGACGACGAGGAGCAGGCTCGCGCGCGGGTGGCCGAAAAGGGCCGCGACGCCGCCCGTGTCGCGGTCGAAATGGCGAACCTGATCTGGGCCCTCGACGAAGACGGCGCCGAGGAAGACGCGCGCGCGCGATGACCCGACGCGGCCGGATGTCCGGAACGATCGGCGGGGCGGCATGATGCGCGCCGCCGACGCCGGCCGGCGCGAAACGGGGCGCAGCCCCGCCGGCCGCAGCGCGCGCCGGCGCGCGCGCGAACTGACGCTGCAGGGCCTGTACGGCTGGCTGCTGGCCGGCGGCGACGGCGACGCCATCGAGCGCCGCCTGCTCGAATCGGAAGACTCCGAAGGCGCCGATGCGGCGCACCTGCGCGATCTCGTGCACGGCGTGATCTCCTCGGCCGACTCGCTGCGTGCCGAGTTCGCGCCCTTCATCGACCGGCCGGTCGCGGAACTCAGCCCGATCGAGCACGCCTTGCTGCTGATCGGCAGCTACGAGCTGAAGCACCGGCCCGACGTCCCCTACCGCGTCGTGATCAACGAAGCGGTCGAGCTGGCAAAGAGCTTCGGCGGCACCGACGGCTTCCGCTACGTCAACGGCGTGCTCGACAAGGTCGCGGCGCGCTTGCGCCCCGGCGAGGCCGGCCGCGGCCCCTGATCGCGGGGAAATGCCGGCACAGCGCGCTGCCCATCGCCCATCGATGGCGAGCCTGGGCGAATTCGAGATCATCGCCCGCTACTTCACGCGCCCGAGCCGCGAGCGCCAGGGCATCGGTGACGACTGCGCGCTGCTCGACGTGGGTGAGCACACACTTGCTATAACCTGCGACATGCTGGTCGAGCAGGTCCATTTCTTCCCCGACGTCGACCCGGAGTCCCTCGGCCACAAGGCGCTGGCGGTCAACCTGTCCGATCTGGCCGCCGCCGGCGCGCGGCCGCGCTGCTTCGTGCTCGCGCTTTCGTTGCCTTCTCCCGATCAGGCCTGGCTGCACGCGTTCTCGCAGGGTCTGTTCCGGCTTGCCGAGCGCCACGATTGCGAGCTCGTGGGGGGCGACACCACGCGCGCGCCGCGCGTGGCGGCAGCGGACGGCCCGATCACGATCAGCGTGACCGCGATCGGCGAAGTCGAGCGCCAGCTCGTCCGAGGCCGCGCCGGTGCGCGGCCCGGCGACCAGATCTGGGTTTCCGGAACCCTGGGCGACGCCGCGCTCGCGATCGCGCACCGTCTGGGGCGGGCGACGTTGGCCCCCGCGCAACTGCAACTCAGCCGGCGCCGCCTCGACTGGCCCACGCCCCGGGTCGCGCTCGGCCGCGCCCTGCTCGGCCTCGCCACCGCCGCAATCGATCTGTCGGACGGCCTGCTCGGCGACCTCGGCCATATCCTCGAGCGGTCGGGGGTCGGCGCCGATGTGCGCTGGCCGGAGGTTCCCGTTTCGAGCGCGCTGGCGGGCCAGGATGTTGCAATGCGGCAATCGTGCGCGCTGGCGGGTGGAGACGATTACGAGCTGCTCTTCACGGCGCCGCCCGACCGCCACGATCAGGTGCGTGCGCTCGCTCCGCGGCTCGGGGTTGACCTGAAAGTGGTCGGCGAGATCCGCGCCGGCACGGGTTTGAGGCTGCTCGACGCCGGCGGCGCCCCAATCGAGACTACACTGCACGCCTACGATCACTTTGCCGGCCCCGACGCGGCCAGCCGTTGAGCGAGGCGAGCAGTCGACGCCACGGCGCAGCCGCAGTCACGAGGCCGGCGTGGGTGCCCGCAGCGCCTCGGAGTTCAAGCGCATGGCCGCGATCGACCACATCGCCGGGCCGCCTCCGCGGCGGCCATTGCGGTTTCTGTTCGCCCACCCGGCTCACCTCATTGCGCTCGGCCTCGGCAGCGGGCTGCTGCGGCCGGCGCCTGGCACCTGGGGCACGCTGCTGGCCTGGGCCCTGTTCGATCTCGCAACCCTCTGGTGGCAGCCCGGTCCAATCGGCGGGGTGGCGTTGCTGGCCGCCGTTGTCCTGGCGGGCGTCTGGGCCGCGGCGCGCACGGGGCGTGCCCTGGGCGAGGTCGATTCCAGCGCGATCGTGATCGACGAGATTGCCGCCTTCTGGGTCGTGCTCGCGATGCTGCCGCAGGGCGCGCACGCATGGCGCCTGCAGGCGGCCGGTTTCGTGCTGTTCCGCCTTTTCGACATCGTGAAGCCGCCGCCGATCGCCGGCATCGACCGGCGCTGGCGCAACGCGTGGGGAGTGATGACGGACGACCTGGTCGCCGCGTTCTACACCCTGCTGGTGATCGCCATCTGGGCGAGGTTGACGTGACCGAGGTGGGCGTGCGCCTGCTCTCGCTGGCCGCCCGCCTGGGGTCTTTGCTGCGCGACCAGCGCCTGATGCTGGCGACCGCGGAGTCGTGCACCGCCGGCGGAATCGCCTACGCGGTGACGCAGATCGCCGGGTCGAGCGACTGGTTCGACCGCGGTTTCGTCACCTACTCCAACGACTCGAAGCAGCGCGTGCTCGGCGTCTCGCCGATCTATCTGCGCGACTACGGCGCCGTCAGCGAACCGGTGGCGCGCGCGATGGCGATGGGCTGCCTGATCCACAGTGCGGCGCAGATCGCGGTGGCCGTCACCGGCATCGCCGGGCCCGACGGCGGCAGCGAGTCCAAGCCGGTGGGCACGGTCTGTCTTGCGTGGGCGGTGCGGCGCGACCCGACGACGGCGCCCTGGGTCAGGACCACGACGCGCCATTTCGACGGCGATCGGGCGTCGGTGCGCACGCATTCGATCGTCGAAGCGCTGGAGGGGCTGATCCAACTGCTCGAGCAGCGGCCGGACGTATGACGCCCGCCCGGACCACGGGAACCCATCCGGCGGGCGGGGCGGCCTCCCACGCGGCGCACCATCCGGGCCGCGGCGAAACCGCCGGCGAATGTGCCGGCGGCGACACGCCCGCGGTGATCGTCCGCCCCAAGCCGCGCCGGCGTGCCGCCGGGCGCAAGGTCGATGCCGGCACGCGCTCGATCGTCACGAAGGGCCTGCCGCGCAGGTTCTGGAGCGACCTGTATCACCTGTGCATGACGCTCAGCTGGCCGGGGCTGTTCGGCCTGCTCGGCATGTTCTATCTCTGCGTCAACTTCGTGTTCGCGACGCTCTACGCGCTCTCGCCGGGCTGCATCGCCAACCTCGACCCGCCCGGCTACCTGGGCTACTTCTTCTTCAGCGTCGAGACCAGCGCGACGGTGGGATACGGCGACATGCATCCGCAGACGCCATATGCGCACTGGGTTTCGATCCTAGAGATCTTCGCCGGCGTGATGAGCATGGCGACCATCACCGGCGTGATCTTCGCGCGCTTCTCGCGCCCGCGCGCCCGCGTCATGTTCGCCGACTACGCCGTGATCCGGCCGATCGAGGGCCGCCTCACCCTGATGATGCGGGCCGCCAACGCGCGCCAGAACGTGATCCTGGAGGCCGAGGCGCGCGTGCGGCTGACGCGCAAGGAGGTCACCGCGGAGGGCTACCCGATCCGCCGCATCCACGATCTGAAGCTGCTGCGCGACCAGACGCCGATGTTCCTGCTCGGCTGGAACCTGATGCACGTGATCGACGAGTCCAGTCCGCTCGCAGGCGAGACCCTGGCATCGCTGAGGGCGTCCAACGCCAACCTGGTGCTGACGATGACCGGCACGGACGAGACCACGGGTCAGAACATGCTGGCAAGGACCATTTACACGCCCGATGCCCTGCGCTGGAATCACACGTTCCGCGACATCATCGTGACCGGCGCAGACGGCGTCGAGTTCGTCGACTACGCGAATTTCCACCAGGTGGTGCCGTTGGGGGAGGGGCATGGATGACGTACGAATGGCAGACCGCCAGCAGTGTCTTACCCGGGTTTGTCCAGGACTTGTCCCGGGGATCCACCTCGGCGCATAACGCGGGCGCCCCGTCTCATGCCGACGTGGATCCCCGGGACAAGCCCGGGGATGACGCCTGCTACGGAGGACGCCAATCGCATCGTCATGGCCGGGCTTGTCCCGGCCATCCACGTCGGCGTGAGACGAAGCGCTTCGAGTTCGCGACGACGCGGATGGCCAGGTCGCCGCTATGACCAGGCGTCCCTGCGGCTGAGGTGCCGATGAGCGCGGAGTCGACGGCGTCCCCGACGGCCGCGGACTGGTTCCCCGGCTTCACGGCCGAAGACCGGAGCGTCAACGGCGTCCGCATCCACCTTCGCCACAACCTCCACGTAAGTCCGGACCGCCCGGCGCTGCTGCTGATGCACGGCTTTCCGCAGACGCACGCGATCTGGCACCGGGTCGCGCCGGCGATTGCCGGCCGCTATGCGCTGGTGGTGCCCGACCTGCGGGGCTATGGCGACTCCGACAAGCCGCGCGGCGCGCCCGACCACTCGACCTACAGCAAGCGCGCCATGGCCGCGGACATGGCGGCGCTGATGAGTCAGCTCGGATTCGAGCGCTACGGCGTGTGCGGGCACGACCGCGGCGGGCGCGTCGCGCACCGGCTGGCGCTCGACCGGCCGGCGGCGGTCGCACGGATGATGGTGCTCGACATCTCGCCCACGGCGACCATGTACGAGCGCACCGACATGCAGTTCGCGCGCGCGTACTACCACTGGTTCTTCCTGATCCAGCCCGAGCCGCTGCCCGAGACGCTGATCGGCGGCGCGCCGTCGTTCTATCTGCGCGCCAAGCTCGGCGGCTGGGGTTCCGAGGGCCTGCGGCTCTTCGACCCGCGAGCGCTCGCCGAGTACGAGCGCTGCTTCTCGGATCCCGCGGCGATCCACGCGATGTGCGAGGACTACCGGGCTGCCGCGACGATCGACCTCGAGCACGACCGCGCCGACGGCGGGCGGCGAATCGAGTGCCCGCTTCGCGCGCTGTGGGGCGAGCGCGGCGTGGTCGAGCGCCTCTTCACGCCGCTTTCGGACTGGCGGGCCAAGGCCGCCGGCGAGGTGACCGGCCGCAAGCTGCCCTGCGGCCACTACATCGCCGAGGAGGCGGCTTCGGTGCTGGTCTCGGAAATCGTCGAATTCTTCGGCTGAACCGCCGGCAGCACGATCTCGACCGCGGTGCCGGTGCCGTCCAGTCCGGCGCCCAGCCGTACCGTGCCCGAATGCAGCTCGGCCACGCGGCGCACCAGCGCCAGCCCCAGGCCGGAACCCGTGTCGCCCTGCTCGCCGCGATAGAAACGGTCGAAGGCGCGGGCCGCGATCTCGGGCGCCATGCCGGGGCCGTCGTCGCGCACCGCCAGCACCAGCGCGCCGTCCTCGAGGCGGCTTTCGACCACGATCCGCGTGCGCGCATAGCGCAGCGCGTTGTCGATCAGGTTGCGCACCGCGATGCCGAGCGCGTCCTCGTCGACGTCGGCCTGGGTCACCTCGAGCGCGCTTTCGACGCGCACGCCGCGCTGCTCGGCCCGCAGGGCGAGCTCGGCGATCGCGTGCCGCACCAGCTGCGCCAGATCGACCTTGCGGTCCGGCAGCAGGCAGACGCGCTGAGCGTCGAGGCGGGCCATGGTCAGCACCGCGCCGATCAGTCGCGCCGCGCGGTCGCTGCCCGCGATCAGGTCGCGCAGGGCCTCGGTGCGCTCACCGGCGTTGCGGGCGCGAAGCGCGACCTGCGCCTGGGTGCGCAGCGTCGCCAGGGGCGTGCGCAGCTCGTGCGCCGCGTCGGCAGTCAGCGTGCGCTCGTGCAGCAGCGCGGCGTGCACCCGCTCGAGCAGGCGCGACACGGCGGTTTCTACCGGCCGCAACTCGCGCGGCAGGTCGAACGCGTTCACCGGCTGCGGGTCCTCGGGCGAGCGCGCGTCGAGCTCGTGCGCGAAGCGCTCGACCGGGGTGGTGACGCCGCGCACGATCGCCCACACGCCCACCGCCAGCACGCCGAGCAGCACGAGGCCGGGCCACACCAGCTCGATCGCGGCGGCACGCGCCATCGCCGAGCGGATCGCGGTCGGCTGGCCGACGTGGATCACCAGCACGCCGTCGGAGGTCTGCAGCGTGTAGACGCGGTATGGGCGGCCCTCGACGACCGCGTCGGTGAAGCCGACTTCGGGCGAGGTCGTCATCGGGCCGACAGGCGCGCCCGGCGAGCGCAGCACGATCGGGCCCCCCACCGGCTGCAGCTGGTACACGACCTGGTCGGCGCGCGTCTCGGTCACCGGGCTCAGGTCGATCTGGTCGCTCTCGGGCGCTTCGTGGGCGAGCACCGCCAGCAGCGCGTGCGCCGCGTACACGAGCGCCGTGTCGAGCTGGCGGTCGGCCTGCCCGACCGACACCCGGTAGAGCCACGCGCTGCTCGCCAGCCAGGCGGTCAGCACCGCGCTCAGAAGGAGCGTCGAGAGTCGGCTACGAAGTGACCAGTCGCGGCGCCGGGTTGCTGCTGTTGTTGCTGCTGCTGTCATTGGCGGTCAGGGACAGGCGGTAGCCGGCGCCCCGCTGGGTTTCGATGGCACCGTTGCCGAGCTTGCGCCGCAGGTGGTGGACGAACACTTCGACCGTGTTGCTCGCGAGCGCGTCGTCCCAGCCGTACAGCGATTCCTCCAGCTGCGCGCGCGAGACGACCGCCCCCGGCCGCTTGGCCAGCGCCATCAGGACCGAGAATTCGCGCGGCGTGAGCTCGACCGGCATTCCGGCGCGCGTGACGCTGCGGCTCGAGGGGTCGATGGCGAGCTCGCCGATCACGATCTGCGGCTCGGAGCGCCCGGCCGCGCGCCGCTCGAGCGCGCGCAGGCGCGCGGCCAGCTCGTCAAGATCGATCGGCTTCACCATGTATTCGTCGGCGCCGGCGTCCAGGCCGGCGACGCGGTCGGCGATGCGGTCGCGCGCCGTCAGGATCACGACCAGCGTGGAGAGTCCGCGCGCGCGCGCCGAGCGCAGGAGGTCGAGCCCGCTGCGGTCGGGCAGGCCGAGATCGAGCAGCACGGCGTGATACGGCATCGCCTCGGCGGCGGGCGTCAGCCAGGACACATGGGCTTCGCTCGCGTTCAGTGCCCAGTCGACGACATGGCCGTCCTGCTGCAGGCCGCGCTTGAGCGCGGTTCCCAGCATGCGGTCGTCTTCCACCAGTAGCAGGCGCATGATTGCCTCAGTTGTCGTTGTCGATAGTGTGCAGCACGTGTTGCGCGGCTTGCGATGCGCTTGGATGAGCCTCGATCCCCGGAAGCGGGACTCTGCCGCTCCACAGCGTCGCGACCGCACCCGCCAGGGCCAGCGCCACCGGCCACCGCACCGCCGCCGGCACGGTGCCGCGAGGCGCGAGCTTGCGTCCCGTCAGCATCGCGCGCACCAGGTTCTCGCGATGCAGCCGGCTGCTGACAGCGACTGCGGCGACGTGCACGACCACCAGCGCGAGCGCCAGGTTGCAGGCCGACTCGTGCAGGTCTTCGAGCGACTCGCTGTGGCCCGTCGCCGACAGCACGGCCCAGCCGCTTGCGACTGCCAGCGAAACGAGTGTCAGCAAACCCAGCACGGCCCAGCTGCCCGCTGGGTTATGACCGACATAATGCTCCGGCGTTCGCGTTGTGAGTGAACGAAAGTATCGAATCACAAGTAGAGGTGAAAACGTGAAGCCGCTGAAGCGCGCATAAGGTGTACCAAGAAAGCCCCAGGCGAGCCGGAAAGCGATCAGCGCAGCCGCGGTAAGGCCCAGCATTACGTGCGTGTCGCGCCAGCGCTCGGAGTCGCCGGTGAAGTACGCCCCGGCGAAGCTCGCGGCCAGCAGCCAGTGGAACACCCGCGTCGGCAGGTCCCAGACAAGTACGCGTTCCCGTGCCATGCCCGGCCTTTCAGACAGGAATGAGAATCAATTCGCCGTATCCCAGGTCCGCATCGGCATCCGCAGCGTCGCTTCGCTGTAGTCGCCCTGGTCGGCCCGCTTGTGGCAGGCAGAGCAGTTCGATGCGCTGCCGACACGCTTGTCGGACCAGATCACGCGCGGCACCTCGAGGTGCTCGCGCTGGAACCACGTCGTACGGGTGATCCGAAGGCTGTCTTCGGCATTCGAATGCCGCCGGCGCGCGAGCGAGTCGACGTAGCGGCTCAGCTTGTCGGTGGTCGGGGCGTCCAGGCTCGCATCGACGCCGAAATGCCGGTCCAGCTGCCTGAACAGCCGGTGCCAGGTCTCGGCGCCGAGGAGCTGCGGCGGGTAGGCGACGTGGCAGCTGCCGCACTCGTTGCGGTAGAGCGCGTCGTTGATCGCATACTGCCGGCCCTCCGCATGCGCGGCGCCGGCCAGCGCCGCGCAGAGGGTCGCGGCGATGGACTTTAGTAAGGCGGTAGACGTCATTTCCGACTTGTTCCCGATCAATCGTCCGCCGCGTCGACGGCACTGCAGTCAATCCGGCGCGAACGCCGCTCGCTCCCGGGCCTTGCGTCTGCGGCCGTGCTGCGACGGCGCAGTTCGATCCGGGCACATGCCGGAATCGCGTCCAATCCTCGCCCGTCAGGGCCGCAGCGAGATCAGGTACGACAAAACGTCGCCCTTTTCCGCATCGGTGCAAGCGCGGCCCAGCACATCGCGGCAATTGCGGCGGAACCATTTCTCGCTCTTGCCCGGCGACGTGAAGCGCTCGGCGTTGACGGACGGCGCCATCGGCGCGATGTCCTTGCCGGTCTTCGCGTGGCGACCGCGCTGCCGCGGGTCGTCCGTGTGGCACGAGGAGCAACTCCACTCGGCGCCGTGCTTCGACTCGAACAGGCTCCGGCCGCGTTGCGCCGAGAAGCCCTCGAACCCCGGGTCGGCAGCCCGCGCGTCGGCCCGCAACGATTGCAGATAGTCCGCCGGTCCTTGAGCCTGGACCGTGGTTACCCACAACGCGGCAAGCCCGAACGCGCATAGGGCCACCGGTAGTTTGAGACGAAGCATGCGATCCACGGATGCGGTATTTCGAGAGAGCCGAACCGTAGACGACGCAAGTTAAATCGACCTTAAGGAACTGAAAGCGATCTGTCGCACGGCCCGCGGAGGGCCATTTTGGCCGGCTGAACGGCGGCTTCGGTGCTTGCGCGGCCGCCGCTATGGGGACCGCACGGATCGAACGCCGCGGTCAGCGCGTTGAGACCAGGCGCCGCCCCGCGTTGATCGAGTCGCGCGTCGTGCGCGCCGCGGCTGCGGCGGCGGTCGCGAAGCCCTCGTCGAACCCCGCATAGAGGATGGCCCGCGAGGAATTGAGCACGAGGCCGGCCCCATCGACGCAGCCCGCGCGAAGCGTGGCCTCGAGGTCACCACCCTGGGCGCCGATCCCGGGAACGAGCAGCGGCAGTCCACCGGCGATGGCCCGCACGCGCGCGAGCTCCTCCGGAAAGGTTGCCCCGACCACCAGACCCAGCTGGCCATTGACGTTCCAGGCCGTTGCCGCAAGCCGGGCAATCCGCTCGTACAGCTTCTCGCCCCCGACGTCGAGTGTCTGCAGGTCGCTGCCGCCGGCGTTGCTGGTCCGGCACAGCAAAAAGGCCCCGCGGTCGCGGTAGGCGAGGAAGGGCTCGAGCGAATCCAGCCCCATGAACGGCGACAGCGTGACCGCATCGGCGCGATAGCGCTCGAACGCCTCGCGCGCGTACTGCTCGGCCGTGGGACCGATGTCGCCGCGTTTGGCGTCGAGAATGACGGGGACGTCAGGATAGTGAACGCGGATGTGCGCGATCACCCGCTCCAACTGCTCCTCGGCCCGCTGCGACGCGAAATAGGCGATCTGCGGCTTGAACGCGCAAACGAGGTCGGCGGTGGCGTCGACGATGTCCCGGCAGAACTCGAACACCGCGTCGGCGTGACCCAGCAGGTGCGACGGCAGGCGCTTCGGATCGGGATCGAGGCCGACACAGAGCAGGGAGTTGGCTGTCAGCCAGCGGGCACGAAGCCTGTCGAGAAAAGCGGGCGGGCTCTGCGTCATTGGACCGAATTCTATCGCGGCTCAGCGCGCAACCGTAATCGCGGGCGTCTGCGTCATCCGATCGCGGGAGTGTTACGGGGTTGTTGCGGTGAAGGGCTGCGCATTTACGCCAAAGGTCCTGCTGCCGCACAGCACTCAACCCTTGTCAGGGTAACTCCCCGCTTCATTCCCGCGGCTCCCAAGTGACCTCGCCGTGTCACCATGATCAATGATGCGTCAGTAGCTTCGCGGGCACCGACACACAAGAACGGCGCATTCAAAACCTTCGCAAAGAAAAAGTGACACGGCCAAGAGCTAAACAACATAAGAAGCGTCAGTTGATCCTCACAAATGTAGGTGACCTCAAAGCACCGACCGAAACTATGCCTTCATCTTTGCGAGCAAGAATAGCCTAACGAACACAGTCCGAAATCTACCGAACTCCGCGCACGCTCGCTTCGTCGACCTATGAAACAACTCTTCGTGATCGTGAGCGTTCCACTCGCCCTAACCTTAGCCCCAACGGTCAAAAGCGAAGATCAATCAACGCTGGAAAAGATACGAAACACAGGGGTCATAACAATCGCCTACCGCGAATCATCGATCCCAATTTCATACGTCGACGGCAACAAACGCCCAATCGGATATGCCATCGAGCTATGTATGCGCGTTGTTAGTAGCTTGCGGCGCGACCTAAAGATCCCTGATCTGCAGGTCAGATATCTTCCGGTCAGTTCTGATCAACGCATGATTGCAGTAGCACAGGGCAAGGCCGACTTGGAATGCGGAACCACGACCAACACTGCAGCACGAAGAAAGCAGGTTGCCTTCTCCATTCCACACTACTTCGCCTTCGGCCGCTTCCTCGTTCGCGCGAACTCGGGAATTCTGAGCATTCAGGATCTGCGCGGAAAGCGAATCGTAACCAACCGAGGTTCAACGCACGCAGCACGATTGCAACGAGACCAAAAGGCGGGAGTTCTGGTAGCTCATGTATCCGAAGCGGCAGATTCCGCACAGTCATTCGCGATGGTCGAGCGTGGAGAAGCCGACGCATTCTTGTTCGATGACATAGTCCTGTATAGCTTGCGAGCTGCGAGCAGTGATCCAACCGCTTTTGCAATCGTCGGCGAAAGCGTTTCAGCCGAACCACAAGCAATAATGCTCAGGCGCAACGACCCTCAGTTCAAGAGGTTCGTTGACGGTGTTTTGACACGCACTATGGTTGACGGAGAAGCGGAGATTCTTTACAGGCGCTGGTTTCAGTCACCGATACCACCTAGCGGATTGAATCTGCAGGTACCTCTAAATCACATTTTGTGGGAGCAGTTTCAATTCCCCAGCGACAAAGTTGGCGACGCCGCGGACGGCTGAACGATCACACCGAACTCAATTTGATCCCGAAAAGAAAGAGATACATGCCTCTCAAATCAGTTTGGCTTGTCATCGCGACAACATTCTTGAATGTCACGGCCGTTCACGGGGAGGAGTTGACTGGAACGCTAAAGAAGATTGAAGAAACAGGGACGATTACGATTGGTTACCGCGAGTCATCCGTACCCTTCTCATACCTTGACGACAATCAGCAACCGATCGGATACGCTCTCGACATTTGCTACAAGATTGTGGCCGCGGTGAAGAATGAGCTTCGACTCAATAGGTTGGAGGTCAAACTAAACCCCGTAACCTCTGCGACGCGCATTCCGCTTATTGCGAATGGCACGATTGATCTTGAATGTGGGTCAACGACAAACAACGCCGAACGGCAGCGACAGGTGGCATTCACGAATTCGCATTTCCTGACCGCAAGCCGTTTCGTTTCGAAGAAGACAGCTAACGTTCTCAATATAGACGATCTAAAAGGAAAGGTAGTTGCGTCCACTTCAGGTACAACGAACATCAAGCAACTGAATCAGACGAACGTTGCGCGAAATCTTGGAATCACAATCCTCGCTGCCAAGGATCACGCAGAAGGATTTCTAATGGTTGAAACCGAACGCGCGGCGGCGTTTGTGATGGACGACATTCTCTTGGCGAGCCTCGTCGCAAGCTCGAAAGACCCGAGCGCCTACGTGATCTCGCAGGAAACGTTCTCGGCGCCTGAGCCGTACGGAATCATGCTCCGCAAGGACGATCCCGCATTCAAGAGGGTAGCGGACAACGCAACCGCCACTCTTTTTCGAAATGGCGAGGGTGCGGAGTTGTACGAAAAATGGTTCCTAAAGCCCATTCCGCCGAAAGGGATCACTCTTAAAGTGCCGCTAGAGGGTGCACTCAAAAGAGTCTTATCGCATCCATCGGACTCACCGGATGCAGCGTCGTACCGCCCCTAGCGGCAAAGGGATCGTAGGGTCATCGCAAGTCCGCTCCCACCGCATTTCCTTGAAAAGATCCCCCTCGCTCACGTTCGGCTGCCATGAATTACAGCTGGAATTGGCGCATCTTTTGGGAGCAATCGCCCGACGGCGCCGACACCTATTTCGATTTGTTGCTCTTGGGCCTGAAATGGACCATTGCAACAGCAGCTTGCGCTTGGGTCCTAGCGCTCTTCGTTGGAGCGGTCGTCGGGATTCTCCGTACTTCGCGACATAAATTCGTCGAGGGAATATGCGCGGTGCACGTTGAGGTATTCAGGAACGTGCCGCTACTCGTGCAGCTGTTCCTTTGGTATTTCGTACTACCAGAAGTGCTTCCCTCCACAGCGGGTCTATGGCTCAAACATTTACCAAGCGCGTCGTTCTTCACGTCAGTGGTCGGGTTAGGTCTCTTCATGTCAGCTAGGGTGGCGGAGATAGTCCGAGCCGGCGTCACATCCGTGCCCATCGGGCAAAGGTATGCTGGATTGGCGCTTGGCTTGAGCGAAACACAGGTATGTCGATTCGTCTTGCTACCGGTCGCGACGCGCACAATCCTTCCGCCGTTGACTTCGGAGTTACTTAACACCATCAAGAACACGTCTGTGGCTCTAACGATTGGTCTGCCGGAACTTACGGCGCAGGCTCGAGCCATGCAGGAATTTTCGTTCCAGGTGTTTGAGTCATTTGCGGCAGCAACGGCGTTGTACTTTGCAATTAATGGGTCGGTTGCGATATTAATGCGATTCGTCGAAAGACGACTGGCTATTCCATCCAGCAACGGAGCTGAATAGCTCGCGCACGAATGCTTGCGCACTTCGACTTCGACGAAGTCTTTCGGTCGGCGGACCATCTATTTCGTGATGGCTTGCCCTTCACGTTGCTTCTAACCACCTTCGCCACGCTCGGTGGCTTCGTTCTCGGAACCCTCCTGGCCATAGTGCGTGTTAGCGCCCAACCAGTGTTGACGCAAGCCGCGGCTATATACGTAAACGTTTTGCGATCCCTGCCGCTCGTTTTGGTTATCTTCTGGCTCTATTTCTTGGCCCCATACCTTGGGCAATGGATCATCGGGGCAGAGCGACCTGTTGCGGTGGGCGTGTTCCCATCAGCGTTAGTTACGTTCACTCTCTTTGAAGCGGCCTATTTCGCGGAAATCGCGCGTGCGGGGATCAAGTCCGTTTCTCGTGGTCAGCTGGCGGCGGCGCACGCGCTTGGCTTGAACCAGTTCGACGCGATGCGTTTCGTGATACTGCCTCAAGCGTTTCGAAACATGCTGCCCATGATCCTGACACAGGTAATTGTGTTGTTTCAAGATACCTCTCTCGTCTACGTTCTATCTGCATCGGACGTTCTAGGCACAGCGAGCAAAGTCGCCCACCGCGACGGGCGCTTAGTGGAAATGTACCTGTTCGCCGCGAGCATCTACTTCGTAATATCGCTCGCAGGATCGATATTTGTGGCTAATCTGCGATCCAAAGTGATGCCAGCAACGTAGACGGAGGAAGGCGTGATCGAGGTTCGCAACGTCTCAAAGTGGTATGGACCGACATTTCGAGTTCTACGTGATTGTTCACTGCGTGTGTTCCCGGGTGAAGTGGTAGTGATTTGTGGACCGTCTGGCTCAGGAAAGTCAACGCTCATCAAGTGCGTTAATGCGCTCGAGCCTATTCAAAGTGGCGAAGTGCTGATCAATGGCGTCAACGTGGTCCGAAGTCGTGGAAATCTCGCGAAGCTGCGCTCTCAGGTTGGAATGGTTTTCCAGCACTTTGAACTCTTTCCGCATCTTCGAGTTCTTGAAAATATGTGTTTAGCGCAGCGGAAGGTGTTGGGCCGCAGTCTCGAGGAGGCGGCGGCAGTTAGCCTGAATCTATTAGAGAGAGTAGGGCTCAAGGATAAGGCAGACAAATATCCTAGCCAACTGTCCGGCGGTCAGCAGCAGCGTGTTGCGATTGCAAGGGCGCTTGCAATGAATCCGTTGGCGATGCTATTCGACGAGCCAACTTCCGCTCTCGATCCAGAGACCATTTACGAGGTCTTGGAGGTTATGGTGCAACTTGCCAGCGAGGGGATGACTATGCTCGTCGTTACGCACGAGATGGGGTTTGCTCGGCGAGTTGCCAATAGAGTTGTGTTTATGGATGCAGGCGAAGTTGTGTTGGATACGTTGACGGAGGAGTTCTTCGAGAATTCTTGTAATGTGCGCGCCCGAACGTTCCTTTCAAAGATTCTGGCCCACTGAGCATATGGTTGGACGGTACTAACGAGGTCCATGGTATGACGGATGCCGATGTGGGTGGTATTGCGTGGGTTAACGGTTCCTTTGTTCGGGAAACCCAAGCTCGGGTATCGATCTTTGACAGAGGATTTCTTTTTGCCGATGGTGTCTACGAAGTTACGGCGGTCCTGGATGGCAATCTAGTTGATAGCGTTTCTCATATCGATCGTCTCATGCGATCACTGGCGGCGATCGCCCTGCCGGTTGGAGAGTCGGCAGACGAAATCGTGCAAACACAACGAGCTCTCGTTTTGCGGAACTCACTGACTGAAGGGATCGTGTACACGCAGGTAACACGAGGAGCTGCAAGGAGAGAGTTCCTGTGCAAAGGAGGTGTTAGACCGACGACCGTTATGTTTTGCCAGCAAAAGGAGATCGTGACTAACCCATCGGTCGAGATTGGCATCTCGGTGAAGACGACACCCGACCTACGCTGGGCACGCAGGGACATTAAGAGCGTGGCTCTCTTGCCGCAAGTATTGGCAAAACGGTCGGCGGCCGAAGCGGGTTGTGAGGAGGCTTGGCTGATCGAGGACGGAATGATTACAGAGGGAGCGTCTTCGTCGGTATTTGTAGTGTCGGGAGAGGACGCGGTGGTTACGCGGCCAAACACCGCGTCGATTCTTGCTGGGTGTACTAGGAACGCGCTGGTTGCGATGGCGCGGGAAGGTGGTTTTCGGGTAGAAGAGAGGACGATCTCGGTTGAAGAGGCGCTTTGCGCTAGGGAGGCGTTTGTCTCGAGTGCGTCCACCTTTATCTTGCCTGTCGTGATGATTGACGGGTGCCGGGTCGGGAATGGCAAGCCGGGACCGACAACACTGCGGCTTAGGGAGTTGTATGTTCAACTTGCACGAGCACTCGGTTGAACGGAGGGCCTGAAGCTGTTGCAGAAACCGGGTGGAGCGCCTGGGATTGGGCGCGAGCACGACATAGGAGCACTGAAGTGACGGTTGCTGGAACGCGAGTCCAGTGTGATAGCTTTGCGCGTTTGCGCCCAAGCCCTCGTCCATGCACTCCCTCTCCCGCCGCGACCTCCTCCTCTTAGCCCTCCTAACCCTGGCCTGGGGCATCAACTGGCCCATCATGAAGTTCGGCGTGCAAAACCTGCCGCCGCTTTTCTTCCGCGCCATGTGTATCGG